>NZ_CP015118.1:2742041-3046712 GCF_002116905.1 Piscinibacter gummiphilus
ATCTCGCCTTCGAGCTGGAAGTCGCGTGCACGCGGCTCCCACACGGACTGGTCCTTCTGCGGGCCCCCGAAGAACTCTTCCATGCCGCGCTGCGTCAGGTAGATTTCCGAGCCGGTGCCCGTGGGCGAACGTTCGACGCGCACGCGGAACTTGTCGAGCGTGTTGGTGGAGTACAGCACGTCGAGCACCTTGCCCACGTACTTGCGCAGCAGGTCGGCCGGCAGCTTGGCGCGGTTCTCGGCCCACTCGGTTTCCATCACGCCGATCTCGGGGCGGTCGACCACGAGGGCGAGCGAACGTTCCTGCCAGAAGGCCTGGAGCTGCGGCCACAGCTGCTCGGGCGTCATCGGCACGACCAGGTAGCGCTGGTTGCCGAGGCGCTCGAGGCGCACTTCACCGACGGACGACGGCGCGACGGTGTTGGCGCCGGACGTCACGCCGGGGGCCGCCGGGGTGGCGGCGGCCGCCTGGAACTCGGAGGCGCTGACGGCGCCACGCGCCGCGGACGGCTGGTAGCGGTTGTCGGTGGACAGCTGGGTCAGGTCGGGCGGGACCTCGAGCGTCTTGCCCTTGGCCGCATTGCCGCGGTAGTCGACCTTGTCGCCGCCCATGAAATCGGCGAGGGACGAACAACCGGACAGGCCCACGGCGAGTGCCACGGCGAGCGAGACGGAGCGCAGGGGCAGGCGCGTGGGCTGGTTCGCGGTCGGGCGGGAGGAAAGGGTCACGTTGTTCATCTCCGGGGAGCACATGCGGGTTCGGCGGGGCCTGGAAGGCCCGCCAGGGACCGAGGAAAAGGGGTGGATGGCGCGGCGCGAAGCACCGCGCCGGGGTCAGATGAGACCCGAGTCGCGCAGCGCTTGTTCCACCGTCTTGCGGCCTGCTTCCGTGAGCGGCACGATCGGCAGGCGCAGCGTCTCGCCGCACAGGCCCAGCTTCGCCATGGCGAACTTGGTGGGGGCGGGGCTCGATTCGACGAACAGGTGCTTGTGCAGCGGCAGCAGCTTCAGGTGCAGCTCGGCGGCTTCGCGGGCCTTGCCGGCCAGCGCGAGCTTGCACAGCTCGTGCATCTGTCGGGGCGCCACGTTGGCGGTGACGCTCACGTTGCCGTGGCCGCCCAGCAGCATCAGGGCGACGGCGGTGGAGTCGTCGCCGGAATAGATCGAGAAGCCCTTCGGGGCCTGCTTGATCAGCCAGCCGGCGCGTTCGATGCTGCCCGTGGCCTCCTTGATGCCGATGATGCCGGGCACTTCGGCCAGGCGCAGGGCGGTCTCGACCTGCATGTCCGCGACGGTGCGGCCGGGCACGTTGTAGAGCACCATCGGGATGTCCGCGGCTTCGGCGATGGCCTTGAAGTGCGCGTAGATGCCGTCCTGCGAGGGCTTGTTGTAGTAGGGGACGACCGACAGCGTGCAGTCGGCGCCCGCCTTCTTCGCGAAACGCGAGAGCTCGATGGCCTCGTGCGTGGAGTTCGCGCCGGTGCCGGCCATGATGGGCACGCGTCCCTTGGCCTGCTCCACCGACACGCGGATGATCTCGCAGTGCTCCTCGACGGACACGACGGGCGACTCGCCCGTGGTGCCCACGACGGCGATGCAATCGGTGCCTTCGGCGATGTGCCAGTCGATCAGGCGGCGCAGCGCCGGGTAATCGACGCTGCCGTCTTCCTGCATCGGCGTGACGAGTGCGACGATGCTGCCAACAATGGGTTTCATTCGGATGTTCCTCGGAATCCGCCGATTTTACTCACCCTCGGAGGAGGCGGGGGAATCCGGAGTCTCCAGCAGTTCACGGCGCAGCGGATCCGGTCCGTTCGCGTGGGTCCGGCGGGCCGCCAGACGCTGAACGAGCCGGGGCGGCTCCGGGAGGAAACCGTGCTCGTACGCCACGGCGCGCAGGCCCTTCGCCGCGGCCAGCAGTTCGCCTTCGTGCAGCAGGAATTCGGGGTTCCTCGGCCGGCCGAAGCCCCCGTTTCCGATTGCAAAGGTTTCGTAAAGAAGGAGGCCGCCCTCGGCCACGCTGTCCATGATGACCGGCAGCAGCGGGCGCCAGAGGTAGTTCGTGACGACGACGGTGTCGAAGCGGCGGCCCGCGAGCGGCCACGGGCCCGCCTCGATGTCGGCCAGCACCACCTCCGCCACGTCGGCCAGGCCCGCGGTGGCCTCGGCGTCGCGGTCGAGGGCGGTCACGGCATGGCCGCGCGCGGCGAACCAGCGCACATGGCGGCCGGAGCCGCAGGCCACGTCGAGCACGGTGCCACCGGCGGGGGCGAGGTGCGACCAGCGGCGCACCCAGTCGGAGGGTTCGGCCATGTCCGTCAGAAGCAGTTCCAGAGCTGGTTGGCGAGCGTGAAGGCGAGGTCGGGGCGCAGGTAGGCCGCGAACACCGCGGCCAGCACGGCCCCCGCACCCAGCCAGATCGCACCGCGCCGCACCGCCGGGCTCCTCATGCGGGCTGGGCCGACGGCCGCGCGATGGCGGTCTCGCGCACCGGCAGGTTCACGAGGGCCGCGAACACGCCCAGGCCCACGGCGATCCACCAGACCACGTCGTAGCTGCCCGTCGCGTCGTACAGGCGGCCCCCGAGCCACACGCCCAGGAACGAGCCGATCTGGTGGCTGAAGAACACGAAACCGCCGAGCATCGACAGGTGGCGCACGCCGAAGATCTGCGCCACCACCGCGTTGGTGGGCGGCACGGTCGACAGCCACAGCACCCCCATCGTCGCGGCGAAGACGTAGACGCTCATGGGCGACAGCGGCACGTTCAGGAAGATCACGATCACGATGGACCGCAGCAGGTAGATGGTCGACAGGATGTAGCGTTTCGGGAAGACCTGTCCGAGCGAGCCCGCGGCGTAGGTGCCGATCACGTTGAAGAGGCCGATGAGGGCCAGCGCCGTGGTGGCGACGTTGGCGGTCAGGCCGTGGTCCTTCAGGTAGCTGGGCATGTGCACGCCGATGAACACCACCTGGAAGCCGCACACGAAGTAGCCGGCCATCAGCAGCACGAAGCTCGGGTACGCGAAGGCCTCGCGGATGGCGCCGCCGATGCTCTGGTCGTGCGCCGTGGGCTTGGCGAAGGGCGCCTCCTTCAGGCCGAAGGCGAGCGGCACGATGGCCAGCGCGCCGACGCCCAGGATGAAGAGGGCGTGCTGCCATCCGAAGCTGCCGATCAGCAGGTTCTCCACCGGCACCATGAGGAACTGCCCGAAGGACCCGGCCGCCGCCGCGACACCCATGGCCCAGCTGCGCCGTTCGGCGGGCACGTTGCGGCCGATCACGCCGTAGACCACGGCGTAGGTGGTGCCGGCCTGCGCCAGGCCCAGCACCACCCCGGCGCTGGCGGTGAACGCGAGGCCGGTGGTGGCCAGCGCCATCGTCACGAGGCCCAGGGCATAGAGGGCGCTGCAGGTGAGCAGCACCTTGAACGCCCCGAACCGGTCGGCCAGCATGCCCGCGAACGGCGTGGCCACACCCCAGGCGAGGTTCTGGATGGCGAGCGCGAACGCGAAGGTCTCGCGGGACCAGCCCCGTTCCATCGTGATGGGCTGCAGCCACAGGCCGAAGCCGTGGCGGATGCCCATCGACAGGGTCACGATCAGGCCGGCACAGGCCAGGACCTGGCCGATCGGCAACGACGGCGGGGGAGAGGCGGAGGACTTCATCCCGCGACTGTAGTGACTTTGCCGCGGGTGTGCTGGCCGGTCATGACATTCGCGGCATCAGAAGCGAACGCCGCCTTTCAGGCCGTAGCTGGTGGCATCTCCGGTGCGGTCGGCCTCGACGGCGAGGTTGATCAGCCCGAGGTTGACGTTCAGTCCGGCGTACACCTTGCCCTGGTTGAAGCTCTCCTTGGCGAGGCCCGTGCTGCCGTCCGGCTTGCTCTTGACGTACACGGTGCCGATGCCCGCGTACGGCGTGAACATCGCGAAGCCCTTGGAGATGGAGACGTCCAGCCCGTAGGTCTGCATGTCGATCTGGTCGACCCCGCTGAGCGACGTGGCGCTGGCGCGCACGGCGACGGCCGGCACCAGGGTGCTGCCGGGCAGCACGGCCCAGCGCACCTCGCCGCCGAAGGCGCTGGCGTTCGTGGTGGTGTTCGCCCAGGTGGCGCCCACGTCGACGTTCCAGGGCAGGCCCTTGTGGACACGCACGGTGGCCGTCGGCATCACCGACTCCGGCTCGGACCCGTTGGACGCCTTGGCCCAGGCGCCGCGGTGGGCCAGTTCGGTGCCGGTGACCGACAGGCCCACGTCGAACCCCGTGGTGCCCATGCTTTCCGAGGGGATCATCGCCTTGAAGCCGAGGGTCGAGCTCAGGTCCTCGGACAGGTCGCGGAACTCGGCCTGGGTGAGGTTCTGCACGGTGTTGATGTCGGCGGCGTAGGCGGTGGACGCCGAGACGAGGGCGGCGGCGAGCAGGGCGGAGCGGGAAAGCGACGGGTGGGGCATGGACGGGATCTGTACAGGGTGTGACAAACCTCGCAAGGTTACCGCACCGATCCGGCCGGTCGAGCACCCTAGAATTCCGCCCCATGGCAAGCAAACCGAGCAATTCTTCCTACGGCGAAGCGTCGATCCGGGTCCTCAAGGGCCTGGAGCCCGTCAAGCAGCGTCCGGGCATGTACACCCGGACCGACAACCCCCTGCACATCATCCAGGAGGTGATCGACAACGCGGCTGACGAGGCCCTGGCCAACCACGGCAAACGCATCGACGTGACCCTGCACACCGACGGATCGGTCAGTGTCCAGGACGACGGCCGGGGCATTCCCTTCGGGATGCACCCGGAGGAAAAGGTCCCCGTCGTCGAGATCGTCTTCACCCGCCTGCATGCCGGCGGCAAGTTCGACAAGGGCTCCGGCGGGGCGTACAGCTTCTCCGGCGGCCTGCACGGCGTGGGCGTGAGCGTCACCAATGCGCTGTCCAACCGCCTCGAGGTGAACGTGTGGCGCGAGGGCCAGGTGGCCCGCCTCGTGTTCGCCGGTGGCGACGTACTGGAACCCCTCGAGGTGCGCAAGGCCGGCAGCGGCGACCGCCGCAGCGGCACCACGGTGCGCGCCTGGCCCGACGCCAAGTACTTCGAGACCGTCGACTTCCCCCGCAACGAACTGACGCACCTGTTGCGCAGCAAGGCGGTGCTGATGCCGGGCGTGAGCGTGTCGCTCACCATCGAGAAGACCGGCGACGTCACCACGTGGATGTACAAGGGCGGCCTGCGCGACTACCTGTCCCAGACCCTCCCGGCCGACCCGGTGATCCCGCTGTTCGAAGGCGAACACTACGCCGACAAGGGCGAGACCGAGAACTTCGCCGAAGGCGAGGGCGCTGCCTGGTGCGTGGCCTTCACGGAAGACGGCGCGCCCATGCGCGAGAGCTACGTGAACCTGATCCCCACGGTGAACGGCGGCACGCACGAGTCGGGCCTGAAGGACGGCCTCTTCGGCGCGGTCAAGGGCTTCATCGACCTGCACAGCTTGCTGCCCAAGGGGGTCAAGCTGATGCCGGAAGACGTGTTCTCCCGCGCGAGCTTCGTGCTGAGCGCGAAGGTGCTCGACCCGCAGTTCCAGGGCCAGATCAAGGAACGCCTGAACAGCCGCGACGCGCTCCGCCTCGTCTCCACGTACGTGAAGCCGGCGATGGAGCTGTGGCTGAACCAGCACGTCGACCTCGGCAAGAAGCTCGCCGAACTGGTGATCCGCCAGGCGCAGACCCGCCAGCGCGCCAGCCAGAAGGTGGAGAAGCGCAAGGGCTCCGGCGTGGCCGTGCTGCCCGGCAAGCTCACCGACTGCGAGAGCCGCGACCTGAACCTCAACGAACTGTTCCTCGTCGAGGGCGACTCGGCCGGCGGCAGCGCGAAGATGGGCCGCAACAAGGAAACCCAGGCCATCCTGCCGCTGCGCGGCAAGGTGCTCAACGCGTGGGAGGTCGAGCGCGACCGCCTGTTCGCGAACAACGAGATCCACGACATCTCGGTGGCCATCGGCGTCGATCCGCACGGCCCGAACGACTCGCCCGACCTGTCGGGCCTGCGCTACGGCAAGGTCTGCATCCTGAGCGACGCCGACGTCGACGGCTCGCACATCCAGGTGTTGCTGCTGACGCTGTTCTTCCGCCACTTCCCCAAGCTGGTCGAGACCGGGCACCTCTACATCGCCAAGCCGCCGCTGTTCCGCGTGGACGCGCCGGCCCGCGGCAAGAAGCCGGCCGCCAAGATCTACGCGTTGGACGAGGGCGAACTCACGGCCACGCTCGACAAGCTCCGCAAGGAAGGCGCCCGCGAGAACGCCTGGTCCATCGGCCGCTTCAAGGGCCTGGGCGAGATGAACGCCGAGCAGCTGTGGGACACCACGCTGAACCCCGACACGCGCCGCCTGCTCCAGGTCAACTTCGGCGAACTCGATTTCGGCGCCACCACCGACTCGCTGACGAAGCTGATGGGCAAGGGCGAGGCGCAGGCGCGCCGCGACCTGATGGAACTCCGCGGCAACGACGTCGAGATCGACGTCTGACACTCCCATGACCATGAACGCCACGTCCATCGCACAACCGCTGATCCGCTCCGGGGCCCGCTACACCGTCGAAGTGGCGCGCTGCGTCGTCTTCGGCGTGGTGCTGAGTGCCCTGTGCGCGGCACTGTTCTTCGGGCTGTCCCAGGGCGGGAGCGTGACGCACCGCGGGCTCGTCGTGGTGCTGTCGGTCTGCGTGTTCCCGGTGCTCTACGCCCTGGTGGGCCACCAGCGCGGGCTCGGGCGTGCGCTCGCGTCCCTCACGCGCTCGCACGGCGGCCTGCTGTACGACCACACGCTCGGGCGGTTCATCGAAACGCTCGAGGCGCGGCGGCCGGGGGCGTTCGCGTCGGCGGTGACGTCGCCGCAGCGGCTCGTGCAGGCCTTCCGCACCTACCTGCACGAGAGCCCCGCCATGCCGCGGCTGATCCGTCGCGTGGCCGTGCGGTACGTGACCGGCCTCGGCGAGCAGCTCGATGCGTCGGTGCTGGCCCGCGAGAACATGCTGGTCGACGGCCGGGTCAACCCCGCCGCGCTCAAGCACTGGGCGGTCGAGCGCATGCACGGTCAGTTCATGCCCTCCTGGAACGGGTTCGGCATCGTGTTCGGCCTGCAGGCGCTGGCCATCGGGGCGTTGACGTGGGCCTCTCGCTGAAGACGCTGGTCCTGCTGCTTGCCGCCGCGCCCCTGCTGGCGCGGGCGGAGCTGTGGGGCTACGTCGACGGCGCGGGCGTGGCCCACGTGGCGCCGGTGCAGGTCGACGCGCGGTACCGGCTGCTGCTGGGCGAGTCCGCGGCGCAGAAGGTGCCGGGCAAGAACGACTCGGCCGCGGGCCTCGTCACCTGGCTCGGTTTCGCGCCCGAGGTCAAGGTGCTGATGCCCGCGCTGCGCGAGGCGGCCGCGGCCCACCAGATCGACATCGAGCTGCTCAAGGCCATCATTGCCGTGGAATCGGCCTTCAACGCGAAGGCCGTGTCGCCGCGCGGCGCGGTGGGCCTGATGCAGATCCTGCCAGCGTCGGCCGACCTGAGCACCGAACAGCTGCTCGACCCGCGCACCAACATCCTCGCCGGCGCGCGGCTGATGGCCGACCTGATCCGCCGGCACGCCGGCATCGACGTGGCGCTGGCCGCGTGGAACGCCGGTGAAGGCACCGTGCGCAAGCACGGCGGCCAGATGCCTCCCATTCCCGAGACCCGTGCCCACGTGCACCAGGTGCTCGAACTCTACTGGGCGCTGCTGCAGGCGCGCCCGCCCGCGCCCGAGACCCGGCTGCGCATCCAACCGAATCTTTCCGAAGCCTCACGATGAACGACCTTTTCTCCGAGCCCACCGAACAGGTCACGCTCGCCCACTACGCCGAGCGGGCCTACCTCGAATACGCGCTGAGCGTGGTCAAGGGCCGCGCGCTGCCCGACGTCTGCGACGGCCAGAAGCCGGTGCAGCGCCGCATCCTCTACTCGATGGAACGCATGGGGCTCGCGTTCACCACCGCGAGCGGCCCGAAGGCGGTCAAGAGCGCGCGGGTCGTGGGCGACGTGCTCGGCAAGTACCACCCGCACGGGGACCAGTCGGCCTATGACGCGATGGTGCGCATGGCCCAGGACTTCTCCATGCGCTACCCGCTCGTGGACGGGCAGGGCAACTTCGGCTCGCGCGACGGCGACGGCGCGGCGGCCATGCGGTACACGGAAGCGCGGCTGGCGCCCATCGCGCGCCTGCTGCTCGACGAGATCGACGAGGGCACGGTCGACTTCGCCCCGAACTACGACGGCGAGTTCCAGGAGCCGCGCCAGCTGCCGGCCCGCCTGCCGTTCGTGCTGCTCAACGGCGCGAGCGGCATCGCCGTGGGTCTCGCCACCGAGATCCCGTCGCACAACCTGCGCGAGGTGGCTGCGGCCGCCGTGGCGCTGATCCGCAACGACCGGCTGCCCGACGAGGAGTTCGCCACGTTCATCCAGGGCCCCGACTACGCGGGCGGCGGCCAGATCATCAGCAGCCCGGAGGAGATCCGCGCCGCGTACGCCACCGGCCGGGGCAACCTGAAGGTGCGCGCGCGCTGGAAGATCGAGGAGCTGGCGCGCGGCCAGTGGCAGCTGGTCGTCACCGAGCTGCCGCCGGGCACCAGCGCCGCCAAGATCGGCGAGGAGATCGAGGAGCTCACGAACCCGAAGGTCAAGGCCGGCAAGAAGACGCTGACGGCCGAGCAGACGCAGCTCAAGGCCACGGTGCTGTCGGTGCTGGACGCCGTGCGCGACGAGTCGAGCAAGGAATCGGCCGTGCGCCTCGTGTTCGAGCCGAAGACGAGCCGCATCGAGCAGGCCGAGCTCATCACCACGCTGCTGGCGCACACGAGCCTCGAGAGTTCGTCGCCCATCAACCTGACGATGATCGGCGCCGACGGCATCCCGACGCAGAAGAACCTGCGCCAGGTGCTCACCGAGTGGGTGGCGTTCCGCGCCGAGACCGTGCAGCGCCGCACCCAGTTCCGCCTGGACAAGGTGCTCAAGCGCATCCACATCCTCGAAGGCCGGCAGCTCGTGCTGCTGAACATCGACGAGGTGATCCGCATCATCCGCCACTCGGACGAGCCGAAGGCCGCGCTGATCGAGCGATTCAAGCTGAGCGAGATCCAGGCCGACGACATCCTCGAGATCCGGCTGCGCCAGCTCGCACGGCTCGAAGCCATCAAGATCGAGCAGGACCTGGCCGAGCTGCGCGCCGACCAGGTGAAGCTGGAAGACATCCTGACGAACCCGTCGTCGCTCAAGCGCACGGTGATCAAGGAGATCGAGGCCGACGCGAAGCTGCACGGCGACGACCGCCGCACGCTGATCCAGGCGGAGAAGCGCGCCGTGGCCGAGGTGAAGGTCGTCGACGAACCCGTCACCGTGGTGGTGAGCCTGAAGGGTTGGGTGAGGGCGCTCAAGGGCCACGAGGTCGAGGTCGGTGGCCTGGGCTTCAAGGCGGGCGACGCACTGTACGGCGTGTTCCCGTGCCGCTCGGTCGACACGCTGCTCGTGTTCGGCAGCAACGGGCGCGTCTACTCCACGGCCGTGTCCGGCCTGCCGGGCGGGCGCGGCGACGGCCAGCCCATCACCACGCTCGTGGACCTGGAATCGGGCACGCAGCCGCTGCACTACTTCGCGGCCAGCGCCGACACCACGCTGCTGCTGGCCAACACCGGCGGCTTCGGCCTGCTGGCCACGGCGGGCGACCTGACCAGCCGCCAGAAGGGCGGCAAGGGCTTCCTCGCCCTCGAGGCCGACGAGAAGGTGCTGCCGCCGGTGCCGCTGGCCGCGGGCCACGCCCAGGTGGCGTGCCTGAGCCTGACCGGGCGCCTGCTGGTGTTCGCGCTGTCCGAACTGAAGCTGCAGCCGAAGGGCGGCCGCGGCCTCACGCTGATGGACGTCGACGCGAAGGACCCGCTGGTGTCGGTGGCCACCTGCGCCAACACGCTGAAGGTGCTGGGCACCGGACGTGGCGGCAAGCCGAAGGAGGAGTCGCTCGGCGCCACGGCGCTGTCGGGCCACGTCGGCAAGCGGGCGCGCAAGGGGAAGGTGGTGGACGGGATCAAGGCGACGCGGGTGATCGCGGGGTGAGGCCCAGGGTCCCGGCCTGCGCCGGGATGACGGAGTTTTTTGCAACCATGCTGTCATCCCGGCGCAGGCCGGGACCTTGGACCGCGCCGTTGGCGCTGTCACTGAATCATCGTTAACATCGACGGCTCTCCCCCGGAGCCGATCATCCAAACCCAGCCCGCCGAACCGACCCCGCCCGCCGCGCTGGTGTCCCCCTGGGCGCCGCTCTCGCAGCCGGTGTTCCGCATGTTGTGGAGCGTCTGGCTGACCGCCAACATCTGCATGTGGATGAACGACGTGGCGGCGGCGTGGATGATGACGTCGCTCACCACGTCGCCGGTGATGGTGGCGCTCGTGCAGTCGGCGTCCACGCTGCCGGTGTTCCTGCTGGGCCTGCCCAGCGGGGCGCTGGCCGACATCCTCGACCGGCGGCTCTATTTCATCGTCACGCAGTTCTGGGTGGCGGCCGTGGGCACGCTGCTGTACTTCGTGACCCTGGGCGGCGGCATCAGCGCGCCGCTGCTGCTCGCGCTGACGTTCGCCAACGGCATCGGCCTCGCGATGCGCTGGCCCGTGTTCGCGGCCATCATTCCCGAACTGATCCCGCGCAACCAGCTGCCGGCCGCGCTCGCGCTGAACGGCCTCGCGATGAACGCATCGCGCATCGTGGGCCCCATCTTCGCCGGCGCTCTGATCGCCACCGCGGGCAGCGCCTACGTGTTCGCGCTGAACGCCGTGCTGTCGGTGGCGGCAGGTTTCGTCATCATGCGCTGGAAGACCGAGCCCAAGGTCAGCGCACTGCCGGGCGAACGCTTCTGGGGCGCCATCCGCGTGGGCGTGCAGCACGTGCGGCAGTCGTCGCAGATGCACGGGCTGCTGCTGCGCATTTCCGTGTTCTTCGTGCAGGCCGTGGGCCTCACCTCGCTGATGCCGCTCGTGGCGCGCAACCTGCCGGGCGGGGACGCCGGCACGTTCACGCTGCTGCTCGCGTCGATGGGCTGCGGGGCCGTGGTGGCCGCCGCGAACATGCCGCGCATCCGCCGCCACATGGACGGCGACCGCCTGGTGCGCAACGGCGTGCTGGTGCAGGCGGTGGCGGCCGTGACCGTGGCCTTCGCGCCGAACGTGTGGGTCGCGGCGCCGGCCATGGTCGTCGCGGGCATGGCCGTGATCTCGGTGGCCAACACGCTCGTGGTGTCGGCCCAGCTCGCGCTGCCGAACTGGGTGCGGGCGCGGGGCATGTCGATCTACCAGATGTCGCTGATGGGCGGCAGCGCGTTCGGCGCGGCGCTGTGGGGGCAGCTGGCCTCGTTCACGTCGCTCGCCGCGAGCCTCTGCGCATCGGCGGTGGTGGGCGTGTGCGCGATGACCTTCGTGCGGCGCTGGAAGCCGGTGGCCGACGACGCGCTCGAGGACATGACCGTGCTGCAGGTCTGGAAGGCCCCGGTGATGCCGGTGGAACCCAGCGCCGGCCCCGTGATGACCACCATCGAGTACCTGATCGACCCGGCGCGGGCCGAGGAATTCCGCGAGGTGATGCTCGCCACGCGCAAGGCGCGGCTGCGCCAGGGCGCGCTGTCGTGCGAGCTGTTCCGCGACCCGTCGGTGCCCGGGCGCTACCTCGAGTACATGCTCGACGAGTCGTGGGTGGAACACCTGCGGCGCTTCGACCGCGTCACCGCGCACGATGTCTCGCTGCGCGAGCGGCGCCTCGACCTGCACATCGGAGACGGCCCGCCGGTGGTGTCGCGCTGCCTGGCCGAGCCCCTGAATCCGCATTGATCCGCTTCATGAATCCTGTCCTGTACGCCTGGGGCGTCCGCGCCCTGTTCTTCGCCGCCGGCCTGCTGTTCGCCACGTGGGGCGTGCACGTGCCCACGGTCAAGGGGCACTACGGCCTCGGCGAGCAGGCCCTCGCGGTGGCGATGCTCGCCGGCGGGGTGGGTGCCGTCGGCGGGCTCACGCAGGCGGGCCGGTTGATCGGGCGCTTCGGGCCGCGCAAGGTGGCGCTGGTGTCGGGCTGCCTCTGTGCAGCGAGCATCGGGCTGCTGCTGGCCTTCCACACGATGGCGGTGCTGCTGCTCGTGATGGTGGCCTTCGGCCTGGCCAACAGCCTGTTCGACGTCTCGGTCAACGTGGCCGCGAGCGATCTCGAGGCTCGCGCCGGGCGCCCGCTGATGAGCGGCTTCCACGGCATGTTCAGCCTGGGTGGCATGGCCGGCGCGGCGGGTGGCGCGGCGCTGCTGTCGGCCGGTGTCGAGCCGTGGCACCACCTCGCCGCGGCGACCGCCGTGGGTGTGACCCTCGTGGCCTTCGGTTGCTGGACGATGCCGCGGGCGAAGAAGCCGGAGGAGGGCGCGGGCGGGCATGCGTTCCTGCTGCCGCGGGGGACGCTGCTGCTGATCGGCATCCTCGCGGCGCTCGGCCTGATCGCCGAAGGGGCGATGTACGACTGGAGCGTGCTGTACGTGAAGCAGGAGCTGCTGGCCGATGCCGGCACCGCCGCACTGGGCTACGCCGCCTTCAGCGGCGCGATGGCCGCGGCCCGCTTCGGCGGCGACTGGGTGCGGGCGCGGCTGTCGTCGGCCCTGCTCGTGCGCCTGAGCGGGCTGCTGGCCGCGGCGGGCATGACGCTGTCGCTCGTGACGTCGTCCCCGGTGGTGGCGCTGCTGGGCTTCGCGCTGGTGGGCCTCGGCTTCGCCAACATCGTGCCGGTGCTGTTCAGCGCCGCGGCCACGGTGCCCGGCGTGAAGCCGGCCGACGGCATCGCCGCGGTGGCCTCGCTCGGCTACTTCGGGATGATGGTGGGCCCACCGCTGATCGGGTTCGTCGCCGAACACCAGTCGCTGACCGTCGGCCTCGCGACGGTGGTGCTGGCGGCGGTGATGCTGTCGGCTGCAGCCCGGTCGGCGCTCGCACGTCCCGCCTGACTTCACACAGGCTTCACAAAAAGCCCGTTCCGCTTCCAACGGGCTTCCCACGACACGGCGATGCTTCGTTCCGTCCCCGCCATCCCGGCGGGTCCACGAACCGGAGAAGAAAGCCCGCCATGTCCGCCGACACCGCCACGAACCCGCTGTCCGACCTGATCGTCCATGGGGGCACGCCCCTGCGGGGACGCATCGTGCCGTCCGCGAACAAGAACGCGGTGCTGCCGATCCTCTGCGCCACGCTGCTGACGAAGGAACCCGTGCGCCTGCGCGGCGTGCCCGACATCACCGACGTGCGCCGCATCCTCGACATCTTCCGCACGCTCGGCAGCCGCGTGGAGATGGACTTCGACACGGGCATCCTCGATGTCCACCACCTCGACACCCGCTTCGACGAGGACACCGACCGCCTGCCCGAGGCCATGCGCTCGTCGATCATGCTGGTGCCGCCGCTGCTGACCCGCTTCGGCGTCGCCCGCATCGAGAACGACGTGAAGGGCTGCACCCTGGGCGTGCGCGAGATCGACCCGCACGTGGAGGTGTTCGAGCGTTTCGGCGCCGCCGTGGAGCGGGTGGAGGACGCGCTGCTGATCCGTTCGCTGCGCCCGCTGATCGCCACCCAGCACTGGCTCGACTACGCCTCGGTCACCACCACCGAGAACTTCGTGCTGTGCGCGGCGCTGGCCCGCGGCACGTCGACGCTCACCAACGCGGCATCGGAGCCGCACGTGCAGGAGTTCTGCGCGTTCATGAGCGCGATGGGCGCGCGCATCCAGGGGCAGGGCACGTCGCTGCTGATGATCGACGGTGTCGAGGAACTGGGCGGTGCCGACTTCACGTTCACGGAAGACTTCCACGAGATCGTCACGTTCCTCGCGCTCGGCGCCATCACCGGCGGCCAGGTGGAGGTGCGCAATGGTTCGCCCGACCAGTTCCCGCTGATCGACCGCACCTTCGCGAAGTTCGGAGTGCACGTGCGGCACGAGGGCGGCTGGTCGCGTGCGGAGACGGCCGGGCGCCTGAAGGTGCGCGAGCCGTTCACGCAGAACATCCTGCAGAAGGTGGAGGCCGCGCCGTGGCCCTACCTGCCGGTGGACCTGCTGCCGATCTTCGTGGCGCTGGGCGTGCAGGCCGAGGGCAGCATGATGTTCTGGAACAAGGTGTACGACGGGGCGATGGGGTGGACGTCGGAGCTCTCGCGCTTCGGGGCCCATGCCTTCCAGTCGGACCCGCACCGCGTGGTCACGTTCGGTGGCAAGCGCCTCGTGCCGGCGACGGTGGAGAGCCCGTACATCATCCGCGTGGCCATCGCGATGCTGATGCTCGCGGCCAGCATCGAGGGCCGCTCGGTGATCCGCAAGGCCGCGCCCATCCGGCGTGCGCACCCGCGGTTCGCGGAGAACCTGCGGGCGCTGGGCGCGAAGATCGACTGGGTGCCCGGGGCGTGAGCAGGGCGATGCGGTGGATCAGCCGCCGAAGCGGTCGAGCACCTTCGCCGCCCATTCGTTGCCGGCTTCGGCCTGCACGCTGCGCACCAGTTCCTGGATCACCTCGTCGGGCACGAGCCCTTCGAAGCGGTCCGGGATCACCTTGTCCGCGAGGAACGGGCCGCCGTCCAGGAACAGGTAGTTGCCGGCGTCGTCGTGGGGCGTGACGGTCTCCGGGTCCTCGTAGTGGGTGGAGAACCAGCGCCACATGGCGGCCTTCTGCAGGGTGGGCTCGGCGGCCTCGAGCCAGTCGGGGTCGGGCTGGAAGCGTGGCTTGTCGACGTCCCCGGCCTCGGGCGGCAGGTAGACCAGTTTGCCGTCGGTGATGGTGTCGCTTGCAGTCATGCTCATGGTGAGGCTCCGGGCAGGGGTTGGGTTGGAGTCTGGGCGGCAGAGAGAAGGGCTCGCGTTGGGCCTGGTCGGTGCCGCCGGATAGGCGCAAAGCGGAACCGGGGTCATCCCCGGTGAGCATTTGCAACGACGCCGGCGGCACCGACCAGGCCCAACCCTTCGGGCCGGGGCGATTCGCGGCGCCATCCTTCGTTGCCGACTCGTTGTGTGGCTGGCCACACGGCCTCGTCGACGCCTCGTCTGGCGCCGCGACTCGCCCCGGCGCGAGCCCTTCTCTCTGCCGCCCAGACTCCAAGGGGCGGCGGCGTTGCGGCTCCTGCTCCATTGCACCGTTTCGGCGCGGCGAGCGGTGTAGGACGATTCCTCCCCGTGGCGTGCACCGTCTCTGTCAGTGTTTACCCGAGGTTCATTTCGCCCGGTTCGGACTCCGGCGCGCCGCGGTCCAGGCGCTCGAACTCCGAGATCACCTGCGCGCCGAGCAGCAGCAGCGCGGCGGCGAACTCGAGGCTCAGCAGCACGGCGATGGCCGTGGTGAGCGAGCCGTACACCACGGTGACCTGGGACAGCGTCGCGAAGTACCACAGCAACACCCGGCGGGTGAGTTCCCACAGCACCGCGGCGGTGACCCCGCCCACCAGCGCGTGCCGCAGGCGCAGCCGGCCCACGGGCATCACGAGGTAGATGGACGTGAGCACGGCCACCTCGCCGGCGAAGCCGAGCAGGTACAGCAGCACGCCGGAGATCCCGTGGAGCGACCAGTCGGCGCCGAGGAATCGCACCTGTTCGTCGCCCAGCACCTCGAGCATGCCGGCCACCGTCGTGATCAGCAGCAGGCCCACGCCGAGGCACACGATGTAGCAGTAGGGCAGCACCGCCGAGACGAGGAAGTGGCGCCGCCGGATCGCCACGCGGTGCAGGAAGATCACGGACATCGCGTTCTCGAGCACCGTGAATGCGAGCGAGCTGAAGAAGAGCATCGTCACGAGCAGCACCCAGCCCATGAGGTCACGGTGGCCGAGGAAGTTCGACAGCTCGTTCACGATGGCGCGCGACTGGCCGGGCACGAGCCATTCGAGGTAACGCGCGATGGTGTCGAGCAGTTCGGCCTGGTCCACCACGTGGGACAGAGCGATCACCGCGAGGATCAGCATCGGCACCAGGGACAGCAGGGCGTAGTACGCGACCGCGCCCGCGAGCAGCAGCCCCTGGTTCGCCCGGAAGGCCTTGAGCACCCGCCACGAGAAGCCGACGGGGTTGCGCGCCACCAGGCGCAGGTGCCGGAACAGGAGTCGGGGGTGCATCGGGCGGCTCATCGTGCGCCGAGGGTCGCGGTGACCCCCCCATCCGCGTGCCGGATTGCCCGAGGCGACAAGGGTCGGCGCGAACACCGCTGGACGCCGGCGAACCGCTGTGTAAGATCAAGGCGTCTCCCGGGAGCCCGGGCGACATCGAGGAGCGAGCCGTGATCGAAAAGGTGTTGGCGGGGGCCGGGTTGGCCGTGTGTGTGGTGATGCTGCTGAGGCTGTGCCTCGGCGTGCGAGCCCGGATGCGGTTCGACCACGCGGTGCGTTCCGTCGCGCGCCTGCCCATGCTGGCGGTGCACCGGGTGCGAGCTGCCCGCGGTGCGGCCGAAGCCATCCGCCGCGCCAAGTCCTCCGACGGCGACTGGCAGGGGAACGTCTACACCCCGAAGTCGTTCAACAAGCGGCCGCGCAAGCCGCACTGACGTCCCGCCCTTCAGCGCCTTGTTCAGCGCTTGCGGGCCTGCAGCCCGGAACGCGATTCCGCATGAGGTGCCCGCTTGGCCGCCGGTGCGGACGCGCGCGACCGCGGTGAGCGGCGTTCGGACGCGTGAGGGGCCGGTGGCGCGTCGGCCTCCGCGGGCGGGGCCACCTGGCCGATGGGCGATTGGCCCGGCGGGGTCAGCGTCGCGAGCCAGAAGCTCCACCACGCACGGGTGGAACTGACGACGGTGTCCCAGGCGCGGGCCTGCAGCACGAACGCCTGCTCCGGCGTCCACGGCGAACGGTACAACTTCGGATCGTCCACCGCCGGCGGGTCTCCGGGGCCCGGGGCCCACAGCGAGTTCCAGTGCCACATGATCGGCTCCCTTGGCTGCCCTGAGACAACGAACTTAGCGCAGCCGCTGTCCCGGGTCAACGCCTGGCCGTCAATGACCCTCGTGGGGTTCAGGCACGGCGGCTGCGTCCCACCACCGCGGCCGCCACGGCGGCCAGCAGCACGAACATCGCGAGACTCCAGTAGGCGAACGGCACGCCCAGCACCGACACCGACGCCTCGGCGCAGCTGGCCGTCGCGCTGAACACCGACGGCAGGGCCGAGTCGAGGCCGAGGCCGCTCACCACCTTGTCGGCGAAGGTCAGGTTGCACGAGAAGCTCGCGGCGGCCACGTTGTGCTGGTACAGCGCCGCGGCCACGCCGGACACCGAGAGCAGCAGCGCGAGGCTCGCGAGCGGCACGCGCACGACCCGCGCGCGCACCAGCGCGGCGGCGGCGCACACGATCGCGATCACGACGTAGATCACCCGCTGCAGCACGCACCACGGGCAGGGCTCCATGTGGCCCACGTACTGCGCGACCAGGGCCAGGGCCAGCGCCGCGACGCAGGCCGCGGCCATGCCCCACAGCAGCCGCGCCGTGAGGTCGGGGGTGGAGGTGGCCATGGTCAGGCGACCTCGGCGATCAGTTCGATCTCGACGCAGGCACCCAGCGGGATCTGCGCGACCCCGAAGGCGCTGCGCGCGTGCGTGCCCTTGTCGCCGAAGACTTCGCCGATCAGTTCCGAGCAGCCGTTCGTGACGAGGTGCTGTTCGGTGAAGGTGGACGTGCTGTTGACGAGGCTCATCACCTTGACGATGCGGGTCACCGTGTTGAGGTCGCCCACGGCGGCGTGCAGCGTGCCGAGCAGGTCGATGGCGACCGCGCGTGCGGCGAGCTTGCCCGTGGCCGTGTCGACGTCCAGGCCCAGCTGGCCCACCCAGGGCTTGCCGTCGCGCTTGGCGATGTGGCCCGACAGGAACACGAGGTTGCCGGTGCGCACGAACGGCACGTACGCGGCGGCGGGAATGGCGACGGGCGGCAACTCGATGCCGAGGGCTTTCAGGCGGTCGTATACGGACATGGTTCTGCAGGGGATGGGCCGGGAGGCCGATCCTACACTCGCCCCCGCGGGCTGTCTGGGTCCGGGGAATCTCGTGGTGTGGACTCGGCTCTCCTTCTCCTGGCGTTTCGCTGCGCTCGGCCTCGCGTGGCTCGGCGGGGCCTTCGCCCACCTGCAGCTGGCGGTGCTGCCGGACCAGGGCACGCTGGCCACGCTGCTCGGCGCATCGCTGGCCGGTGGTGCGGTCGCCGCGCGGTGGCCGCACGCGCGCGTCCTGCTCGTGCCGGTGGCCGCGGTGCTGTCGTTCGCCCTGGCGTCGGCGCACGCGTCCTGGCGCCTGGCCGATGCCCTGGCGGCGTCGCTGGAGCGCGAAGACCTGGTGGTGGATGGCGTGGTGGCCTCGTTGCCGCAGGTGTCCGAACAGGGCGTGCGCTTCCGGTTCGAGGTCGAGTCCGCCCGTTTCGGGAACGAGGCGGTTCGGGTGCCGGCCGTCGTCCAGCTGGGCTGGTTCTCGGGTTGGGGCGGTGCGCCCCAGGATGCGCACGGCCGGCCCGCTCGTGCGGCCCCGGCCGACCCGTTGCCCGAGGTGCGAGCCGGTGACCGGTGGCGGTTCGCCGTGCGCCTGCGCCGCCCCCACGGGCTGCGCAACCCGCACGGCTTCGACCACGAGCTGTTTCTCTTCGAGCAGGGCGTGCGGGCCGTCGGCACGGTCCGGCCCGGGGCCGTGCGGCTGGGCGTGTCGTGGCGGCATCCGGTGGAACGGTTGCGCCAGCACGTGCGCGACGACCTGATCGCCACGGTGGCCGACCGGCGCGCGGCCGGGGTGCTGGCGGCGCTGGCCGTCGGGGACCAGTCGGCCATCGCATCGGACGACTGGCGCATCTTCCGCGACACCGGGATCAGCCACCTCGTGTCCGTGAGCGGAGTCCACGTCACGATGTTCGCGTGGCTGGCCGGGCTGCTGCTGAACGCGGCGTGGGCCCGCGCGGGACCGGCGAGCCTGTGGGTGCCGGCGCCGATGGCCGCGCGCGTGGGCGGGGTGCTGGCGGCCGCGGCCTACGCGCTGTTCGCGGGCTGGGGCGTGCCGGCGCAGCGCACGGTGCTGATGCTCGCCACCGTCACGGTGCTGCAGATGGGCGGGCGGCGCTGGCCGCTCGGGCTCACGCTGCTGGTGGCGGCCGTGGTGGTGTGTGCGGCCGACCCGTGGGCGCTGAACCAGTCGGGGTTCTGGCTGTCGTTCGCGGCGGTGGCGCTGCTGCTGGCCGCATCGCCAGAGGGCGGCGTGCGGCAGGGCGCGCCGCTGCGGCGAGCCTGGCTCGTGTTGCACGATGGCGCGCGCACGCAGGCCGTCGCCACCGTCGGGCTGGCCCCGCTGACGCTGGTGTTGTTCCAGCAGGTGTCGATCGTCGGGTTCGCCGCGAACCTCGTGGCCATTCCCGCCGTCACGCTCGTGGTCACGCCGCTCGCGCTGGGTGGCGTGGTCCTGGCGCCGTTGTGGTGGCTCGGGGCCTGGGTGATCCAGCAGTCGAACGGGCTGCTGCTCTGGCTCGCCCGCATGCCGGGTGCGGTGTGGACCGCGGCGGCCGCGCCGCCGTGGGCCCAGGTGGCGGGTGTGTTCGGCGCGGTGCTCGCGGTGATGCCGCTGCCATGGCGGCTGCGCCTGCTGGCCGTGCCGCTGCTCGTGCCGCTGGCGGCGCCCGCGGTGCCACGCCCGGCCGAGGGACGCTACGAGGTGCTGGCGGCCGACGTGGGGCAGGGCAGCGCGGTGCTGGTCCGCACGCGCACCCGGCTGCTGCTGTACGACACGGGGCCGGCGTACGGCGGCGAGGCCAACGCGGGCGAACGGGTGCTGGCGCCATTGCTGCGGGCGCGGGGCGAGGACCGCATCGACCGGCTCGTGCTGAGCCACCGCGACACCGATCACGTGGGCGGGGCCGGCCCGCTGCTCGACCGGTGGCCGGTCGGCGAGCTGCTCGGGTCGCTCGAACCAGGCCATCGCCTGCTGGGGCTCGCCTCGTCCGACCGGCGCTGCGACGCGGGCCAGTCGTGGACGTGGGACGGCGTGCGGTTCGATGTGCTGCATCCACCGGCGTCCGACCACGCCCGGCCGCTCAAGCCCAACGCCAAGTCGTGTGTGGTGCGGATCAGCGGCCCGCAGGGCAGCGTGCTGCTCGCCGGCGACATCGAACGTGCCCAGGAGGCGGGCCTCGTGGCCACGGGCGTGCCGCTCGCGAGCGACGTGCTGCTCGTGCCGCACCACGGCAGCCGCACCTCGTCCACCGCGGCCTTCCTCGATGCGGTGCGGCCGTCGGTCGCCGTGATCCAGTCCGGGCACCTCAACCGCTTCGGACATCCGGTGGCGGAGGTGCTGGACCGGTTGCGCGCGCGCGGGGCTAGGGTGGTCGAGAGCCCGTCGTGCGGTGCCTGGCACTGGGACGGCGACGGGCCGCCCACGACGGCCCGCTGCACGAGGCCCGGGACGCGGCGCTACTGGCACCACCCGGGCTGACCGACGAGGCCGGCCCGGAGGCCGTTCAGACCTTCAGCGTGCGCTCGACGTCCGTCAGCTTGTAGCGGGCCAGCGCGAGGTTGCCCTTGTTCTTGTCGAGCACGAGGTACAGGAACAGGCCGGCGTTGTTCGGCACGAGGCGGATCAGGTGGTACTGGTCGCCGAGGGTGATCAGGATGTCCTCGATGCCCTTTTTCAGGCCGAGGGACTCCATCGTCTGCAGCTTGGCGCGAACCACCTGCGAGTTGCCGGCCGCAGCCAGGTCGAGGTTGAGTCCGCTGCCGGCCTGGGCGAGGCACATGCCGCTACGGTAGTCGACGAGGGCGGCGGCGAGGGCGCCGTCGATGGACATGGCGGTGTCCATCGACTGCTTCAGGTTGGTGCTCATGGTGTCTTTCGTGCTGTCTTGCGAAGGTTGAAGAGAAGCGATTCCGTACAGGCTGGAGAGCTTGTTGAACTCTTCGATCAGCACGAACCACAGGGTTTCCGGGCTGCTGTCGGGCAGCCGGTAGGCATGCGCCACCGCGGCGTGCGCGGTGGCCATGGGTTTCAGCGTGACTTCCTCGACGATCGCGCTGGGCATCAGGAAGATGCGGATGCACGGGATGTTCGCGTCGAGGGCCTGCTGCAGCAGCCGCTCGGCCTCGCGGACCGAACCGGGGCCGGCGATGAAGACGAGCGCGCGCGGGCCGTCTTCGGCATGGAAGTCGTCGTGGGGGTGGGTGGGCCGGGTCCATTCGATCGCCGGCGCGCCGGGACCGCCGAGGGCAATGACCTTGATCGTCTCCGATGGGGACTGGATCACGCCGACCTGTGCGATCGCCTGTGAACCCAGCCGCGACGTCAGGTCGATGACCCGTACGCCTGTACTGCTCATCACTTGTTCCCGAAAAAAAGCCGCTCGTCGTTGAGCGGCGGACCGGGCAGTCTGTTTCGTGCGGCCCATCCTGACATCCCCGCACACGAGGGGGCATGGTCTTGCAATCAGGGGTTTCCCCAAATACCGCACGAAGTACCCGCCGGCGTCCGGCGTGATGTGTGACCGGTTCCATTCTGGCGACGGCTGGTGAACACCGGGCGCGCCGGATCAGGGAGAATTCCGGGATGTCGTTCGTTTCCTTCGATGCCCTCGTGCCCGTTGCCGGCGCCATCGCGGTCTCCGTGGTGGTTCTCGGCGTGTGGGGCTGGCGCCGGGCCACCGCCTCACGGCGCGAAGAGCGCCGCCGGGCCGCCGACCGGGCGCAGCGGCGCGCGCGCGCCGAAGCCTGGTGGCGCCAGCACAGCCTGAGCACCTTGCCGCATTCGCGGTTCTTCGAGTCGGTGCTCGACGATCCGCCGAGCATCTTCGCTTCCAGCCGCCCGGGCCGATAGGGCCCAGGCTAGCCGGGCTTCGGAATCCAGCGGTCGTGGTGCGGGCGGTCCTCGGCGCCGTCGAACCAGCGGGCCCGCGAGGCCCAGAAGGCGTGGGCTTCGACGTCGGCCGTGACCGGCTCGTCGAGCAGGCCCATGCGCAGCCGCACCACACCGGGCAGGTCCGTGCGTTCGCTGTAGAGCGGTGAACCACAGCGGCCGCAGAACCACCGGCGCTTGCCCGGAGTCGACTCGTACGCCGTGAGCGTGTCCGTGTCCGACGTGAAGACCACGTCGTCGCGGCGCACGGGTGCGTTCGTCGCGAACGGGGTGCCCTGGGCGCGGCGGCAGTCCGTGCAGTGGCACACCTGGACCGGGGCGAGCGGTCCGTCGATTCGGAAGCGGACGGCGCCGCAAAGGCATTGGCCGGTGATCATGGTGATGTCATCTCCTCGCTGATTTTTTTCCATTGAACCATGCGCCCCGCGTTGGACGCACCCAGGACTTCGGTGGTACACCTGTCCCCGGCGTGGTGCGCAAACGACCGTGGGACCTCCCGCTTCACCGCCACGGTTCCCTCCACGCCTGCAAGCAGTGCGCACCTCTCGTCGCGCACCATCCCGGTGATCGTGTGGCCTGGAATTTGCTAACCGTGATCTTCGAGGAGAGACCGCGAATGACTTCGAGCTTTGACGAGATGCAAGCGAGCCGCGAGGAGGTGCGCGAGCACTACCGGCTCTATGACCGTTGGCTGTCACAGCAACCCGGCGACGTGATGCGTTCACGCCGCGAAGAGGCGGAGATGATCTTCCGCCGCGTGGGGATCACGTTCGCCGTCTACGGCGCGAAGGACGAGGACGGCAGCGGCACCGAACGCCTGATTCCCTTCGACCTGATCCCGCGCGTGATTCCCGCGCACGAGTGGGCCGAGATGGAGAAGGGGCTGGTGCAGCGGGTCACCGCGCTGAACCGCTTCATCCACGACGTCTACCACGGGCAGGACATCATCCGGGCCGGCATCGTGCCCGGCGACCAGATCTTCAAGAACGCGCAGTTCCGCCCCGAGATGATGGGGGTCGACGTGCCCGAGCGCGTCTACTCGCACATCAGCGGCATCGACATCGTGCGCGCGGCCAACCCCGACGGCAGCGGCACCTACTACGTGCTGGAAGACAACCTCCGGGTGCCCAGCGGCGTGAGCTACATGCTCGAGAACCGCAAGATGATGATGCGGCTCTTCCCCGAGCTGTTCAGCCAGCACCGCGTGGCGCCGGTCGCGCACTATCCCGACCTGCTGCTCGAGACGCTGCGCGGGGTCGCCCCCGCCGCGGTCAACGACCCGACCGTCGTGGTGCTCACGCCCGGCATGTACAACAGCGCGTACTTCGAGCATGCGTTCCTCGCGCAGCAGATGGGCGTCGAACTCGTCGAGGGCCAGGACCTCTTCGTGCGCGACAACTTCGTCTACATGCGCACCACGCAGGGCCCGAAGCGCGTGGACGTGATCTACCGCCGCGTCGACGACGACTTCCTCGACCCGCTCGCGTTCCGCCCCGACAGCACGCTCGGCTGCGCGGGCCTGCTGAGCGTGTACCGCGCGGGCAACGTGACGCTGTCGAACGCCATCGGCACGGGCATCGCCGACGACAAGTCGATCTACCCGTACGTGCCGAAGATGATCGAGTTCTACCTCGGCGAGAAGCCCATCCTCAACAACGTGCCCACCTACCAGTGCCGCGAGGAGGAGGACCTCAAGTACGTGCTCGACCACCTGCCCGAGCTGGTGGTGAAGGAAGTGCACGGCGCGGGCGGCTACGGCATGCTGGTGGGCCCGGCCTCCACGAAGGAGGAGATCGCCGAGTTCCGCAAGGTGCTGATCGCCAACGCGGCCGGCTACATCGCCCAGCCCACGCTCGCGCTGTCGACGTGCCCCACCTTCGTCGACAGCGGCATCGCGCCGCGCCACATCGACCTGCGCCCGTTCGTGCTGAGCGGCAAGGACGTGCAGATGGTGCCGGGCGGCCTGACCCGCGTCGCGCTCAAGGAAGGATCGCTCGTCGTCAACTCGTCGCAAGGCGGGGGTACAAAGGACACCTGGGTGCTGGAGGCCTGAACAACATGCTGTCGAGAACCGCCGATCACCTCTACTGGATGGCGCGCTACATGGAGCGCGCAGAGAATACCGCTCGCATGCTCGACGTCAATTACCAGACGTCGCTGCTGCCCCAGAGCGCCGACGCCGCCGAGAACGGCTGGAAGGGCCTGCTCAGCATCTCCGAACTGACGGACGACTACACCTCGCGCTACGGCGCCGTCACCGACCGCAAGATCATGGACTACATGGTCGGCGACGAACGCAACCCGTCCAGCATCTACAGCTGCCTGATGGCCGCGCGCGAGAACGCGCGGGCCGTGCGCGGCACGCTCACCACCGAGGTGTGGGAGACGCAGAACCAGACCTGGCTCGAGTTCCAGCGCATGCTGCGCAACAAGAGCTTCCAGAAGGACCCCGGCGAAAGCTTCGAGTGGGTGAAGTTCCGCTCGCACCTGTCGCGCGGCGTCACCGTGGGCACCATGCTGCAGGACGAGGCCTTCCACTTCCTGCGCATCGGCAGTTTCCTCGAACGCGCCGACAACACCGCGCGCATGCTCGACGTGAAGTTCCACGCCGTCGAGAGCGAATTCTTCGGCACCACCAACGGCCAGAACGGCAAGGACCAGGAGTTCGACTTCTACCACTGGTCCGCCATCCTGCGCTCGGTGTCCGGCTTCGAGGTGTACCGCAAGGCCTACCGCAACGTGATCCGCCCCGAGAAGGTGGCCGAGCTGCTGATCCTGCGCGCCGACATGCCGCGTTCGCTCGCGGCGTGCATGGACGAGGTGGTGTCGAACCTGCACCACGTCGCCAACGAGCAGTCGGGCGAGACGCTGCGGCGTGCCGGCCGGCTGCAGGCCGACCTGAAGTTCGGGCGCATCGACGAGATCCTCGCGACGGGCCTGCATGCCTTCCTCACGCAGTTCCTCGACCGCGTGGGCACGCTCGGCATCGGCATCAGCCGCGACTTCCTCGTGCCTGTGGCCGCCTGACGGGTCGGTGCCGGATGAAACTGCACATCCAGCACGTCACCCGGTACGACTACAGCGCTCCCTTGCAGTACGCGCTGCAGTCCCTGTGCCTCACGCCGCAGGGCAGTGCCCACCAGACCGTGCACGCGTGGGCGGTGCAGGCGCCGGGCACGCTCTTCGAGGCGCGTGACGGGTACGGCAACGTCGCCCACACGTGCAGCGTCACGCGGCGGGTGATGGCGGGGGCCGTCAGCGCCATCGGCACCGTCGAGACCCACGGCGAGCCCGAGCTGGTCGACGACACCGTGCCCGGGCAGCTGTACCTGCGGCCCACGCCGTTGACGCAGCCCCACGTGCGCCTGGCCGAACTCGGCGGCCCGCTGTCGGGCGGCACCGCGCCGGACGCGGCGAAGGCGCTCGCGCTCGCGCGGGCGGTGCTGGCCCGCGTGCCCTACAAGCCGCGCACGACGACGGTCCGCACCACCGCGATGGAGGCGCTGGCCCTCGGCGGCGGCGTGTGCCAGGACCATGCCCACGTCTACATCGCCGCCTGCCGCGCGCACGGCGTGCCGGCCCGCTACGTCAGCGGCTATTTCCATGCCCCCGGCGCCGATCACCTCGCCAGCCACGCGTGGGTCGACGTGTGCGTGGACGTGCCGTCGCACCGCTGGCTGAGCGTCGACGTGACGCACGGCTGCCTCATCGACGAACGCCACGTGCGCCTGGCCGTCGGACCCGATTACGCCGCCTGTTCGCCCATCCGCGGCGTGCGCGAGGGCGGTGGCGCGGAGTCGATGCGCGTGCGCATCGACATCCGGGAAGACTCGAACGAACCCGCTTTCCCCCTGGAGCCCTGAATGTCCATCCACGTCGCGCTGAACCACGTGACCCACTACCGGTACGACCGGCCGATCCACCTCGGGCCCCAGGTGGTGCGGCTGCGCCCGGCGCCCCATTCGCGCACGCGCATCCTGAGCTACTCGATGCGGGTCGAGCCGGCCACGCACTTCATCAACTGGCAGCAGGACCCGCAGGGCAACTACCTCGCGCGGCTCGTGTTCCCCGACAAGACCACCTCGTTCCGCATCGAGGTGGACCTGGTCGCCGAGATGGCCGTGCTCAACCCGTTCGACTTCTTCCTCGAGCCGGCGGCCGAGAAGTTCCCGTTCGAGTACGCCCCCGAACTCGCCGCGGAACTGGCGCCGTACCGCATCAAGAGCGAACTGACGCCCGAGTTCAAGAAGTACCTCGACAGCATTCCGCGCACGCCGAAGGCCACCAACGATTTCCTCGTCGACCTGAACCAGCGCCTGCAGCGCGACATCGGCTACCTGATCCGCATGGAACCGGGCGTGCAGACCCCGGAAGTCACGCTCGTGAACCGCTCGGGCTCGTGCCGAGACAGCGGCTGGCTGCTCGTGCAGTTGCTGCGCCACCTGGGGCTGGCCGCGCGGTTCGTGTCGGGCTACCTGATCCAGCTCAAGAGCGACGTGAAGTCGCTCGACGGTCCGAGCGGCACCGAGGTCGACTTCACCGACCTGCACGCGTGGTGCGAGGTGTACCTGCCCGGGGCCGGCTGGATCGGCCTCGACCCCACGTCGGGCCTGCTGGCCGGGGAGGGGCACATCCCGCTCGCGTGTTCGCCCGATCCGTCGTCGGCGGCGCCCGTGAGCGGCGCGCTCGACGAATGCGAGACCGAGTTCGAGCACCACATGCAGGTCACCCGCATCTGGGAGGCGCCGCGGGTCACGCTGCCGTACACCGATGCGCAGTGGGACGACATCGTCGCGATGGGCCATGCGGTCGACCAGGATCTGCGCCGCCACGACGTGCGGCTCACGCAGGGCGGCGAACCCACGTTCGTCTCCATCGACGACCGCGACGGCGAGGAATGGAACACCGCCGCGCTCGGCCCGACGAAGCGGCTGCTGAGCGCGAGCCTGATGGACAAGCTGCGCCTCAAGTACGGCGAGGGCGGCCTGCTGCACTTCGGCCAGGGCAAGTGGTACCCCGGCGAGCAGCTGCCGCGCTGGTCGCTGAACCTGTACTGGCGCAAGGACGGCGAGCCGGTGTGGACCCGCCCGGACCTGTTCGCCGACGAGAAGAAGGACTACGGCGTCACCGAGCTGGAGGCCAGGCGTTTCCTCGACGGCGTGGCGCAGCGCCTGTCGCTCGACGCGAAACACGTGTTCCCGGCGTACGAGGACGTCTGGTACTACCTGTGGCGCGAGCGCAAGCTGCCCACCAACGTCGACCCGTTCGATGCCCGCCTGTCCGACGAACTGGAACGCGACCGCCTGCGCAAGGTGTTCACGCAGGGCCTCGAGAAGGTCATCGGCCACTCGCTGCCCGTGGCGCGCGACACCACGGGCGCGGCACGCTGGCGCACGGGGCCGTGGTTCCTGCGCACCGAACGCTGCTACCTCGTGCCGGGCGACTCGCCCATCGGCTACCGCCTGCCACTCGACTCGCAGCCGTGGGTGACCCAGGCCGACTACCCGTACACGCTGCCGCCCGACCAGACCCAGGCGTTTCCGCCGCTGCCGCCGTACCGCCGGCTGCGTTTCGCGTCGAACTTCGGCACCGAGGGGGCGCCGGCCGACACCTCGGCCGCCGGCATCGTCAGCAGCTTCGCGGAACGGTCACGGGCCGCCGCGCTGAAGGGGCATGCCGCGCCGTCGGCCGACGCCACGCCCCCGGCCCGCTTCGAATCGGCGCCGGGCATCGTGCGCACCGCGATGTCGGCCGAGCCGCGCGGCGGCCGCCTCTACATCTTCATGCCCCCCACGCAGGCGCTCGAGGACTACCTCGAACTGGTCGCCGCGGTGGAGGACACTGCGGCCGAGCTGAAGCTGCCGGTGATCCTGGAAGGCTACGAGCCACCGAAGGACCCGCGCCTGCAGGTGCTGCGCGTGACGCCGGACCCGGGCGTGATCGAGGTCAACATCCACCCCGCCCACAGCTGGGACGAGCTGGTCGACCAGGCCACGCACCTGTACCAGGCCGCGCACGAGACGCGCCTGTCCACCGAGAAGTTCATGGTGGACGGCCGCCACACCGGCACCGGCGGCGGCAACCACTTCGTGCTGGGTGGCGCGACCGTGGCCGACTCGCCGTTCCTGCGGCGGCCCGACCTGCTCGCGAGCATGGTGGCCTACTGGCACAACCACCCGGCGCTCAGCTACCTGTTCTCGGGCCTGTTCATCGGCCCCACGAGCCAGGCGCCGCGGGTCGACGAGGCCCGCAACGACTCGGTGTACGAGATCGAGATCGCGTTCGCCGAACTGAAGCGCGTGACCGCCGAACATGCCGGCCGCTGCCCGCCGTGGCTCATCGACCGGCTGCTGCGCAACCTGCTGATCGACGTCTCGGGCAACACGCACCGGGCCGAGTTCTGCATCGACAAGCTGTACTCGCCCGACGGCCCCACCGGCCGCCTGGGCCTGCTCGAGATGCGTGCGTTCGAGATGCCGCCGCACGCGCGCATGAGCCTCGCGCAGCAGCTGCTGATGCGCGCGCTCGTCTCGCGCTTCTGGCAGCAGCCGTACCAGCCTGCGCGCCTCAAGCGCTGGGGCACCGAGCTGCACGACCGCTTCATGCTGCCGCACTTCGTGTGGCAGGACCTGAACGACGTGGTCACCGAACTCAACGAGTTCGGCTACGGGTTCAAGGCCGAGTGGTTCGCCTCGCACCTGTCGTTCCGCTTCCCGAAGATCGGCGACTTCAACGCCGCGGGCATCCAGGGCGAGGTGAACCTCGCGCTGGAGCCGTGGCACGTGATGGGCGAGGAGGGCGCCGTCGGCGGCACCACACGCTTCGTCGATTCGTCGGTGGAACGCCTGCAGGTGAAGCTCACGGGCCTGGTGTCCGACCGCCATGTGCTCACGTGCAACGGCCGGGTCGTGCCGATGCACAACACCGGCAAGGTGGGCGAGTTCGTGGGCGCCGTGCGCTACCGCGCCTGGAACCCGCCGTCGGCGCTGCACCCCACCATCGGCGTGCACGCACCGCTCACGTTCGACATCGTGGACACCTGGATGGGCCGATCGCTCGGCGGCTGCCAGTACCACGTGGCGCACCCGGGCGGGCGCAACTACGAGACGGCGCCGGTGAACGCGTTCGAGGCCGAGGCCCGGCGCCTCGCCCGGTTCTTCCGCCTCGGCCACACGCCGGGACCGCTGACCGTGCCCCCGGAGGAGCGCAACCCGAACTTCCCGTTCACGCTGGACCTGCGGCGGGGCGTGGCGGGCTGACCGGCGCGGTCAGGCCGGGGCGATGGCGGGCAACCACGGGTCGCTCTCGTCGCCCCCGTAGCGCTGGGCGAGGAAGTCGACGAACGCACGGACCCGGAGGGGCAGGTGGCGGCCGGTGGGCATGGCCGCGTACAGGCGGTACGTGGCGGCCCGCCACTCGGGCAGAACGTGTTCGAGCTGGCCGGTGCGCAGGTCTTCCGCCACCGCCAGTGACAGCGCCCCGGTGATGCCCAGACCGTGGCGCACCGCGCCGATCACGAGCTCGGGGCTCGCGGAGGTGATGCGCACCGGGGTCGTGCCGAACGGCACCGTGCGCCGGTCGCCGTCGGCGCGGCGCTCGAATTCCCATTGGCGCCGCACCAGGGCCACGTCCGGGGCCAGCAACTGGTGTTTCATCAGGTCCTCGGGCGTCCGGGGGCGGCCGTGCGCGTCGAGGTAGGCGGGCGCGGCACACAGCAGCACTTCCGTGCGCGCGAGCGGCCGGGCGACGAAGTCGCCGTCGAGCGGTTCGGGGCCGTGGACCAGGAAGGTGATGTCGGCCTTCTCGTCGGGCTCCTCGAGCGGCGGCGACGCGTTCAGCTGCACCGTCAGCCGCGGGTGCAGGCGCTGGAACTCGGCGATGCCGGCCAGCAGGCTGTCGCCGAGGAAACTCGCCGGCCCGGTGAGCCGCAGCCGGCCCTGCACCTGGCCGGTGGCCGCGGTGGCGAGGGCGTCGGCGTCGTCGAGGTCGACCAGCAGCGGTCGAACGCGTTCGAGGTACTCGGCGCCGATGTCGGTCAACGTGAGGCGCCGCGTGGTGCGGTGGATCAGCCGGCAGCCGAGGTGGGTCTCCAGCTCGGCGATGGCGCGGGTCACCGCGGGTGGCGCCATGTCGAGCTCGCGCGCCGCGCCGGAGAAGCTGCCTTCGTCGATGACCCGCACGAAGATGCGCATTGCCCTCAGCTGGTCCATCGCCATCGTGTCGTTCCTGGTGACTGAAAAGAAAACGCCGCGAGGACCTTGCGGCGCTCGCGGCGTGATCGTAGCGTCAGGAGTGGATCAGCCCACCGCGACGGGGATCTTGCCGATCTTCGCTTGCCATTCTTTCGGACCCGTGTTGTGCACCGACGTGCCTTCGGAGTCGACGGCCACGGTCACCGGCATGTCGGTGATCTCGAACTCGTAGATGGCTTCCATGCCGAGGTCGGCGAAGCCGACGACCTGGGCGTGGTTGATGGCCTTCGACACGAGGTAGGCGGCGCCGCCCACGGCCATCAGGTACGCGCTCTTGTGCTTCTTGATGGCGTCGATGCCGGCCGGGCCGCGCTCGGCCTTGCCGATCATGCCGATGAGGCCCGTCTGGGCGAGCATCATCTCGGTGAACTTGTCCATGCGGGTGGCGGTGGTGGGGCCGGCGGGGCCGACCACCTCGTCGCGCACCGGGTCGACCGGGCCCACGTAGTAGATGACGCGGTTCGTGAAGTCGACCGGCAGCTTCTCGCCCTTGGCCAGCATGTCCTGGATGCGCTTGTGCGCGGCGTCGCGGCCCGTGAGCATCTTGCCGTTGAGCAGCAGCGTCTCGCCCGGCTTCCAGCTGGCGACTTCCTCGCGCGTGAGCGTGTCGAGGTTGACGCGCTTGCTCTTGTTGTAGTCGGGCGCCCACTTGACGTCGGGCCACAGGTCGAGGCTGGGCGGCTCGAGGTAGGCCGGGCCGGAGCCGTCGAGCACGAAGTGCGCGTGGCGCGTGGCGGCGCAGTTCGGGATCATCGCGACAGGCTTGCTGGCCGCGTGCGTGGGGTACGTGGCGATCTTGATGTCGAGCACGGTGGTCAGGCCGCCGAGGCCCTGGGCGCCGATGCCGAGCGCGTTGATCTTGTCGCACAGTTCGATGCGCAGTTCCTCGAGCTTGTTCTGCGGGCCGCGGGCCTTCAGCTCGTACATGTCGATGTCCTGCATCAGCGACTCCTTCGCGAGCAGCATCGCCTTCTCGGCCGTGCCGCCGATGCCGATGCCCAGCATGCCGGGCGGGCACCAGCCCGCGCCCATCGTGGGCACCGTCTTGAGGACCCAGTCGACCAGGCTGTCGCTCGGGTTCATCATGACGAACTTGCTCTTGTTCTCGCTGCCGCCGCCCTTGGCGGCGATCTGCACGTCGACCGTGTTGCCCGGCACCACGCTCATGTGCACGACGGCCGGGGTGTTGTCGGTGGTGTTCTTGCGCTCGAAGTGCGGGTCGGCCACGATGCTGGCGCGCAGCTTGTTCTCGGGGTCGTTGTAGCCGAGGCGCACGCCTTCGTTGACGGCGTCCTCGATGCTGCCGGGGAAGTCGGCGAAGCGCACGTCCATGCCGATCTTCAGGAACACGTTGACGATGCCGGTGTCCTGGCAGATCGGGCGGCGGCCCTCGGCGCACATCTTCGAGTTGGTGAGGATCTGCGCGATCGCGTCCTTCGCCGCCGGGCTCTCTTCCATCTGGTACGCACGCGAGAGGTGCTGGATGTAGTCGGCCGGGTGGTAGTAGCTGATGTACTGCAGGGCTGCGGCGACACTCTTGACGAGGTCGGCGTGGCGGATCGTGGTCGTCATGGCTTGCGGACGGTTGGCGGAGACCCGGAATTATCGCCCGTCGCGCGCGGTCCGTCTTGGTGCATGAGGCACCGGTGTGCGGCTGGCGCCGCGCCCCTGGCGAATGGCTTCGGAATCCCGAGCGGAATGCTCGGATGTGCGGCGAGTTCCCCTGGTGCGGGGAGCTCTCGCTGGACGGGTCTCGGCTCCGGACGCGGCCGCACGCCAGGTGAGTTCATCCAAGGTCCGGTGCACTACCAGTGGACCACGCAATCTCCCACCAGAGCGCTCGGGTGTGCCGCGGCGCCCGGTCGGGTGTCAGGTGGTGTAATCCGGTCGCCCCGCGCCCGTCGCCCACTTCCCGAGTGTTCCCATGATCGTCCGCCCGCGCCTGCACTGGCTGCGCATGCTCTTCATCTGGCGGGGGTCGCTGCTGCCCGACATCGCGCCGCGCCTCATCGGCCTGCTGCTGTTCTCTACGGGCGTGACCGTGCTGCACGGCCATGTCTTCGCGTGGAAGATCCCGCTGAACTTCGTGCCGTTTTCGCTGATCGGCCTCACGCTCGCGATCTTCCTGGGCTTCCGCAACAGCACGAGCTACGCGCGCTACTGGGAGGCGCGGGTGCTGTGGGGCGGCATCCTCAACGAGACCCGCTCGCTCACGCGCGGCGCGCTCACGCTGCTGGACGGTCCGGTGGAGGTGCGCCCGTTCGTGCACCGGCTGATCGCCTTCGTGCACGCGGCGCGCCACCAGTTGCGCGGCACCGACCCGCGGGCGGACTTCGCCAGGCTGCTGCCGGCCGACGAGGTGGAGCGGCTGATGGCAGCGCGCTCGAAGCCGATGGTGCTGGCCCTGATGGCGGGCGAGTGGCTGCGCGCGCAGCGGCAGGCGGGCCGGCTGGACGTGGTGCTGCTGGGGCGCCTCGACGAACACCTGAGCCGGCTGAGCGATGCGTTCGGCGGCTGCGAGCGCATCGCCGGCACACCCATCCCGTTCACCTACTCGGTGATCATCCACCGCACGATCTACCTCTACTGCGTGCTGCTGCCGTTCGGGCTGGTGGATTCGATCGGCGCGATGACGCCGGTGATCGTGGCGTTCATCGCGTACACGTTCCTTGCGCTGGAGGCGCTGGGCGCCGAGATCGAGGAGCCGTTCGGCATCGAGCCGAACGACCTGGCGCTCGACGCGATGAGCCGCAACATCGAGGGGTCGCTGCGCGAGATGCTGGGCGACCGGGACCTGCCACCGGCGCCGGAGCCGGTGGGCTGCATCCTGACCTGAGCAGTCGGCTCAGTGCCCGTTCGAGGGCACGTGGGCGGACGAGAGGATGCGGTCGGTCCAGGCGATGGCCAGCGCCGACAGCAGGAAGGTCAGGTGGATCAGCGTCTGCCACATCAGCACCTTCTCGGTGTAGTTGCCTGCGCTGATGAACGTCTTGAGCAGGTGGATCGAGCTGATGCCGATGATGGCGGTGGCGAGCTTGACCTTCAGCACCGACGCATTGACGTGGCTCAACCACTCGGGTTGGTCCGGATGGCTGTCGAGGTTCATGCGTGACACAAAGGTCTCGTAGCCACCGACGATGACCATGATCAGCAGGTTCGAGATCATGACCACGTCGATGAGGGCCAGCACCACCAGCATGATGACCGTCTCGTTGAGCTTGGGCGGCTGCACGCCGATCACCTTGCCGGTGGCGTCGAGGATCGGGGGCAGCTGGTAGCCGATGCTCGAGATCAGGGCCTCGAGCGCGGCCTTGCTGCCGAACACGGCCTCGATGAGGTGCAGCAGTTCCTGCAGGAAGTGGAAGACGTACACACCCTGGGCGAGGATCAGGCCGATGTACAGCGGCAGCTGCAGCCAGCGGCTCGCGAAGATCAGGTTGGGCAACGGGCGGAGCTTGGCGTTGACAGGGTCTTGGAGCTGGGCCATGGGTGGGGTGTCGGGAGCTGAAGCGGATGCAACGCGAAATTGTAGTGGGCGCGGTATGACAAACTGCCTTGCAGTCCGAGTAAGCGGATCGTAAGAGCCCGGCCTTACCGTGCGAGCCGGTGTGACCAACGGACCTTGGAGACTTTCATGAGCGACGCCACGACTGCCCTGTATCCCGCCCCCGATTCCGTCTCGAAGGGGGCGTTCGTCTCCGGCATGCCGGCGTACGAGAAGCTGGTCGCGGAGGCCGAAGCCGACTACGCGGGCTACTGGGCGCGACTCGCCCGCGAATTCGTCGAATGGAAGACGCCGTTCACGAAGACGCTCGACGAGAGCCAGGCCCCGTTCTTCAAGTGGTTCGAGGACGGCACGCTGAACGTCTCGCACAACTGCCTCGACCGCCAGGTGGCGGCGGGCCTCGGCGACAAGGTCGCCATCATCTTCGAGACCGACGACGGCAAGGTCTCGCGCCATACCTACAGCGACCTGCTCGCGCGCACCGCGAAGCTCGCGAACGCGCTGCGTGCGCAGGGCGTGAAGAAGGGCGACCGTGTCGTCATCTACATGCCGATGTCCATCGAGGGCATCGTCTCGATGCAGGCCTGCGCGCGCATCGGCGCCACGCACTCCGTGGTGTTCGGCGGCTTCTCGGCCCAGAGCCTGCGCGACCGCATCCAGGATGCCGGCGCCGTGCTCGTGCTCACCGCCGACGAGCAGCAGCGCGGCGGCAAGCAGCTGCCGCTGAAGGCCATCGTCGACGAGGCGCTCTCGCTCGGCGGCTGCGAGTCCGTGAAGAACGTGATCGTCTACAAGCGCACCGGCGGCAACATCGCCTGGCACGAGGGCCGCGACCTGTGGCTGCACGACGTCACCGAGAAGCAGCCCGACACCGCCGAGCCCGAATGGGTGAGCGCGGAACACCCGCTGTTCCTGCTCTACACGTCGGGCTCCACCGGCAAGCCGAAGGGGGTGCAGCATTCGAGCGGCGGCTACCTGCTGCACGCGGCGGTCACCACGAAGTGGACCTTCGACCTGCACCCGGACGACATCTTCTGGTGCACCGCCGACATCGGCTGGGTCACCGGCCACACCTACATCGCGTACGGCCCGCTCGCGCTCGGCGGCACGCAGGTGGTGTTCGAGGGCATCCCCACGTTCCCGGACGCCGGCCGCTTCTGGAAGATGATCCAGGACCACAAGGTCAGCATCTTCTACACCGCGCCCACGGCCATCCGCTCGCTGATCAAGGCGGCCGAGGGCAACGAGGCCGTGCACCCGAAGCGCTACGACCTCACGAGCCTGCGCATCCTCGGTTCGGTGGGCGAGCCCATCAACCCGGCCGCGTGGGAGTGGTACCACCAGCACATCGGTGGCGGCCGCTGCCCCATCGTCGACACCTTCTGGCAGACCGAGACCGGCGGCCACGTGATCACGCCGCTGCCGGGCGCCACGCCGCTCGTGCCGGGCTCGTGCACGCTGCCGTTCCCGGGCATCCAGGCGGCGGTGGTGGACGAGACGGGCAAGGACGTGCCATGGGGGCAGGGCGGCATCCTCGTGATCAAGAAGCCGTGGCCGTCGATGATCCGCACCATCTACGGCGATCCCGAGCGCTTCAAGAAGAGCTACTACCCGGAAGACTTCAAGGGCAAGTACTACCTCGCGGGCGACGGCGCCATCCGTGACGCCAAGACCGGCTACTTCACCATCACGGGCCGCATCGACGACGTGCTGAACGTCTCGGGACACCGCATGGGCACGATGGAGATCGAGTCGGCGCTCGTCGCGCACACCGACCTCGTGGCCGAGGCCGCGGTGGTGGGGCGCCCCGACGACACCACGGGCGAGGCCATCTGCGCGTTCGTCGTGCTCAAGCGCCCGCGTCCCACGGGCGACGAGGCCAAGGCCATCGCGAAGGAGCTGCGCGACTGGGTGGGCAAGGAGATCGGCCCCATCGCGAAGCCGAAGGACATCCGCTTCGGCGACAACCTGCCGAAGACCCGCTCGGGCAAGATCATGCGGCGCCTGCTGCGGTCGGTGGCCAAGGGCGAGGCGGTGACGCAGGACACCAGCACGCTCGAGAACCCGGCCATCCTGGACCAGCTGGGCCAGGCCTACTGATCCGGCCCCTCGCATGAAATAGGCCCCGCGTCGCGGGGCCTTCTCGTTCGTGGGCGACGGAGCCGCCGGGGATCACTTCGTGGTCATGATCCAGGTGACGAGCTGGCGCGCCTCGGCCTCGCTGACCGGCGGGTTGGCGTCCTTCATCGCGGGCATGAACACCGCGCCCCAGGCGCCGGAGCCCCCCTTGAGCACCTTCTGGGTCAGCTTGTCGACGGCGTCCTTCTGGCCGGCGTACTTGGCGGCGATGTCCTTGAACGCGGGGCCCACGACCTTCTTCTGCACGGTGTGGCAGCTCATGCAGTTTTTCTTCTGGGCCAGCTCCGGGCTGGCCAGCGCGGGCGTGCTCAGGCAGGCACCGGCCACCGCGGCCATCGAGATCGCCAGAGAAACAGCGGATGACTTCATGATTTCCTTACGTGTCGTGCGTCCGAGGTGAATTAAAGTCCGGTCACTGAACCTTCAACGCATTCTATGCGGGGGGGTTGACGCGGGTCCCGGGCGCCACAGCGGCGCGGTCGGGGACTGCCCATTAGGAGGTGGGTCCATGTATTTCGTTCTGATCGGTGTGCTGCTGCTCGTGATGAAAGTCGCGGAATTCGGTGCCGTGGCCAACTGGCCGTGGTGGGGCGTCCTGCTGCCGTTCGGCGCCGCGGTGCTCTGGTGGATGTGGGCCGACTGGAGCGGCTTCACGAAGCGCCGCGAGATGGACAAGATGGACGAGCGCGTGAAGAAGCGCCGCGAGGAGAACCTCGCCTCGCTCGGCATGGACGCCCGCGGGCGCCGCGGCAAGCGCCGCTGAAGCCCGCTCGCCCTGCAACGAGGCGGCCTGCGGGCCGCCTTTCGTTTGGGGCGTTCAGAACCGGTCGAGCACGGCGCCGGTGCTGGCGCCCGATGCGTTCTTCGCGAACTTGGCCAGCACGCCGCGGGTGTAGCGCGGTTTCGGGGCCTTCCACAGCGCACGGCGGCGCGCGAGTTCGTCGGCCGGCACGTTGAGCTCGAGGGTGAGGGTGGTGGCGTCGATCGTGATTGAGTCGCCTTCCTGCACCAGAGCGATGTTGCCCCCGGCATAGGCTTCGGGCGTCACGTGGCCCACGACCATGCCCCAGGTGCCGCCCGAGAAGCGGCCGTCGGTGATCAGGCCCACCGACTCGCCGAGGCCCTGGCCGATCAGTGCGCCGGTGGGGGCGAGCATCTCCGGCATGCCCGGGCCGCCCTGCGGGCCGAGGTAGCGCAGCACCATCACGTCGCCCGCCTTGATCTGCTGCGCCATGATGGCCGCGAGCGCCGACTGCTCGTCGTCGAACACGCGGGCCGGGCCGGTGATGGCCGGGTTCTTCAGGCCCGTGATCTTGGCCACGCAGCCATCGGGCGAGAGGTTGCCCTTCAGGATCGCCAGGTGGCCCTGCGCGTACATGGGCTTGTCGATGGGCAGGATCACGTTCTGGTCGGCGCGCGGGGCATCCGGAATGCCGGCGAGGTTTTCGGCGACTGTCTTGCCGGTGATGGTGATGCAGTCCCCGTGCAGCAGGCCGGCCTTCAGCAGCATCTTCATGACCTGCGGGATGCCGCCGGCCTTGTGCAGGTCCACCGCGAGGTAGTCGCCCGAGGGCTTCAGGTTGCACAGGACCGGGGTGCGGCGGCGCACGCGTTCGAAGTCGTCGATGGTCCACTCGACCTCGGCCGCGTGGGCGATGGCGAGGAAGTGCAGCACGGCGTTGGTGGAGCCGCCCGTGGCCATGATGACCGCGACGGCGTTCTCGATCGACTTGCGCGTGACGATGTCGCGCGGCTTCAGGTCGAGGCGCACGGCCTCCACGAGCACGCGCGCGGCCTCCTTCGCGTTCGCGACGATCTCGTCGTGCGGGTTGGCCATCGTGCTGGAGTAGGGGAGGGACATGCCCAGCGCCTCGAACGACGAGCTCATGGTGTTGGCGGTGTACATGCCGCCACACGAGCCGTTGCCGGGGATGGCCTTGCGCTCGATGGCGCAGAAATCCTCCTCGCTCATGTTGCCGGCGCTGAACTGGCCCACGGCCTCGAAGACGCTGACGATGTTGAGGTCCTTGCCCTTGTGGTGGCCGGGCAGGATGGTGCCGCCGTAGATGTAGATGGCCGGCACGTTCGCGCGCAGCATGCCCATCATGCCGCCGGGCATGTTCTTGTCGCAGCCGCCGATGACCACGACGCCGTCCATCCACTGGCCGCCGACGCAGGTCTCGATGCAGTCGGAGATGACCTCGCGGGACACCAGGCTGTACTTCATGCCCTCGGTGCCCATCGCCATGCCGTCGCTGATGGTGGGGGTGCCGAAGATCTGGGCGTTGCCGCCCGCCGCCTCGATGCCGGCCACTGCCGCATCGGCCAGGCGCTGCAGGCCGGCGTTGCAGGGCGTGATGGTGGAGTGCCCGTTGGCGACCCCGACCATCGGTTTCTTGAAGTCGCCTTCCTGGTAGCCGAGGGCGTAGTACATCGAGCGGTTCGGCGCACGCGCCACGCCCTCGGTGATGTTCTTCGAACGGCGGTTGATCTCGCTCATCGGAGTCTCCTGGCAACGGCTGGGAGGCCCAGTATCGGGGCTTCCGGGAATCCCCGTCGAATATACGCTTCGGGGCGTCGCGGGGGCGCGTTCCGCCAATTGAGCTATCGTTCGCCCTCGTCGTACCCGCTGCAACCTCCTGCCGCCCATGCTCGTTCACCCCGAAATCGATCCTGTCGCCTTGAAACTCGGCCCCGTGGCCATCCACTGGTACGGGCTGACCTACCTCGTGGCCTTCGGGCTGTTCCTCTGGCTGGCGTCGCTGCGCGTGAAGCAGCCGCAGTTCGCGTCGAAGGGCTGGACCCGCCGCGACGTGGAGGACCTGCTGTTCTACGGCGTGCTCGGGGTCGTGATCGGCGGGCGGCTCGGCTACGTGCTCTTCTACAAGGCGAGCTACTACGCCAGCCACTTCACCGAGATCTTCGCGGTGTGGAAGGGCGGCATGTCCTTCCATGGCGGGTTGATCGGCGTGATCACCGCGATGGCCGTCTTCGCGCTCACGCGCAAGCGCCCGGTGCTCGAGGTGTGGGATCTGATCGCGCCGTGCGTGCCCACCGGCCTCGCGTCGGGCCGCATCGGCAACTTCATCAATGGCGAGCTGGTGGGCCGTCCCGCGCCCGAGTCGCTGCCGTGGGCGATGGTGTTCCCGCGCGTCGACAGCGTCGCGCGCCACCCGTCCCAGATCTACCAGTTCCTGCTCGAGGGCCTGCTGCTGTTCGTGCTGCTGTGGTGGTATGCCAGCAAGCCGCGCCAGCGCGGCCAGGTGTCGGGCGCGTTCCTCGTGGGCTACGGCATCTGCCGCTTCGTCGCCGAATACTTCCGTCAGCCGGACGACTTCCTCGGGCTGCTCCAGCTCGGCCTGAGCATGGGCCAGTGGCTGTGCGTGCCGATGATCCTCGCGGGCGCCGTGATGTGGGCCTGGGCCAGCCGCCCGCAGGTGCAGGGAGCCGCGGCATGAGGCAGATCTTCCTCGACACCGAAACCACGGGCCTGAGCCCCGAGTCCGGCGACCGCATCATCGAGATCGGGTGCGTGGAGATGGTCAACCGCCGGCTCACCGGCGAGAACCTCCACTTCTACCTGAACCCCGAGCGCAAGAACCACGAGGACGCCGTCAAGATCCACGGCCTGACCGACGAGTTCCTCGCCGACAAGCCGCTGTTCTCGGCCGTCTCGGACGAGCTCATGGCGTACCTCTCCGGCGCCGAGATCATCATCCACAACGCCGGGTTCGACGTGGGCTTCCTGAACGCCGAACTGGCGCGCCTGGGCCTGCCCAAGTTCCCCGAGCACGTGGCGAACATCACCGACAGCCTGACCATGGCGCGCGAGATGTTCCCGGGCAAGTCGAACTCGCTCGATGCGCTGTGCAAGCGCCTCGAGGTCGACAACACGAACCGCACGCTGCACGGCGCCTTGCTCGACGCGGGGCTGCTGGCCGAGGTCTACATCCGCATGACCCGCGGGCAGGACTCGCTCGTCATCGATGCGGGCGATGCGGCAGGGCCGGGCGAGGTGGTCGTCGCCGCCGTCGACCTCACGCAGTTCACGCTGCCGGTGGTGCTCGCCACCGAGTCCGAGACCGAGGCACACGAGGGCGTGCTGAAAGATCTCGATAAAAGTTCAAACGGGAAGACAAAGTGGCATTTGCTTGTGGCATAATCTGAGGCTCTGCACACGACAGCAGTCGCAGCAGACCGGTGGAAGCCCAGATTCTTGGGTGGTTAGCTCAGCGGTAGAGCACTGCCTTCACACGGCAGGGGTCACAGGTTCAATCCCTGTACCACCCACCAGACAAGGCCCCGGAGTCGAAAGACTCCGGGGCCTTTTTCTTTTCCGGCGTCGTTCCGTGTGCGCATTCACGCGAACACAGGGGGGCGTACGGGCTCCCCCATTCGCAGTAGGGCCCGGGAGGGCCGACGCCCGAGCGATGGGGCCTTCCTCCAAGGGGTGTGCCATGAGCGGGCCGCCGCGAGACTTCTCCTCCAGGAACACACCGTGTCCCCGATCCCAAGGAGTTCTCATGTCCGACCCGTCCGACCTCGCGCGCCGCCATCTGTTGATCGGCAGTGCCGGCGCGGCCGCCTCGCTCGTCCTTCCCGCGGTGGCCGATGCCGCGACCAAGACCCCCTCCAAACCCGCCCACCCCGCTCACGGAGCCCCCACCATGTCCAACTATTTCACCACCCCCGACGGCACGCAGCTCTACTTCAAGGACTGGGGTGCCGGCCAGCCCATCGTCTTCAGCCACGGCTGGCCGCTGTCGTCGGACAGCTGGGAATCGCAGATGCTGTTCCTCGCGTCGAAGGGCTACCGCGTGATCGCCCATGACCGCCGCGGCCATGGCCGCTCGAGCCAGCCGTGGAACGGCAACGAGATGAACACGTACGCGGACGACCTCGCGGGCCTGCTGAACCACCTCGACGTCAAGAACGCCGTGCTCGTGGGCTTCTCGACGGGGGGCGGTGAAGTGGCGCGCTACATCGGCCGCCACGGCACCAAGCGCGTGGCCAAGGCCGTGCTCGTGAGCTCGGTGCCGCCGCTGATGCTCAAGACCGCCGCGAACCCGGGCGGCCTGCCGATCGAGGTGTTCGACGGCATCCGCGCCGGTTCCATCGCCGACCGCTCGCAGCTGTACCTCGACATCGCCGGCGGCCCGTTCTTCGGCTTCAACCGTCCGGGCGCGAAGCGCTCGCAGGGCATGGTGGATTCGTTCTGGATGCAGGGCATGCAGGGCGGCCACAAGAACACGTACGACTGCATCAAGGCCTTCTCGGAGACGGACTTCACCGAAGACCTGAAGAAGTTCGACGTGCCCACGCTGGTGATCCACGGCGACGACGACCAGGTGGTGCCCATCGACGCGGCCGGCCGTTCGTCGGCCAAGCTCGTGAAGGGCGCGAAGCTGATCGTCTACGCAGGCGGTCCCCACGGCATCACCGACACCCACAAGGAACGCCTGAACGAGGACCTGCTCGCCTTCATCAAGGCCTGATCCTCCACGCCTCCTGAACGGCCCTGCACGCGGTTGATCCGCGTGCAGGGCCGTCGTCCATCGTGGTTTCTCTCTGAATCGATCACTCGTTGTGTGCGTGCCGAAGCTGCGGGCGGCTTGAGGGTTTATCGGGATCTTTCAGATCATTACAGAAGATTAATATCGGGATCTGGAACCGGTTCCATGTTTTTCATCGATTTTTCGGTGGAAGTCGCGGCCCATCGGTCCCATGCGCTCGACACCGACATCCGGGGGGATGGCGGGAGAAGGGCGTCGTGCCCGGCGAGATCGGCCCACCAGGCCGGCCGTTCGGGTCGTCATCGCCGATACGGCGACAAGAAAACGTCACTACACACACGACGAGGAGTTACCCGTGAAAAAGAAGCGTCTGATCATTGCCCTGGGGCTGGCCGGCATCGGCACCGCCGCGATGGCCGCCCCGCCGGTCGAGTTCTCCGGCTACATGCGCGCCGGCGTGGGCGTGAACGCCCGTGGCGGCACGCAAGTCTGCTTCGGCCTGCCCGGAGCCGACACGAAATGGCGTCTGGGCAACGAATGCGACTACGTGATCGAGCCGAGCTTCAACTCGAAGATCGCCGAGTACGAAGGTTCGGACTGGCACGTGCACTTCATGCCCAGCGCGTACCGCGCCTGGGGCGACAACGAGTTCAACGTGCCCGCCGGCAAGCGCGGTGACGAACTCGTGACCCGCTTCGGCCAGGTCTACACCTACGGCAACAACATCTCGGTGCTGGGCAACGGCAAGCTGTGGGCCGGCCGCCGGTTCTACAACCGCCTGCAACTGGGCATCAACGACCAGTTCGTCGAGAACAACGACGGTGACGGCGCGGGCCTGGAAGACATCAACCTGGGCTTCGGCAAGCTGAGCCTGGCGCTGATGATGAACCCGAGCAACGCCTCGAACGACAACCGCCTGACGATCCCGCTGCGTCTGACGAACATCAAGACGAACCCGAACGGGGAACTCGCGGTGTACGTGACCGGCCAGGACAACGTCCAGACCGAGAACCAGCTGACGGGCGTGGACCCGGCCGAAGTCGCCAAGCGCGGCACGATCGGCGTGTACCACTCGCAGAACGGCGTGCTGGGCGGCAACCTGTGGCTGGGCGCGAAGTTCGAGAAGCAGGCCGACCAGAAGATCTGGCGCATCATCGGCCAGGAGCAGACGCAGTACGGCAAGACCGCGATCGACTTCATCACCGAGTACCGCAACAAGAGCGCGGACAACAACCTGGGTGACAAGTGGTTCTCGATCGGTGCGCGCACGGACACGTACATCTCGGGTCCGTTCCGCTTCCTGGCCGAGCTGGGCCACGACCAGATCAAGCCGGACGTGGGCGACACCCGCCGCCTGACGAAGCTGACGCTGGCCGGTGCGGTGTCGGCAGGCAACACGGCGGGCTCGCGCCCGACGATCCGCCTGTTCGTCACGCAAGGCTGGTGGAACGAAGCGGCCCGCCTGGCGATGGTGGCCGACAAGTCGCGCACCGCCGAGGTGTACGGCGACAAGAAGTCGGGCACGTCGATCGGCATCCAGGGCGAAGCCTGGTGGTGATCTGATGAGCGGGGCCGCAGGGCCTCGCTCATACACTGTTGAGGTGAATCGCCGGACGTGAAGCTGTTGCGGTTGGGGGAAACCAACGTGACTCTCCTCGTCTTCCGGCGCCGGCAGATCCCGGCGTCGTGATCGTCTGGCGATCTTGGGGCGAGGCCTACCGGCCTCGCCCTCTTTTAGGGTCCGCCGCGCCACCCGCGGTCGGACCCTTTCGCTTTTCTCGGGCCCGGTGAACGATGGCGGGCATGGCAAGATCGCGCCGAACTCCCGAGCGAGCGTGATGACCTCCCTGACCCTGCGGCCCGCCGAGGCCACCCGCGAAGAGCTGCCGGCGCTGGCCTGGTCGTTCCTCTACTTCTTCTCGCTGCTCGCGGGCTACTACGTCCTGCGCCCCATCCGCGACGAGATGGGCCTGCAGCTCGGCCCGAAGGCGCTCCAGGAACTGTTCACGTGGGTGTTCGTCTCGATGCTGGTGCTCGTGCCGGTGTTCGGGTGGCTCACGCGCGTGGTCCCGCGCCGCCAGCTGCTGCCGTGGCTCTACGGCTTCTTCATGCTGAACCTGCTGGCCTTCGCCTGGGTGTTCGACGCCGGTGGCCAGCAGAGCCCGGCGCTCGCCCGCGTGTTCTTCGTGTGGGTCTCGGTCTTCAACCTGTTCGTGATCTCCGTGTTCTGGAGCTTCATGGCCGACCTGTTCGACACGGGCCAGGCCAAGCGCTTCTATGGCTTCATCTCGGCCGGCGGCACGCTCGGCGCGCTGGTGGGGCCCACGCTGACGGCCACGCTGGTCGAATGGATCGGGCCGCAGTGGCTGCTGCGGGTGTCGGCCGGCTTCCTGGGCCTCGCGGTGGTCGCGATCCTGCGGCTGCGGGCCTGGGCGCGTGCCACCGGCGCCGCGGGACAGGCCGCCGACCCGGGCGAACACGAGGCGATGAAGGGCAGCATCTTCAGCGGCCTCGTCGACGTGGTGCGCTCGCGCTACCTGCTGAGCCTGTGCGTCTTCCTGCTCGGCTACACGCTGCTGTCGACCTTCCTCTACTTCCTGAGCGCCGACGCCATCCCGAAGGCGGTGACCAACAGCCTCGAGCGCACGAAACTGCTCGCCCAGGTGGACCTCGCGGTCAACGTGCTCGCGCTCGTGCTGCAGGTGGTCGCGTTCAAGGGACTCATCACGCGGCTCGGCACGCGTTTCGTGCTGGGGCTGCTGCCGCTGGTGTCCGTGGCGGGGTTCGTGGTGCTGGCGCTCGCATGGCCGGCGCTGTGGGCGCTGGTGGCGTTCGGGGTGGTGCGCCGCGCCGGGGAATACGCGCTGACGAAGCCGGCCCGCGAGACGCTCTACAACGTGCTGCCGCCCGACCAGAAGTACCGCGCGAAGAACGTGATCGACACGCTGGTGCACCGCACGGGCGACACGGCGTCCGCCTGGATCTTCGGTGGCCTGCGCGGCCTGAGCCTCACGGCGCCCCAGATCGCCTGGGTGTCGGCCGTGATCGCGGTGGGGTGGTGGATCGTGTCGCAGTCGCTCGGGCGGCGGGCCCAGGCGCTGCAGGCCGAGGCGGAGGCCCGGCCTGTTCCGAAGGCTACGACTGTTCCTTGTTGACGAGGTCGTGCAGGTTCATCGGGGTGCTGATGAGGTGCCCCATGCGCCGCGCCTTGGTGTCGAGGTAGCCGTGGTTGTGGGGGTTCTGCCCCACGATCAGTTCGACCCGTTCGGTGACCACGGTGCCGAGCTTGCGCAGCGCGTCCACCTTGCCCGGGTTGTTCGTCATCAGCTTCACGCTGGCCACGCCCAGGGCGGCCAGCATGTCGTGGGCCATGTGGTAGTCCCGGGAGTCGTCGGGCAGGCCCAGCAGGCGGTTCGCATCGACCGTGTCGGCGCCGGCCTGCTGCAGCGCGTACGCGCGGATCTTGTTCACGAGCCCGATGCCGCGGCCTTCCTGGCGCAGGTAGATCAGTGCGCCCCGGCCTTCCGCGGCGATGGCCTCGATGGCGCTCTGCAGCTGCGGGCCGCAGTCGCACTTGAGGCTGAAGAGGGTGTCGCCGGTGAGACATTCGGAGTGCACGCGGGTCAGTACCGGCTTGCCGTCAGCGACGTCGCCCATGGTCAGCGCGGCGTGTTCCTGGCCGGTGGAGGGGTCGGCCACGCCATGCAGTTGGAATTCGCCCAGCTCGGTGGGAAGCCAGCACGAAACCAGGCTCGGGAGGGTGCTCATGGAAAGTGTTCGAGTTGTGTCGCGTGGCGGGCCGGGGCACCACCACGGGCCCCGGGCAGTGCGGGGCGTGTGAAGCGGAAAATCGTGTCCAAGGTCGACATTGTCCACCCGATTGGGGCCGGGCCGCTCCGCGGTGGTGCAATCGCCCCGTACGGCGGGGGCGCTATGCTCTCGGGCGTCCTGCACCCCAGATGGAGATCGCCGTCCCATGTTCAAGCTCTTCACCGCCCCCGGCACCTGCGCGCTGGCCGTCCACATCGCCCTCGAGGAGGCCGCAGCAAAGCACGAGATCGCCTGGGTGGACCTGAGAAGCAACGCCCAGCGTTCTCCCGACTACCTGAAGCTCAACCCGAAGGGCCGGGTGCCCGCGCTCGCCACGCCCGAGGGCGTGCTGACCGAGACCCCGGCGCTTCTCGCCTTCATCGGCCAGTCGTTCCCGGATGCGCACCTCGTGCCCGCGTCGCCATACGAGTTCGCGCGCCTGCAGTCGGTCACCAGCTACCTGTGCTCGACGGTGCACGTGGCCCACGCCCACCGTCCCCGCGGCATTCGCTGGGTGGAGGCGGCCGACACCGAGGCGCTGGAGGCGATGCGTCGCAACGTGCCGCGCACGATGGGTGAATGTTTCGAGTACATCGAGAACGAACTGTTCGCCGGCCCGTGGCTGATGGGCGAGCAGTACACCGTGGCCGACCCGTACCTGTTCACCATCGCCGGCTGGCTGGAGTCCGATGGGGTCGATCCGTCGCGGTTCCCGAAGGTGCTCGGCCACACGCTGCGCATGAAGGAGCGCCCGGCCGTGGCGCGGGTGCTGGCGCAACTGCCCGCGTGATCCGGGCCCTGGCGGTCGCCGCGATCCGCGGCTACCAGCGGTTTCTCTCACCGCGCAAGGGGTTCCGCTGCGCCTTCGGCGTGCACACGGGTCGCGGCTCGTGCTCGGGCGTCGGCCTGCGGGCCTTCCGCCGCGCCGGGGTGTGGCGGGGCTTCGCCCTGTTGCGGCGCCAGTTCGACCGGTGCACCATGGCTGCAGCGGACCTGCGCGAGGCGGGCGTCTACCGCCGCCTGCGCCCGCTGGCCGCCCAGCGGGGCGACTGCGACGTGGGGTGCGACGGCTGCCCCGACAATCTGTGCGGCGACCTGGTGGCCGGGGCTTGCGACGTGCTCGACTTCGCCGACTGCTGTGATCGCAACCAGCGCCGCGAGGCCGATGTGAAGCGCCGCGCGGAGGCGGCCCGCGAGCGGGCGCGCCAGCGCCAGGCGGAGCGTGAGGCGCGGCGGCGCGCCGGAGGAACACGAGGATGACGAACGACGTCGATGCAGTGGTGGTGGGCGCCGGCGCGGTGGGCCTCGCGACGGCCCGCGCGCTCGCGCGCGCCGGGCTGGAGACGCTCGTGCTCGAGGCGGAGACGGCCATCGGCACCGGGGTCAGCTCGCGCAACAGCGAGGTGATCCACGCCGGCCTGTACTACCCGGCGGGTTCGCTGAAGGCCCGGCTGTGCGTGGCCGGCCGCGACCAGCTCTACGACCTCTGCGCCACCCATGGCGTGGCGCACCGGCGCTGCGGCAAGCTCGTGGTGGCCACCGACGACGGCCAGCTGCCGGCGCTGGAACGCCTGCTCGCGCAGGCGCGGCGCAACGGCGTGTCGGACGTGGTCCGCATCACCCGCGAGGAGGCCCTGGCGCTGGAGCCGGAGGTGTCGTGTGTCGCGGCGCTGTGGTCGCCGTCCACCGGCATCGTCGACAGCCACGGCCTGATGCTCGCGCTGCAGGGCGACCTGGAGCGGGCAGGCGGCTCGGTGGCACTGGCCTCGCCGGTCGACTCGGCCGTGTGCGGCGCCGGCCAGCACGTGCTGCACGTGGGCGGTGCCGAACCCATGACCCTCGCGGCCCGGTACGTGGTGAACGCGGCCTCGCTCGGCGCCGTGGCGCTGGCGCGCGCGGCCGCGGGGCTGCCGCAGCACGGCGTGCCGCACGCGCGGCGCTGCAAGGGCAACTACTACGCGCTGGCGGGCCGGGCGCCGTTCACGCACCTCGTGTACCCGCTGCCGCAGGACGCCTGGCTGGGCGTGCACCTCACCCTCGACCAGGGCGGGCAGGCCCGCTTCGGCCCCGATGTGGAGTGGCTGCCCGACGCGCCGGACGCCCCCATCGACTACCGCGTGGACCCGGCCCGCGCCGACGCCTTCTACGCCGACGTGCGCCGCTACTGGCCGGGCCTGCCGGACGGCTCGCTGGTGCCCGCCTACAGCGGCGTGCGCCCGAAGATCCACGGTCCCGAGGATGCGGCGCCGGACTTCCTGCTGCACGGCCCCGCGGACCATGGCGTGGAGGGATGGATCGACCTGTTCGGCATCGAGTCGCCGGGCCTGACCTCGTGCCTCGCGCTGGCCGACGAGGTGCTCGTGCGCCTGGGGATTCAGCCCGGCTGAACGTCCGTGGCGACCACCCAGCGGTCGTCGACCAGCAGCTCGTGCGGGTTGAACTGGGCCTTGTAGGCCATCTTCTGGCTCTCTCGGATCCAGTAGCCGAGGTAGGCGTACCGCAGCTTGAGCAGCCGCGTCTGCTCGATCTGCCACAGCACGTTGTAGGTGCCGTAGCTGGTGCGTTCCTCGGGCTCGTAGAACGTGTAGACCGCCGAGAGGCCGTCGTTCAGGATGTCGAGGATGGAGACCATCTTGAGCGCGCCGAGGCCCTGGCCGTCGGGCGAGGGCTCGCGGAACTCCACGAGGCGCGAGTTGACGCGGCTCTGCAGCAGGAACTGCGTGTACTGGTCGACGCTGTCGTTGTCCATGCCGCCGCCACTGTGCCGGCCGGCCTGGTAGCGCAGGTACAGGTCGTAGTGCTCGGGCACGAAACACAGGCGCAGCACGCGCGCCTTCAGGTTCCCGTGCGCCTTCCAGGCCCGGCGCTGGCTGCGCGACGGCTGGAAGGCCGCCACCGGCACGCGCAGCGGCACGCAGGCGCGGCAGCCGTCGCAGAACGGGCGGTACGTGAACATGCCGCTGCGGCGGAAGCCGTTGGTGACGAGGCCCGAGTAGGCGTCGGCGTGGATCAGGTGGCTGGGCGTGGCGACCTGCGAGCGCGCCATGCGCTCGGGCAGGTAGCTGCAAGGGTAGGGCGCTGTCGCATAGAACTGCAGCGACGACAGCGGGAGTTCCTTGGGGTGCGTCACGGGCCGGTGTCCTGGGGATGCAGGTCGGTGGGGCCGTCCAGCAGGTCCCACATCGCCGCATCATAGGACCAATCGGGGATCGCCGGTCCGCCCGTGCGGGGGGGGAGTTCGAGTTCGAAGGCCGCGCGGCTGATTTCCCGACCGCCCAGCGAGGCGAGGTGCCCGGTGCGCTGCTGGCAGTCGATCAGCCCGATGCCATGGGCCCGGCAGAAGCAGATCAGGGCCGCGAAGGCGATCTTGGAGGCGTCGGTGCGCCGCGCGAACATCGATTCGCCGTAGACCATGCGGCCGATGTTCACGAGGTACAGGCCACCGGCCAGCTCGCCGTCGATCCACGTCTCCACGCTGTGGGTGACGCCCAGGTGGTGCCAGTGGCAGTAGGCCTCGATCATCTCCGGCACGATCCAGGTGCCGGCCTGCCCCTCGCGCGGGGCGTGGGCGCAGGCGGTGATCACGGCGCGGAAGTCGCTGTCGAAGCGCACCTCGCGGCCCTTCGTGCGGGCGAACTTGCGCACGGTCTTGCGCAGCGTGTGCGAGAGGTGGAACTCGTCGACGTACATCACCATGCGCGGGTCGGGCGACCACCACAGCACCGGCTGGTCCTCGCCGTACCAGGGGAACACGCCCTTGCCGTAGGCCTCGCGCAGCCGCGCCGGCGTGAGTTCGCCGCCGGCGGCCAGCAGGCCCGGTGCCTCGGACCCTTTCGGCAGGGCCTGGTGGGGGTCGGGCAGCGGGTCGGCCGCGTCGTGCAGCCACGGGATCATGGCGTGGCCTCCGTCAGGGGGCGCCGTCGCGCGAGGGGCGAGCCATGGCGGACGGCGACGACTTCGGACATCACCGACAGCGCGATCTCGGCCGGCGTGCGCCCCCCGAGGTCCAGGCCGATGGGGCCGCGCAGGCGGGCGATCTGGTCCGCGGACAGGTCGAACTGCCCGAGCCGCTCACGGCGGTCGGCATCGTTGCGGCGCGAACCCAGCGCGCCCACGTAGAACGCGGGGGACTTCAGCGCCTCCAGCAGCACCAGGTCGTCGAGCTTGCGGTCGTGGGAGAGGGCGGCCACCGCGGTATGGGCATCCAGGCCCAGCGCCAGGGCGACGTCGTCGGGCATGCCCCGGTGCAGCGTGGCGCCCGGGATGCGCCAGGCGGCGTGGTAGCTGTCGCGCGGGTCGCAGGCGTGCACCTCGAAGTCGAGGGAGAGGGCCATCGTGGCCACGGCCTGGGACAGCTGCCCCGCGCCCACCACGAGGAGGCGCCAGCGCGGGCCGTGCAGGGCCCGGAGGGTCGAGCCGTCGAAGGAGAAAGTGTCGTCGCGACCGGCGGTGGCGAGCGAGACCGATCCGTCGGCGAGCGACAGCGTGCGCCGCACCCGCTCGTGGCGGCTCACGCGGTCCATCACCTCGGTCACCCACGTGGTGTCGCGCAGGGGTTCCACCAGAACCCGCAGCCGCCCGCCGCAGGCGAGCCCGGCGCGGGCGGCCTGTTCGGACGTCACGCCGTAGGCCAGCACCTCCGGCCGATCCCCGTTGCCGCCGGACCGCACCCGTTCGACCAGGTCGTCCTCCACGCAGCCGCCCGAGACCGACCCGGCCACGGCCCCGTCGCCGCGCAGCACGAGCAGCGCACCCGGCGGGCGGGGCGCCGAGCCCCAGGCGTCGACGACGGTGACGAGCCAGACGGCATGGCCGGCAGCGAACCAGTCGCGGGCCAGCGAGAGGGCGGAGAGGTCGAGGGAGTCCATCCGTGACGATGGTAGCGCGTCACCTCATTCCGGCAGTTCGGAGCAGAACTCGCCGTCGTCGACGAGGCACTGGCCGTTGCTCTCCACCGTGTCGCCCGCGGCCGCGCCCCGTGTGACGAGGCGGCTGCTGGAGAGACGCGCCGCCTCGGCGTTCGGCAGCATCACCCACATCTGGCCGCGGTGGCGGGTGCTGCGGGCCATCTGGCCGGCCTCGGCGCCGAAGCCCCAGAAGTAGTCGGCGCGCAGCGCGCCGCGGATGGCTCCGCCGGTGTCCTGCGCGAACACCAGGCGCTGCACCTGCACGCGCGAGCCGCTCGGGGGCGGCGCGCTCAGGTACATCGGGTAGCCGAGCGGCGTGACCCGCGGGTCCACCGCCACCGACCGGCCGGCGGTCAGCGGCACGCCCAGGGCGCCCGGCGGGCCCTCGCTGTTCGGGCGGCGGTCGGCCGAGACCTTGAAGAAGACATAGCTCGGGTCGGTGTTCAGCCGCGCCGGGGCGGGCGGGGCGCGCCGGGGTTCGACGGCGGCGGACTGCGGCCGCGCAGCCGGGGCCGGGGTGGTGGCTGCCGGCGTGGAGGGTTTCGCCGCCGGCTTGCGGGCGCCCTTGAGCAGTTCGTCCACGAGCGGGTCCCCGGCGGCGGACGCCTGGGCCGGGGCGGCGGCAGGCCGGCCCCCGCGCGTGACCACGGCGCCGTCCACCGGCGCCTCGTCGTCGCCTTCGATCACGAAGGTCTCGGGCGTCTCGCCCGCGGCCCCGCGGGTCACGGGTTTGGCCTTCGGCACCACGCGCAGCGGCCGGAACGGGTGGCCGTTCTGCTCGGCGTACTGCACGCGCAGCACCGAGGTGTCGGGCATCAGGATGCGGCCGGAGCCCTGCACCTGCATCGCGTACAGGGCGAGCGGGTCGTTGACCCACGCGAGCACCGGCGCGTCCACGCCGCCGGGCAGGCCCAGTGCCTCGAGCTCGGCACGGGTGTAGTACGGCTCGACACGCGCCTGTGCGCCATCCACCAGTCGCAGGCGCAGCTTGCGGTCGCGGTCGTCGAGCACGAAGCGGCGCAGGTCCATCGCATAGGTGCCCGGCCCGGTGCCGGTGGTCAGCACGAGGCGGTCGCCCTGCGGGCGCACCCGCACGATGCCGCCGCGCTGGGCCGCGGGCACCTGGCCCCAGTCGAGGCTGTAGAGGCCGCGCGGCACGCCGAGCACGGGGTAGACGTACTCGCCGCCGCGCGTGGCCTGGCCCTCGAGCAGCGGTTCGAAGTAGCCGGTGACGTCGCCCTCGGGCGTGGCGTCGGTGTTGAGGATGCGCAGCACGGTGAAGTGCGCCTCGAAGAAGGCGCGCATCGCCTTTTCGGTGGGGGGCACGGCGGCGGAGGCGGCGCACAGCTCGCGCCATTCGGCGCGCTTCTGCAGCGGGCCGCACGAGTTGCGGAAGGCGCCCCAGCCGGCGCGGATGTCGTCCTGCTGCCAGCCGGGCAGTTCGTCGAAGCCCGAGAGCTTGAACATCGCGTTGCGGGTGCGCACCTCCTTCGGCACGGCCCGGGCGGTCTTGGCGGCCGGGGCCTTGGCCGGGGGGCGGGCGGACGGGGTGGGTGAGTCCGGGGCGACCGCCACCGCCCGGGGGACTTCGGCGGGCGCGGTCGCCGGCGCGTCGCCGGTGGGCGCGGGCGGGGCGGCGCAGCCGGCCAGCACGAGGAGCAGGGCAGGGAGCAGGGCTCTGTCGGTCATGGCGCGGCCGGGCAGTCGGAAGATCCCGAGTCTGGACCGGCGCCACGCGCGGGCCAACTGACCTTCGTCAATCCGTGCCGCGCGGGGTGGCACGGCTGTGTCGTCGGCGCATTACCTAAGTCACGCGCCGCCCCGTGGGGGCCCCGGTATTCTCCATGCGGCTCGATCGCGTCCGCCCCGGGGCGGGCCTGCGCGCCGCCGAATCCGAACCGGTCCCGGACCCCATGCCCATGCAACGCCTCGCCTCCACCTTCCGTTCGACCCGCGCGCGCCTGGCCGCCGCCGCCGTGCTGGCCGCCGTGCTCGCCGGCTGCGGCTCCGCCCCCGTGATCCTGCCGCCGGCCAAGACCACGCTGGTGTCCACCGCCATCGTCGGCCCGAACGTGAACCCCGATTCGCGCAAGCGCCCGTCGCCGGTCATCGTGCGGGTGTACGAGCTGAAGTCCACCGCGCTGTTCGAGTCCACCGACTTCGTCACGCTCTTCGAGAAGGACCAGGCCACGCTCGGCGCCGAGCTGCTGTCCCGCGAGGAATTCGTGCTGCGGCCGAACGACGTGAAGGCCGTCAACAAGACGCTCGGGGCCGACGCCAAGTTCATCGGCGTGGTGGCCGCGTTCCGCGACCTCGAGCGCGCCCGCTGGCGCGTGGCCGCGCCCGTGGTGGCCGGCAAGACCAACACCATGAAGATCAAGATCGACGACGTCAACGTCACCATCACCCGCGACGAGTGAGCGGGGCCGCTCTTTCCCGCACGTCGTTCCGAAATTCTCTTCCGGGCACAACAACATGAGCTGGCGCGCCAAGGTCGTCTGGTCTTCGGGGATGTTCCTGCAGCCCCACCATTTCCAGCAGGAAACCCGCTACCTCGAACGGCTGGTGGACGCCCGCGTGCGCACCCTGTCCCCGTTCGCCTGGGGCTTCGCCGAACTCGAGCTCGACGAGGGGCTGCTGGCCCTGGGCAAGGTGGGCCTGGCGCGCGCGTCCGGCCTGCTGCCCGACGGCACGCCGTTCGCGATGCCGCTGCTCGATCCGCTGCCGTCCCCGCTCGAGGTGCCGCCCGACTCGAAGGGTGAGGTCGTCTACCTCGCCGTGCCGCTGCAGCGCGAGGGCCTGAACGAGGTCGACTTCGGCACGGCCGACGCCGGTGAACTCGCCCGCTTCGACGCGGCCGAGGAAAACGTGCGCGACAACACCGACGCGTCCGACGAACCCACCACCATCCAGACGGGCCGCCTGCGCGCGCGCCTCGTGCGGGCGAAGGACGCCACCGATGCCTACGCGCTGCTGGGTGTGGCCTTCGTGGCCGAGCGCCGCAGCGACGGCCAGGTCACGCTCGACCGCCACTACATCCCGCCGCAGGTCAACCTCGACACGTCGGCCCAGCTCTCGGCCAGCAGCGCGCTGCTGCACGGCCTGATCCAGCAGCGGGCGCAGGCACTCGCCGCGCGCATGGGGCAGCTGAGCAGCGGGGTGTCCGAGCTGGCCGATTTCCTGATGCTGCAGACGCTCAACCGCAACGAGCCCATCTTCAGCCAGCACACCGCCACGCCCAATGCGCATCCGCGCGAGCTGCACCGCGACTGCCTGCGCCTGGCCGGCGACCTGGCCACGCTCGCGAGCAACACGCGCCGCCCGCCGGTGTTCCCGCCGTACCGCCACGACGATTTGCGCGGCACCTTCACGCCGGTGTTCGACGAGCTGCGGCGCATGCTCACGTCGGTGCTCGAGCAGAACGCCCTGCAGATCGAGCTGGTCGACCGCAAGCACAACGTGCGCACCGCCGTCGTGTCCGACCTGGAACTCGTGCGCAACGGCACCTTCGTGCTGGCCGTCAACGCCCAGGTGCCCGGCGAGCAGCTGCGCCAGCGTTTCCCGGCCACCACCAAGCTGGGCCCGGTCGACAAGATCCGCGACCTCGTGAACCTGCAGCTGCCCGGCATCGGCCTGCGGCCGCTGCCGGTGGCGCCGCGGCAGCTGCCGTTCCACGCGGGCTTCTTCTATTTCGAACTCGACCGCTCCGACGACCTGTGGAAGCTGATCGAGACCAACGGCAGCATGGCGATGCACATCTCGGGCGATTTCCCCGGGCTGGAACTCGAACTGTGGGCCATCCGCAAGTGACAACCGGCACGGCGCGGCCGCGGGCCCGCCGGTGACCTGAAAGCCTCCCGATGAGTACACCGACACCGGATGACCCGTTTGCCGACCTCGACGGCGGCCGCACGTTCATCATGCCCACCCCGGGCGGCCGCGGCGCGCCGCCGGCCACCACCGCCGCGCGCGGGCCGCTGCCCACCGGCGCCGACGTGGCGCCCGACATCGGCCTGCCCGAGAGCGGCCTGAACCCGCTCGTCGCGCTCGCGAACCCGCTGCTCGCGCTGGTCCCGCAGATCCGCTCCACCACGCGGCTGGCCGATCCCGGTGCGCTGCGCGAGTCCATCGCCCAGGGCCTGCGCGAATTCGAATCGCAGGCCCGCGCGCGCAACATCGCACCGGAACGCGTGCTGGCCGCGCGCTACGTGCTGTGCACGCTGCTCGACGAGGTGGCCGCCACCATGCCGTGGGGCGCCTCGGGCCAGTGGGGCCGCCACAGCCTGCTCGCGATGTTCCACAACGAGACGGGCGGCGGCGAGAAGGTCTTCCAGCTGATGGCCAAGCTCGCGGAGAACCCGCAGGCCAACCGCGACCTGCTCGAACTCATCTACGCCGCGCTGTGCCTCGGCTTCGAAGGGCGCTACCGCGTCGTCGACGGCGGCAAGGCGCAGCTCGAGGCGGTGCGCGAGCGCCTCGCCCAGATCCTCGGCAAGGAGCGCGGCGGCTACGCCCCGGCGCTCGCGCAGAACTGGCGAGGCGAGAAGCCGCCGCGCCGCACCATGCTCACGTGGCTGCCGCTGTGGGTCACCGCGGCGGTCGTGGCGCTGCTGCTGCTGGCCGTCTACTGGTTCCTGTCCGCGCGCCTCAGTTCGGAGTCGGACCCGGTCTTCGGCCAGATCCAGGAGTTGCGCCTGCTGCCACCCACGCCGCCGGTGAAGCTGCCGGCGCCCACGCCGCGCCTGGCCCAGTTCCTCGTCAGCGAGATCAAGGCCGAGCTGGTCACGGTGCGCGACGAGGTGGACCGCAGCGTGGTCATCGTGCGCGGCGACGGGCTGTTCGCACCTGCGAGCGCCACGCTCACGAAGGAACGCGAGGCGCTGATGAAGCGCATCGCCGACGCGCTCACGAAGGTGCCGGGCCAGGTGCTCGTCACCGGCCACACCGACAACGTGCGCATCCACACCGCGCAGTTCCCGTCCAACTGGCACCTGTCGGAAGAGCGTGCGAAGACCGTGCGCGACATCCTCCAGGCCGACGGGGTCACGCCCGACCGGCTGAAGGCCGAAGGCCGCGCCGACGGCGAACCCGTGGCGGCCAACGACACCGCCGCCAACCGCGCGCTGAACCGGCGCGTCGAGATCACCTTGTTCGTCCAGCGGGGCGGTGCCGCCGCCGCTGCCGCCGCGGCCCAGGGAGCCGGTTCATGAAGAAGATCCTCGGTGTGCTGTTCAACCCGTGGCTGCTGCTGGTCCTCGGGCTGGTGGCGCTGTCCATCGTCATCTGGATCGTGGGCCCGCTCGTGGCCATCGGCGCGGTGCGTCCGCTCGAGACCCCCACCGCGCGCTGGCTGCTGATCGGCGCCATCGTGCTGCTCGTCGTGCTGCGCAAGCTGTGGCAGTTCTGGCGTGCGCGCAAGACCAACGACAAGGTCGTCGACCAGTTGCTCGCGCCCGCCAAGGCCGCGTCCAACGACCCGGCCGACGCCGAGCTGAAGACGCTGGGCGAACGGTTCGCCACCGCGCTGCAGACGCTCAAGCGCGCCAAGTTCGACCAGGGCAAGACGGGCCTCGCCGGCGCGTGGAGCGGCCTGTCGTCGCGCGTGGGCAAGCGGTACCTCTACGAGCTGCCCTGGTACGTCATCATCGGCGCGCCGGGTTCGGGCAAGACCACCGCGCTGATCAACTCCGGGCTCAAGTTCCCGCTCGCCGAATCGATGGGTGAACACGCCGTGCGCGGCGTGGGCGGCACCCGCAACTGCGACTGGTGGTTCACCGACCAGGCCGTGCTGATCGACACCGCCGGCCGCTACACCACGCAGGACAGCCACAAGGCCCAGGACAGCAAGGCCTGGGAAGGGTTCCTCGACCTGCTCAAGAGCGCCCGCCCGCGCCAGCCGCTCAACGGCGTGCTGGTCACGGTCTCGGTCACCGACCTGCTCACCCGCAATGCCGCCGAACGCGCGCAACACGCCGCGGCCGTGCGCCAGCGCGTGCAGGAGCTGCACCAGCAGCTGGGCATCCGCTTCCCCATCTACCTGCTGGTCACCAAGTGCGACCTGCTGTCCGGCTTCATGGAGACGCTGGGCGAGGTGGACAAGGACACCCGCGCCACGCCGTGGGGCATGACCTTCAAGCTCGACAAGAACCAGCACACCGACCTGTCGGTGTTCGGCACCGAGTTCGACGCCCTCGAGAAGCGCCTCACCGACGGCCTGATCGACCGCCTGCAGCTCGAGCGCGACCCGCAGCGCCGGGCCCGCATCTACGGCTTCCCGCAGCAGTTCGAGGCGCTGCGCGGCTTGCTGAAGGACTACCTGGAGCAGGTGTTCTCGCCGTCCCAGTTCGAGGCCCACCCGCTGCTGCGCGGCGTGTACTTCGTCAGCGGCACGCAGGAAGGCACGCCCATCGACCGCATGCTCGGCCGCATCGCGCGCACGTACCGGCTCGAACGCACGGTGGTGCCGCCCAACCTCTCCAGCGGCCGCAGCTTCTTCCTGTCGCGCCTGCTGAGCGAGGTGGTGTTCGCCGAAAGCGCGCTCGCCGGCACCGACCTGAAGTGGGAACGCCGCCGCGGCTGGCTCGCCGTGGGCGCCTATGCGCTGGTGGCGGCCGTGACCGCCATCGCGCTGGTCGCGTGGGGTGTCAGCTACGTCAACAACCAGACCTACGTGGCGAAGGTGGGCGGCACCGTCAACGACGTGCGGACGCTGCTGCAGTCCACGCCCAACCGCGCCTCGCCCGACCTGCTGGTGCTGCTGCCGGCGTTGGAGGCCACGCGCGACCTGGCCCGCGCCAGCATCGGCGACTCGGTGCCGGTGTCGTACGGCTTCGGCCTGTACCAGGGCCGCAAGCTCGATTCGGCGTCGCAGCAGGCCTACCGCCGCATGCTGGTCGACGCGGTGCTGCCGCGCATCGCGCTGGGCATCGAGGACCGGCTCAAGACCGGCCTCGACAACCCCGAACTGCAGTACGAGGCGCTCAAGGCCTACGTGATGCTGTTCGACCCGTCGCGCTTCGATCCCGCCGCGCTCAAGCTGTACGTGATGGCCGACTGGGAGACGAACCTGCCGCGTTCGGTCACCACCGAGCAGCGCGCCGCGCTCGAATCGCACCTCGACGCGCTGCTGGCCGAAGGCCAGGCGGTGTCGCCGCTGCCGGAGGACAAGCAGCTCGTCGCGCAGACGCGCGCGCGCCTCGTGTCGTCGCCGCTCACCGAACGCATCTACCGGCGCCTGAAGCGCCAGGGCGTGGGTGGCGACTTCCCCGAGTTCACCGTGGCCAAGGCCGCCGGCCCGGGCGCCGCGCTCGTGTTCACGCGGGCCAGTGGCCAGCCGCTGACGAAGGGCGTGCAGGGCCTCTTCACGTACGACGGTTACCACAAGGGTTTCCAGCGCGAAGTGGAGCGCGTGTCGCGCCAGCTCGCCGACGAAGAAGGTTGGGTGCTCGGCGTCAACGACACCGGCCGCCAGAACACGTTGCGCAACAGCGAGGTGCAGGAGCAGCTCACCGACGAGGTGCGCCGCCTGTACCTGACGGACTACGCCGCCACGTGGGAGCAGTTCATCGCCGACGTGCGCATGCTGCCCACGCCGAACCTGGCGCAGGCGGTGCAGATGTCGCGCGTGCTGTCCGCGCCCGACAACCCGCTCGTGCCGCTGCTGCGCGGCATGTCGCGCGAAACCACGCTGATCGACAACCGCGACGTGGCCGCGGCCGCCGAGAGCAAGGCGCGCGACGCCATCCAGCGGTCGCGCGAGGAACTGCTGCGGCTGCTGGGCAACCGTGCCTCCACGGCCTCGCCGCTGCCCCCGGGCGCGAAGATCGAGAGCCTCGTCGACGACCGCTTCGTCGCGCTGCGCAACCTCGTGTCGCCGTCCGGCGGCGAGAAGGGCGGTCCGGCCCCCATCGACCAGACCATCGGCCTGATCGGCGAGGTCTACACGCTGCTCAACGCCTCCGACACCGCGGTGAAGGGCGGCAACGTGCCGCCGCCGTCCGACGTGCCGAACAAGGTGAAGGCCGAGGCCGCGCGCCTGCCCGAGCCCGTGCGTTCGCTGCTCAACACGCTGTCGGTCAGCGGCACCAAGGCCGCGCTCGACATCACGCGCAGCAACCTCGGCAACGCGCTGAACGCCGAGGTGGGTGACTTCTGCCGCCAGGCCATCAACGGGCGCTACCCGTTCGAGCGCAACGCCAGCCGCGACGTCACCACCGAAGACTTCGCCCGCGTGTTCGCGCCGGGCGGGCTGTTCGACGCGTTCTTCCAGAAGAACCTCGCCAACTTCGTCAACACCACGACGAAGCCGTGGAGCTTCAAGTCGATCGACGGGGCTTCGATGGGCGCCGACACCGCCACGCTGGCGCAGTTCCAGAACGCGGCCGTCATCCGCGACACGTTCTTCCGCGCCGGCGGCAACGTGCCGGGCCTGCGCCTCGACTTCAAGCCGCTGGAGATGGACGCCACCATCACGCAGTTCACGCTCGACATCGACGGCCAGGTGGTCAAGTACGCCCACGGCCCGCAGATCCCGATGTCGGTGCAGTGGCCGGGCCCGCGCGGCACGGGCCAGGTGCGCATCGCGCTCACGCCCGTGTCCACCACGGGCGGTCTGTCGGGCACGGTGAACGAGGGCCCGTGGGCGCTGTTCAAGCTCTTCGACAAGCAGCAGATCGAAGGCGCGGGTGCGCCCGAGCGTTTCAAGGCCACGTTCACGGTCGACGGCCGCAAGGCGGTCTTCGTGGTGTCGGCCAGCAGCGTGCGCAACCCGTTCCGCCTGCCCGAGATCGACAACTTCCACTGCCCGGGGCGCCTGTGAGCAGCACGGGCTTCGGCGATCTGCTGGTGGGGGCGGGCGAGGGCAGCGGCGCGGCCGGCTGGTTCGGCAAGCTGTCGGTCCTCGGCGACTTCGCCCACCGGCGCCTGCCGCAGCCCTTCGTCGACGTGCTCGACGACTGGCTCTCGCGAGGCATGGAAGCCAGCCGCGCGCAGCTCGGAGACGAGTGGCTCGACGTCTACCTGACCGGGCCGCTGTGGCGCTTCGCGCTGTCGCCGGGCGTGGTCGATCCGCAGTGGTGGTTCGGCGTGATGATGCCCAGCGTCGACAAGGTCGGGCGCTACTTCCCGCTCGTGGTGGCGCGGTCCGCGGCCATGGCGCCGGAGTCGGCGTCCGGTGTCGCCGGCCTCGACCGCTGGTTCCACCACGTGTCGGCCGCCGTGCTGGGCACGCTGCAGCCCACGGCCACGCTGCAATCGTTCGACGACGCGCTGACGGCCGCCCCGGTGTGGCCCGACGCGCTTCCCACGCGCCGCCCCGACGTCGCCCACCTGCCGGGCCGCGACCGCTATTCGCTCGACGGCGAGGCGGTGTTGGCACAATGGGTGGCCGGAATGGGCCTGCGCGAAGCCATGCAGGTCTGCGCCGGCAAGAGCCTGTGGTGGCCCGACCATGCCAACACACCCGACACCAGCCTGAGCATCACCGCGGGCCTGCCCGAGCCCACGCACTTCGCGTTGATGCTCGAAGGCGAGTGGTGAATCCGCAGCCGTAGCCGTACCGACCATGAGCGATCCGTCCGCGCCCGTCCCTCCGACTCCTCCGGCCCCCGGAGAGGAGCCCACGATGGTGCTGGCGCGCGACGCCGCGGCCGTGCCGCCGCCACCCCCCGGCGACAACCCGCTGCCCATCGGCCACAAGCTGCAGGAGTACGTGATCGAGGGCCTGATCGGGGAGGGCGGCTTCGGCATCGTCTACCTCGCGCGGGACACCCAGCTCGGCCGGGTGGTGGCCCTCAAGGAATACATGCCGTCCTCGCTCGCGTCGCGTGCGCACGGCGGCGTGGTGTCGGTGCGGTCCGAGCGCCAGCGCGAGACCTTCGAGCTCGGCCGCCGCAGCTTCGTGAACGAAGCCCAGCTGCTGGCCGCGTTCGACCAGCCGTCGCTCGTGAAGGTGTACCGCTTCTGGGAGCAGAACGGCACGGCCTACATGGTGATGCCGTACTACCAGGGCCCCACGCTCAAGCAGTGGTTGCTGGAGCACGGCTCACCGTCGGAATCGTGGCTGCTCGCGCTGCTGGCCCCGGTGATCGACGCGCTCGAGGTGATGCACCACAACCGCTGCTACCACCGCGACATCGCCCCCGACAACATCCTGCTGCTGCAGCAGCAGGGCACCCAGGTGGGTGGCACCGACGCCGTGCGCCCGGTGCTGCTCGACTTCGGCGCCGCGCGGCGCGTCATCAGCGACGCCACGCAGGCGCTCACGGTCATCCTGAAGCCGGGCTACGCGCCCATCGAGCAGTACGCCGAGTCGTCGTCGATGAAGCAGGGCGCCTGGACCGACGTCTACGCGCTGTGCGCGGTGCTGTACGCCGCGGTCACGGGCCGCGCGCCCACCCCGTCGGTGAGCCGCATCGTCAGCGACGAACTGGTGCCGGCCGTCGAGGCGGGCGCCGGGCGCTTCACGCCCGAGTTCCTCGCCGTGATCGACGCGGGCCTGGCCGTGCGGCCGGAGCACCGCCCGCAGGACATGGCCGCGCTGCGCGCGATGATCACGTCCGTCTCCCCGCCGGTGGCCCGCCGCGCGAGCGACCGCGGCGGTGAACGCAGCGCGCCGCTGCCGCTCGTGGACCTGCCACCGCCGCCCGCCCCGAAGCCACCGCCGTCCGACGGATTCTTCGACAAGACCGTGGTGGTGGATCGGCCGGACAGCCGGCCGGCGCCGCTGAGCGCACCGGCGCCGCTGGCGTCGCCGACTCCGTCGCCCGCGTCCGCGCCGTCTTCCTCGTCGAAGACCCCCCTCGTGGCCGGTGGCGCCGTCGCGCTGCTGCTCGCCGCAGGCGGCGCGTGGTGGGCGATGAGCCCGAAGCCGCAGCCTCCGGCCCCCGCGCCCGTCGTGGCTGCGACCCCTGCACCCACGCCGGCCCCCGTGGCCCCGCCGCCTCCGGCCCCCGCACCGCCTCCGGCCGAACCGTTCACGGTGGTCGCCGGCCTGCAGGACATCGTCCGGCACGCCGACCCGCTGCTGGGTGTCAACGTGCTGGCCGACAAGTCCTCGCTGACCATCGGCCGCGACCGCCTGCAGTTCCGGGTCAAGTCGAAGGAGGCGGGCTACCTCTACGTGTTCCTGAGCGGCACCGACAAGTCCCACTTCTACCTGCTGTTCCCGAACGAGATCGACAAGAACAACCGCATCGAGGCCAACACCGAGGTGGTGCTGCCACGAAAGAGCTGGGCGATCACGGCGGGTGGTCCCGCAGGCACGAACCACATCGTGACCGTGGTGTCGCGCCACCCACGCGACCTGGGGGCCGTGGGGCTGCGTGGGGCGGGCGACGAGATTCCGGAGTTCGATCTCGCGAAGGCCGAGCAGCTGTGGGCCGCACGCCAGCCGGGCGAGAGCCCGTTCGTGGGCAAGGCGGTGTGTGATGCCGGGGCCGCGTGCGACTCCGGATATGGCGCGAGCCTGCTCGAGGTGGACGAGGTCGCCAAGGGCAAGTGACGCGGGTTGCCGCCCGCGCCCTTGCGTTGCGTCCCGGCGAACGCCGGGATCCACCGGATGCAGTCGCCCCCCCCCCCGATGAAGGGCCGCCTCCAGTCGCCAGGCCCGTGCCCCGAATGGAAATCCATGAACAGGCCTGAAGACTTCGAGCTGATCTCGTTCTTTGGTGTTGAACCCGTTCTTCGAGTTCGCGCTGTACCCTGGGACTTCAATGGCTTGACTTTCAAGGCCGTCCGAGGTGTCGAGCAGGTGGAGTGCCACATCGAAATGGACGTCGGCGCCGTCTCGATCCGATGGCATTCCGGTGACATCGAACGAGTCGCCGTGGAACTCAAATGGGTCGACAGCATCAGCCTCTTTCGATCCATCACCGGCGAAGTGCTGCTGATCAACGGGGTCGCGCAGAACCCCGACGTGTCGATCGAGTTGCAACTGGATCCCACCGTCTTCGTCCGTGTGCATGCTCGACCGAAACATCCTTGATCGCGCTGGGTGATGCGGCTTCCGTGAACGCGGACATCGCGACCCGAACGGGACGGGCAGAAAAGCGGAGCGGGGAAACAAAAAGGAGGAGCCTGGGCTCCTCCTTCAAAGCGCGGGTCAGAACGGGAAGTCGGCCTTCTTGATCTTCACCATGCGGCCATCTGCGTGATGCCACACGATGCCTTCGATCGGCTTGTCCCGCAGGTACGCCATCAGGCCGGCGAAGTTCCGCGGCGCGTCCGCGAGCACATCCTCGCCGTGCGGGATGAGCACGTGCTCGGTGAGGTTCTCCGGATTCGCGCCATGGCGGGTGCCGATGCGCGGTCCGCAGACCTCGTAGGTGCCGTCCGGGACGCCTTGCGGGTACCGCACGACCGCCGCGTCCACCGCCTCACGGATGTAGCGCGAGTCCGGGCCATCGGTCGCCACCCAGCCCGGCCAGTGTCCGCTGACCGGATCCGGGCCCGGCTGAGCCGGGATGAACCCTGCCGGTGGCGTGCGACCGGCCTTGGCGTCGTACCGCTTGAACACCGAACCGTCCTTGACCATCACGGCAAGCCCATCCCACTTGCGGGTGGCCTTGCCTTCACCGTCGAGCACCCACTGCGCGTCGGGAACGACTTCGTCCCGGACCTTGCGGTTGCCTTCATGGTTGCGCTGGAACAGCGAGATGATTTTCTTCATGGGATCCCCTTGACTTGGTTGATGATTTTCGAATCCCACCGCCCGCCATCAAGGTGCCCGCTCCTGGAAAGCCGAGATTCACCCGGCCTTCCAACGGCGGACGTGGAGTGTAGCCATGACACGGAAAAGACGCACCTGGGACCTTCGCGGTCGCAGGAGAGCGTGGCGTTCCGGGCTGGTTTGCGCAGATCGATTCGGGGTGGCCCGGTTCAGCGCAACGCCTGAACCTCCTGCGCCGCCGGTGCCGCCGGCGTCTTCTGCAGCAGCCACACGAGGCCCAGCGCCACCAGGGAGGCTGCCACCACCACGTACCCGACCACATCGAAATGCTGCAGCCGCCCGTCGGCCCCCTGCACGACGATGTGCCCGGCGATCACCGAGGCGATGCCCCCCGACAGCTGCTGGATCGACGCGCTGATGGCCGTGAACGCGCCCCGCTGCGCCGTCGTGGGGATGCCGGCCACCATGGCCTGGAACGGGATGACGCGGGAGAAGATGCCCACGAACATCACCGCGTTGACGAGCACCAGCATCGGCAGCGAGATGGGGCCGAGGTGGGTGTAGAGCAGCACCATGACCAGGGTCACGGCCGTGCCTGCTGCGAACACCTTGAACTTGCCGACGGCGTCGGCGGCACGGCCGATCAGCGGACCGAAGCCGATGGTGCACAGCCCGGTGATGAGGTAGACCGTGGGCAGGCTGTGCATGCCGATGCCGAGGTTGTTCACGGCGAAGGCGCTGCTGAAGGGCATCAGCATGAAGCCGCCCGTGGCCACGAGCGCGGTGGTGGCGAAGGCCACGAGGTACCGCGGTTCGGTGAGCGTGTGGCGCAGGTGCACCCACGGGCTGCGTGACTGCGGTTCCTTCAGGTGGTCGGCCACCGGTTTCATCTTCCAGGCCACCACGAGGCCACCCACGGCGCCCAAGGCCGCCATCGCGAGGAAGGGGACCTGCCAGTTCCAGTGGTTCGAAAGGTACAGGCCCACCGGGATGCCCAGCACCTGGCTGGCGGCGAAGGCCGTCTGGATGATCCCCATCACGCGGCCGCGCATCGAGGGCGGGAACAGGTCGGCCGAGATCGCGAGCACCACCGACCCGATCACGCCGCCGAACAGGCCGGTGACGATGCGGGCGGCCAGCAGGCTCTCGAAGCTGGTGGCGAGGCCGCACCACGCGGTGCCCAGCACGAAGCCGCCGTAGAAGAACAGCAGCAGCTTCTTGCGGTCGAAGCGGTCGGCGAAACCCGCGGTCAGCAGGCCGGCGGCGCCGGCGCTGAAGGCGTAGCCGGAGACGATCAGGCCGAACTGCCGCGGGTCCACCGACAGGGCCGGCATGATGAGCGCCCCCAGGGGCGCCATCAGCATGAAGTCGAGGATGACGGCGAACTGCAGGAAGGCCAGCATGCCGACCACGAGCTTCTGGTAGCCCGTGAAGGTCGACGAGGGCGAGGGCAGGGTGGGGGTCATTCGGTTCTCGGTTGACGCTCGGTCTCGGGGCGACCGCAACGGCCGCGTCCGCCGCGGCGGAACTGGGCGCGCTCTTCCTCTGTCATCGCGTCCCACCGGGCCCAGGGGCCTCGTCGTCCGCGCCAGCCGCCGTGCCCGCGGAAGCCGCCGAAGAGGATGCGGCACAGCACGAGCAGCCCGAGGGCGTGAGGGTAGTCGATGGTGCCGGCGTCGGGTAGTGCCACGGGCACCACCGCGTTCCACAGCAGCATCACCATGCCGCCCAGCGCGGCCACGCCCGCCACCACCAGCACCGCGCCGCCCAGGTACCTCACCTTGAATCGCATGATGTCGCTCCTTCAGAAATCGAGTTCGTCGTAGACCACCTGCAGGCGCGCCCGCAGGTGAAGCACCGCATAGCGCTTGCGCGCCAGCAGCGTGTTGATGGAGACGCCGCTTTCGGCGGCCATCTCCTTGAAGCTCCAGCCGTCGAGTTCGTGGGCCACGAACACCTCGCGCTGGTTCTCCGGCAGTTCGTCGAGCGCCGCGTCCAGCGCGGTCAGCAGCACCGATCGCGCATAGGCCGCTTCAGGCCCCGCCTCGGTCGAGGGCAGGGCCAGGTCGAGTCGGCAGTCGGCGTCGTCGTCCTTGACGTCGCCATGGCCCTCGCCGGGCAGTGCCAGTTCCTTCTTCTTGCGGAACCGGTCGATGATGCGGAACCGCGCGACGCGGTAGAGCCAGGCGGTCGCCTGCTCGACGGGGGCGGGCAGCCGGTACGCCTCCACGAACTGGTGGAAGACGTCCTGCAGGATGTCCTCGGCCTCCGCCGGATCGCGCACCCGGCGCCGGATGAAGTTCCCCAGGCGGGAACGTTCGCGCAACACCGTGGCGGTGAGGTCGTCGGTGTCTCGTCGGGTCATCGCGGGTGAGGGCGCTGGCAGCTCCATGCCGCTGAAGACGTTTCAGGCGCGGCGATATTGTGGGGCGGCCGAAAAGACTATGCTCTCCGACGTCCAAGGAGAAATCTCGTGGTCAACAACACCTTCAAGCCCGGCTACCTGAATTCGCTCATGACCGCCGGAGCGAACCTCGAACTCCCGTACAACGACCTGGCCTCCCACGCCAACGACCGGATGGCCGCGGCGCTGGAGATGGCGAAACACGCGCGGGAGACCCAGCGGCACCTCAAGTTCACCGGCATCAGCGCGGGCCTGCCGGGCATCAAGCACCTCGCCGAGGAAGGCGCCGGCTACGTCACCTTCGCCCTCGTGTACTGACCTCGGACCGCCGGCACGGTGCCGTCGTCAGTCGGGCAGCACGTGCCCGAAGAAGTAGCGGCGCCCCGGCTCGTACCGGCCGGTGCCCCCCAGGTCCTCGAACTCCTCGATCACGGCGAGCGCCTGCAGCGGCTGCAGGATGCCGTCCTCGTAGAAGCCGGAACAGTCCACCCCCGTGGTGGCCTCGAACCGGTGCCGCCAGTACGGATCGAAGCGGCCGCCCTCGGCCAGCCGCTGGCGCATGACCGCCACGAGCCGCTCGACGGAGAACACGTCGCCGAACATCACGACGGCATCGGGCGAGCCCGTGCGGGCCGCGACCACGGCCGCCTGCCGGCGCACGTGGTCCGCGTAGGCCTCGACGTCGTCCAGTCGGCCGATGTCGCCCAGCGCGCCGGGCTCCGGCTCCAGCATCACGGACAGCATCTGCACGAGCGCGGGCGCGTCCTCGAAATCGGCCAGCTTGACGAGCGCCTCCAGCAGGACCGGCACGCTCGACAGGTGCCCCGCGATCGCGAGGGTGCGTCCCAGGTCGACCGAGTAGGTGGGGTCGAGGATCGCCGTCACGGCCGGGTGCAGGCTCTCGAGGACACGCCGGTCTCCGATGTCGCCCATCAACTCGGCGCACGCCGCGCCCAGCATCCAGTCGGCCTCTTCGTAGATCGCCGGCAGCTGGCCGACACCCGAGAAGTCGCCTTGCTTCGCGCGAGCGAGGACCTGCTCGAAGCCCGACCACGCGTCCGCTTCGTCCTCCGACGCGTCGCCGCCGGGGAAGCCGTGGTAGCCGGCGCCTTCCCAGTCGAGTTCCATGAAATCGTGTCGCATCGCGGGCTCTCGGTCCTCAGGTCACGCCCAGCGCCGCGCGCCCGGTTTCCAGTTCTTGTCCGTTCCTGGTGTCGAGCATGCCGTCCACCTCCTTGCGGTTCGCGCACTCCCGGAAGTGCGACTGGGGGCGACGGTGCCTCGGCATTGGAGGTCCGAACCCGCAAGCTGCCAATCCCCACGTTGATCGACGTCTGCGGCGGGGGCGCCGCCGGAGCGCCTTCGCAAGTTTGTTCGACAAAGAAACGAACTCCGGGTTTCCCCCGGCGGCGAAATGATGGGCGCACCTCATACTGCGGCCGGGCCGGAGATCACGGCCCGGCCGCGAGCGTCGAGGCGGGTGTCGGCGCGATCCAATCTCCTGGGGAAACGACATGAAGAACGTGCGACAACTGTGGGCCGGCGTGGCCCTGAGCGTGGTGGCGAGCGCGGCTTTCGCCGAGACGACCGTCGGGGTGAGCTGGTCCAACTTCCAGGAGGAACGCTGGAAGACCGACGAGGCCGCCATCAAGGAACAGCTGGCGAAGCTGGGCGCGAAGTACGTCAGCGCCGACGCGGGCGGTTCGCCCGAGAAGCAGCTCTCCGACGTCGACAGCCTGCTGGCCAAGGGCGCCAACGCGCTGATCATCCTGGCGATGGACAAGGACGCCATCGTGCCCGCGCTCGCCAAGGCGAAGCAGCGCAAGGTGCCGGTCGTCGCGTACGACCGCCTGATCGAGCAGCCCGGCGTCTTCTACATCACCTTCGACAACAAGGAGGTGGGCCGCCTGCAGGCGAAGGCCGTGCTGGCCGCCAAGCCCAAGGGCAACTACGTGATGATCAAGGGCTCGCCCACCGACCCGAACGCCGACTTCCTGCGCGCGGGCCAGCAGGAAGTGCTGGCCGACGCCATCAAGAGCGGCGCGGTGAAGGTGGTGGGCGAGGAGTACACCGAAGGCTGGAAGCCCGAGGTGGCACAGAAGAACATGGAGCAGATCCTCACGCGCAACGGCAACAAGGTCGATGCGGTGGTGGCCTCGAACGACGGCACGGCCGGCGGTGTCGTGGCGGCGCTGTCGGGCCGCGGCATCCGCGGCGTGCCGGTGTCGGGGCAGGACGGTGACCACGCCGCGCTGAACCGCGTGGCGCTCGGCACGCAGACGGTGTCGGTCTGGAAGGACGCCCGGGTGCTGGGCAAGGAAGCCGCGTCCGCCGCGGTCGCCCTGGCCGGCGGCAAGAAGGTCGACGGCGCGGTGACGTGGGCCGAAGGCGAGAAGAAGGTGCCGATGACCTCGAAGTTCCTGAAGCCCGTCGCGATCACGTCGGCCAACCTCGGCGACGTCGTGACGGCCGGCTGGATTCCGAAGGCCGACCTGTGCCGCAACGTGGCGGCGGCCACCGCGCCCGCGGCCTGCAAGTGATCGTCCCGCGGCGGACCTCGTCGGTCCGCCGCCCCTCACGCCCATGCTGAACCAACTCCAGATCAGCGCGCTCGACCTGCGCCTGAGCATCATGGCGGCCGTGCTCGTCGCGATGGCCGTCGTGTTCCATGCGCTCAGCGGCTCGTTCCTGACGCCCGAGAACCTCTACAACCTCGCCCAGCAGACGGCCGTGGTGGGCATCGTCGCGACCGCGGTGGCGCTCGTCATCGTGGCCCGGCACATCGACCTGTCGGTGGGCTCGGTGCTCGGGTGCGTCGGCGTGCTGATCGCGTTCCTGCAGTACAGCAAGGGCTGGCACTGGGTGCCCGCGTCGCTCGCGGGGCTCGGCCTCGCGCTGCTCGTCGGGCTCTATCACGGATGGCTCACGGCCTACATCGGCGTGCCGTCGTTCGTCGTCACGCTCGGCGGCCTGATGTCGTTCCGTGGCGCGGCCTTCCTGGTGGCGGACGGCAAGACGCAGCCGGTCACCGATCCCGCGTTCCTCGCGCTGGGTGGCGGCCTGGACGGCGCGCTCGGGCCGGCCTGGAGCTGGGCCCTCGGCGCGGTGCTGGCCGCCGTCATCGTCTGGAACATCGTGGCGCGACGCAGAAGACGCGCCGGCCACGGCTTCGAGATGCGTCCGCTCTGGTTCGACGTGGTGCTGGGCGCGCTGTTCGTCGGCGTCGTGTTCGGCTTCGTCGGCATCACCTGCGCGTACCAGCTGGACGGCAAGCCCGAGGCGCAGGGCATCCCCGTGCCGGTGGTGATCTGGGGCGCGGTGGTGATCGGCATGGCCTTCCTCGTGCGGCGCACGCGCTTCGGCCGTTACGTGTACGCGATCGGCGGCAACCCCGAGGCGGCACTGCTGGTGGGCATCCCGGTCCGCCGCGTGATCCTGAAGCTCTTCCTGCTGCTGGCCGCGCTCGTCACGGTGGCGGCGGTGGTGTCGGTGGCGCGCCTGAACGCCGGCACGAACTCGCTCGGGACGAACATGGAACTGTACGTGATCGCCGCGGCGGTCATCGGCGGCGTGGCGCTGTCGGGCGGCAGCGGCACCGTGCTCGGTTCGGTGCTGGGCGCGCTCGTGATCCAGTTCCTCGAGAGCGGACTGCTGCTGCTCGACGTGAGCATCGGCACCCGCATGGTCATCATCGGGCAGGTGCTCATCGCCGCGGTGGTGTTCGACGTGTTGTACCGCCGCTGGAGCGGCGAACGGATGACCTGATGACCGCAGCCACTCCCCTGGTCGACCTGCGTGGGATCCACAAGGCCTTCGGCGGCGTGCGTGCCGTCGACGACGTGTCGCTGCAGCTTCGCGCCGGCGAGGTGGTGGCCCTGCTGGGCCACAACGGCGCTGGCAAGAGCACGCTGATGAAGATGCTCGCGGGCGCCTACCCCATCGACACCGGCGAGATCCTCGTGAACGGCACGCCGGCCCGCATCGGCAGCCCGTCCGAATCGCAGGCGCTCGGCATCGAGACCATCTACCAGACGCTGGCCCTGGCCGACAACCTCGACAGCGTCGCGAACCTGTTCCTCGGCCGCGAGCTCGTGACCCGCTGGGGCACGATGGACGACGACGCGATGGAGGTGGCCGCGCGCGAGGTGTTCCGCAAGCTCAACCCGAACTTCACGAACATCCGCGTGCCGGTGCGGCTGCTGTCGGGCGGGCAGCGCCAGGTGGTGGCGATCTCGCGGGCGCTGTACTTCAACGCGCGCGTGCTCATCATGGACGAGCCCTGCGCCGCGCTCGGCCCGCACGAACGCTCGATGGTGGCCGACCTCGTGCGGCGGCTGAAGGCCGACGGGGTCGGCATCTTCCTGATCACCCACGACATGTCGGAGGTGTTCGATCTGTCCGACCGCTACGCGGTGATGAAGAACGGCCGCCTCGTGGGCGAGGGCCGGTCGGCCGACACCCACGAGGACGAGTTGCTCGCGCTGGTGATCACCGGCAAGCGGCCGGGGAACGGCCGCGCGCCGGTCTGACGGTCACTTCGCCACGAACGCGTCGCGGGCCAGCACGGCCAGGTCGCTGTAGTTGCTGAACATGCCGTCCATGCCCATGTCGAGGTACTTGCGGTACTCGGCCGGGGCTTTCGTGGCGTCGGCCACGGCGAAGGTCCAGCCGTGCACCTTCAGGCCGGCGGCGTGGGCCTGGTCGATGAACTCCTTCGAGATCGGGTAGCCGGCCGCGTCGTAGTTGATCGCCGGGGCGATGCCATCGGCGAAGCTCTTCACGTCCTCGAACGTCAGCAGCTTGATGCCGGTGCCGCTGATCACGCCCATCTTCGCGACGCCGTTCTCCATCTTGGCCACACCCAGCAGCATCAGCGGCACCTTGATGCCCTGCGCGTTCTGCTTGACCTTGAGGCTGCGCACGGTGGCATCGCTGAACGACTGGATGAACACCTTGCTGCCGGCCGCCGTGTAGCCGCTGGCCTTCAGCGAGGCGAGGATCGCGTCCTCCATCGCCGGGTCTGCCTGCTTGGCCTCGGGGTAGATGCCCACGGACGCGTGCGTCTTCGCGAACGCGAGGAATTCGTCGAACGTGGGCACGCGGTACGGTTCGGCCATCGACGGCGTGAAGCCGGGGTAGGTGGCCGACGCGGTGCCGGCGGGCACCACGGTCAGCGTCTTGATCTCGGCCAGCGTGAAGTCCGAGACCTTGTAGCCGCCATTGCGGGCCGTGAAGAGCGTGGCGACGTTGGTGGTCCGGTTGAGTGTGTCGTCGTGCATCGCGACGAGCTTGCCGTCCTGCGTGAACTGCAGGTCGGGTTCGATGTAGTCGGCCTTCAGCTTGATCGCGAGCTCGTAGCCGCCGAGGGTGTGTTCGGGCAGGTAACCGCTGGCGCCGCGGTGGGCGATCACGAGCGGGGCCGGCGTGGTGGCCACGGGCGTCGTGGTGGCGGGAGTGTCGTCGCCGTCACCGCCGCAGGCGGAGAGGAGGGCGGTGCCGAGGACGAGGGCGAGCAGGGTGGGGTACTTCAAGGGAAGGTCTCTTCTCAGGGAGGAAAGCCCGCGAGGTTAGGCAGTGGTCGTGACCGCGCCGTGACGGTTTTTGGTCAGGACGTGACACCGCACGCGGATTGGGTCACCATCGCGCGGAACCGTTTCCTTCCGAAAGCCACGCCATGCTCGACAACCAGCAACAGTTCGCCAGCGACAACTACGCGGGCATCTGCCCCGAAGCGTGGGCCGCGATGGCCGAGGCCAACGCCGGCCATGCGCCCGCCTATGGCGACGACACCTGGACCCAGAAGGCCTCCGACGCCTTCCGCACGCTGTTCCAGCGCGACTGCGAGGTGTTCTTCGTGTTCAACGGCACCGCCGCGAACTCGCTCGCGCTCGCGTCGCTGTGCCAGTCGTACCACAGCGTGATCTGCGCCTCGACCTCGCACATCGAGACCGACGAGTGCGGCGCCCCCGAGTTCTTCTCCAACGGCTCGAAGCTGCTGGTGGCGCCGTCGGTCGACGGCAAGCTCACGCCCGAGGCCATCCGCACGATCGCCACGCAGCGCAGCGACATCCACTTCCCCAAGCCGCGCGTGGTGACCGTCACGCAGCCCACCGAAACCGGCGTGGTGTACCGGCCCGAGGAACTGCAGGCCATCTCCGACGTGTGCCGCGAGCTGGGCCTCGTGCTGCACATGGACGGCTCGCGCTTCTCGAACGCCTGCGCGGCGCTCGACTGCGAGCCGGCCGACATCACCTGGCGCGTGGGCGTCGACGTGCTCTGCTTCGGCGGCACCAAGAACGGCATGGCCGTGGGCGAGGCCATCCTCTTCTTCAACCGCCCGCAGGCGGAAGACTTCGACTACCGCTGCAAGCAGGCCGGTCAACTCGCCTCGAAGATGCGCTTCCTGTCGGCACCCTGGGTGCGCATGCTGGAGACGGGCGCGTGGCGCGCGCGAGCCGGCCACGCCAACGCGTGCGCCCGCCGCTTGGTCGACCAGATCGCCGACATTCCCGAGCTGCCGCTGATGTTCCCCGCAGACGCCAACGGCGTGTTCCTGAAGATGGCGCCGCCACTCGTGGACGCGCTGCGCGCGAAGGGCTGGAAGTTCTACACCTTCATCGGCGGCGGCGTGAGGCTGATGTTCGCGTGGGACACGCTGCCCGAACGGGTGGACGCGCTGGCGGCGGACCTGAGGGCGGTGGCGGAGGCGTCGCGGGACTGACGGCGCGCCACCGCACCGAGGCAGCCCTTGACCGGCTTCCGTCGAATAATTAATATCCGTCTGGTCGGAAATTAATTGAAACGGAAACACGCGTGGGCCGGACCAGAGTCATCGATCGGGACCTGCTGCTGGATGCCGCAGAGGTGGTGGTCGCCCGCGACGGGGCCGCGAAGCTGACGCTGGAGTCCGTGGCGGCGCAGGCCGGTGTCAGCAAGGCCAGCGTGGTGTACGACCACAAGACCAAACAGGCGCTGATCGGGGCCCTGGTGACCCGGGCCCTCGAGCGCGACAACGCCTTCAACCACGCCGCTGCCGAGCAGCTCGGCGACGTCGATGCACGAGTCGTTCGTGGCCGCATCGTCGCGGCGGCCGATCCTTTGCCACCCCAGCAGCGTGCGGTCGCGCTGACGCTGTGCGCGGCGCTGGCGCAGGACGTTTCCCTGCGCCAGGCCATGCAGGCCAACCAGGCGGCGGTCATCGATGCACTGCAGCGCGACGCCGCGGAGCCCCGCAACGCGTTGCTCGCCTACCTGGCGCTCGAGGGCCTGAAGCTGCTCGAGAGCCTCGACTTCCATACCTTCCCGACAGCGGAGAGAGACCGCCTGCTGCGGGAGATCGGCGGGCTGGTGGATGGCATGCCGCCGGCCCCCGCGCAGGCATCGGCCAAGCGCCGGCGCTGACTCCCCTCCGCGTTTTCTTCCCTGCCGGACGACGGGTCGCCCGACACGTCCGCGCCTTTCCACGCCCATTCCGGTTTCCATGAACAACAGCACGTCCTCGCTTTCTTCCGCTGCATCGCTTCCAGCCCGTCTGTTCCTGACCGGGGGCAGCGGGTACGTCGGCCGCAACCTGATCCGGCATTTCACCGCACTTGGCGTCGACGTCCGCGCGCTGGTGCGCAGTGCCGAGGCACGCCGGGTCGTCGAGGCTGCGGGCGCCCGTGCCGTCGAAGGCGACCTGTTCTCGCCGGACCTGCGGGCCGGCATGGCCGGATGCCCGGCGCTGGTCCATGCGGCGGCCGACACCCGGCACGGCCTGCCTTCGGCCGCCCAGCACCGGACGAACGTCGACGGCACGCGGCACGTGCTCGTCGCGGCGCGCGAGGCGGGCATTCGGCGCGTGGTGCACCTGAGCACGGAGTCGGTTTTGCTGGATGGCGGGGCGCTCGTGCAGGCGCGTGAGGAGTCCGTACCTCCGCGGCGTCCGGTGGGAGGCTACTCCGCCAGCAAGGCGGAAGCGGAGCGCATCGCCCTCGCGATGAGCGGCGAGGGGTTCGACGTGGTCGCGGTCCGTCCCCGCTTCGTCTGGGGTCGTGACGACACCACGGCCTTGCCGCAGTTGCTGGACGCGGTCGATGGGGGCAGGTTCGCCTGGATCGATGGCGGGCGCTACCGGACGTCGACGACCCACGTTGCCAACCTGGCCCACGGCATCGAGCGCGCGTTGCTCGCGGGCGTGCCGGGCGAGTCGTACTTCATCACCGATGCCGACGACGTGGAGTTCCGTGCCTTCGTCGGGGCGATGCTGGCCACGCAGGGACGGACGGTGCCGGACAAGGTGGTGCCGGGCTGGCTGGTGCGAGGGATCGCCGCTGCGGGCGAGGGGGTGGCGCGGCTGACCGGGGGGCGGTGGCAGCCGCCCGTCACCCGGCAGGTGCTCGCGACCTCGGCGGTCGAGGTGACCCTCGACATCGGCAAGGCCCGCCGGGAACTGGGCTATGCGCCACCGGTCAGCCGGGAGCAGGGACTGCTGGAACTCCAGTCTGCCCGCGCCGGCTGATCCGTGCGATCAGATCGCCACGCCCTGCACCGACTCTGCAAGGGGCTCGAGGGCGGCCATCGTGTCGGCATCGAGCCGGATCGCGGTCGCCGCCACGTTCTCCTCCAGTCGAGTGCGTCGGCGGGTGCCGGGGATCGGCACGATGGTGGCGTGCATCTGCGCCGCCTTCTGTTGGAGCCAGGCGAGCGCCAGCTGCGCACTGCTGACGCCTCGGGCGGTGGCCATGGCGTCGAGTGCAGCCACGAGCCGCGCGTTCGCGGCGCGGTTCCCGGGCTGGAAGCGCGGGAAATGCTGTCGGCTGTCGTCGGGCGACAGCGTGGTGGAGAACGCCTGGCCGGTCAGCAGGCCCCGGCCCAGCGGGGCGTAGGGGACCAGGGTCACGCCGAGCGACACGGCCGTTGGAACGACCTCGTCTTCGATGTGCCGGCTGAACACCGACCATTCCGACTGCAGCGCCGCGATCGGGTGGATGGCGTGGGCCTCGCGCAGTTCCGTCGCGCTGACCTCGCACAAGCCCAGCGCCCGAACCTTGCCCGCCGCGACCAGCTCGGCCATCGCACCGACCGACTCCTGGAGCGGAACGTCCGGTGCGCGCCGGTGCATGTAGTACAGGTCGATCACGTCGACACCCAGGCGCTGCAGGGAGCGGTCAACGGCGGCACGGATGTACTCCGGGCGGTTGCAGAGGCTCCAGTCGTCGGGATGCTCCGGCGTGCGGGTGTAGCCGAACTTGGTGGCGATCACCACGCGGTCGCGGTTCGCTCGGACGAAGGGTGCGAGGAACGATTCGTTGGCGCCGAGGCCATACATGTCGGCGGTGTCGAACAGGGTGACGCCGAGGGACAGCGCCCGCGCCAGTGTCGCGCTCGCCTCGGCGGTGTCCGTGACACCGTAGAACTCGCTCATGCCCATGCAGCCGAGGCCTTGGCTGCCCACCCAGGGGCCGTCCTTGCCCAGGCGGGTTCGTGTCAGTTCGAAAGAGGGGTTCTGCATCCGATGGACTCCTGTCTTGAAAGTCCACGGTTATAAGTACGCAGTGCGCTACAGGGTCAAGGGGGCCAGATGTTGATGTCCGAGTTTGCCCGGGCCACCGGGCTGTCGCCGGAGACGGTTCGTTTCTATGTCGGCCGCGGGCTGCTCAGGCCGAGCCGCAGCGCTGTCGGGGGCTCCAATCCCTACCAGGTGTTTTCGGCCGACGACGTGACGACGGCGAGGATGATCCTGCTGCAGAAATCGCTGGGCTATTCGCTGGCCGAGATCGCCGAACTCAACGAGGCGTACCGGTCCGGGGCACGCTCCGCCGCACGCACGGCGGAAGTGCTCCGCGCGCAGATCCGCAAGCTGGAGGGCCGGCGTACCGAGCTGGACACCGCGCTGGATTTCCTTCGAGAGAAGCTGGCCTGGACGGAGGCCGGGAAGCGGGGCAAGGCGCCACGGCTCGGATCGCTCGACGGCCACTGTCCGGACTGAGCTCCCGGGGCAGGCCGCCCGCAGTGGTTACGATGCGGGGTGCACCGTCGTGCGTCACCCGGAGTCCGAACCATGTCCACCTACGAAAATGCCACCGTCGTCCGCGAGCGCATCATCGTCCATGGCCACCCGGGTGAACTGCACATCCGCCTGTTGCACGGCGAGAACGGGGACGCCGGGCGCAAGTGCATCCATCGCATCCAGATGGGGCCGGGCGGGCGGCTGCAGTCCGACATCGTGTACCTCTACGACACCACGGTGCCGGCCGAGAAGGTGGAACTCGACTTCGAGGTGCTGGCCCGCGGTGGCCTGGTCTCGGTCGGGCAACTGCACCACACCGAATTCATGCTGAACCGTGGCGTGCGCCACGCGCGTTCGCAGGGCTGACCGGCTCACGCGATGCGCCGCGGGTAAAGTACCGCGGGTCGAACAGGCCGGAGGCCCATGAAGAAGAACAGGCAATGGACCGCGGCGGGTGCCGCGGTGATGGCGGCAGCGCTGTCGGGGTGTGTCACCGTGGAGGTGCCCAACGTCGTGTCGGACACGGCCAAGGTGGGGAAGGACGTGTACCAGGCGTACCGGGCTTCGAAATCGGACGCGCCGAAAGCGGCGTCCGCTGCGGCCACACCTGCGTCCGCCGTCGCGGTGCCGGCGCCCGCCGAGTTCGTGCAGAACACCTATGTGGGGCGCGACGACCAGACGATCGCCGAGATCAAGCGGCGGTGTGTGGAGGAGGCCGGTGCCAAGCTCGAAGCGCTGGCGGGCCGGCCCGCGGGCTACACCGTGGTGGAGAACACGGTGGTGACCATCCAGCAGGCCACGGTGGCGAACTGCCGGCTGGTGGTGACGCGCGGCTGAACGCCGCCGCGCGCGAGGACGCTCAGCGCAGGTTCGTGACGATGGTGACGCGCCGGTTCTCCGGCGCGGACGGCACCTTGCGGTTCAGCAGGTCGCGGTCGCCGCGGCCTTCGGCCTTCAGGCGTTCGGCGGCGATGCCGTGGGTGTTGATCAGGTACTCGCGCACGCTGTCGGCGCGCTGCTGCGACAGCGTGAGGTTGCCGTCGGCGTCGCCGCGCGGGTCGGCGTGGCCTTCGACGTTGAAGTTGTACTCGGCGAGGCGGTCGTTCTTCAACGCGGCGGCCACCACGTCGAGCTGCTTCTTGGCGGGCGCGGTGAGTTCGGCCGAGTTGGTCTCGAACGTGATCAGCAGCGACGCACTCGGCTTGCGTGCGGGCACGGTGGGTGCGCCGTCGCGCGTGACCTTCAGGCTCCGGGTGACCACGGGTTCGGGGTCGGGCGTGAGCGCGTCGACCAGGTTGGTCTCGGTGACCTTGTTGCCACGCAGCACCTGTTCGCCGGCCGGGGTCTCGGCGGCGGCCGTCGCGGCGCACAGGACCAGCGCCAGCGCGATCACGGAAGAGGGGGAACGGTTCATGATGGATGCCTCCAGAAAGCTGCCGGGCGCGTCGAGGCCCCGTGCAAAGGGAGATTGTCGCCTGCCTGCGGTGCATGGCGCGTGACACCGGCGATCATCGGGTGAAACCGCATCACAGCGGCACCCCCACTCGGGTGGTCTCGGCCGGATCGCCGATCCAGACCGCGATGGCGCTGTAGTTGTCCTGGCCCTTGAGCCGGGCCTGCTGCACGTCCTCGGCCATCAGGTCGAGCCAGTGCTGCGGCGACCGGGCGCTCGCGAACGCGGTCTCGATGTCGTGCGGCTCGAAGTGGTCCCACCAGCCGTCGGAACACAGCAGGAAGGCATCGCCGTCGGCGATGGGCACGAAGGTCTCGACCGTGTTGGGCTCGACGGCCTCGACCGTGCCCATGGCGCTCAGCAGCTGGTTCTTGCGCGGGTGGTCGCGGGCCTCCGCACGCGACAGGTAGCCGGCGTGCACCATGCGCTGCACGACGCTGTCGTCGTCGGTGACGTCGCACACCTGGCCGTGTCGCAGGTGGTAGAGGCGCGAGTCGCCCACGTGGGTCCACAGGGCCTGGGCGCGGCGGGTGTCGATCCACAGCGCCACCAGGGTGGCGTGCATGCGCTCGTGCCCCTTGCGGCCTTGCTGCTGGTCGCCGAGGGCGGCGTGGGTGTCGGTCACCAGGTGGGTGAGGTAGTCGGGCGAGGCGTGGGGCGCCGACTGCAGCCCGTGCGCGACCAGGCGCACGACGAGGTCGGACGCGATGGCGCCGCCCCGGTGGCCTCCCGCGCCGTCGGACAGCACGGCGTACCAGAACGAGCCCGCACGCCCGTGGCGCAGGTCGTCCTCGTTGTGGGCGCGGTCCCCGACTTCGCTTCGCGAAGCGATCTCGACATGCAGCATCAGCGGTCCTGGTGAAGGCTTCTCAGACGTCCGGGTGGCGGGCGCTGTCGAGCCGGTCGAGCTGGTCTTCGTAGGCACGCACGAAGGCCTTGCCGAACAGTTCGTGGAAGTCTTCCTCGGCGTCGCCCTGGATGCGCTTGAAGTGCTGCAGGTACAGCTCCCAGAGCTTCGCGCGGCGGTTCATCGGGAGCAGCGTGTCCATCATGCCGCCGGCGCCCAGCTTGTTCTCGAGCTGGGCCGGCTCGAAGCGGGACAGCACCCCCTCGAGCGCGGCCCGCATGCCGGCCATGGTGCCGATGGCGTGGCCCAGCAGGTCGTCCATCACGTCGTTCACCGCCTGCGGGCCGACCATGAAGCCGCGCATCGGCGGCTGCAGCAGCTGCTCGATGGCCGCGCCGGCGTCGGGCGAGAACTTCAGCGGGTTGTTGTTGCGCGACTGGATGGTGGTGACCTGGGCGCGCAGCTCCTGCTTCGCGGCCGCACGCACGGCCACGAGCTTGAGCGTGCCGTCGACCGAATGCCGCAGCACCTGGCCGATCATGCGCATCTGCTCGGGGTTCAGGCCCTGCGGCAGTTTCATCTGGATGCCGGCGCCTTCGCAGAACGCGGCCCACAGCGCATCGGGGGCCGCGGCGGGGCCGGCGGCCACCGGTGCGACGGGCGCGGACGGCGGCAGGGACGTGGGCATGCGCGCGTGCGCGGGCGGCGTGGGTGCGACGAGCGGGGTCAGCGGCATCGGGGCCGAGATCTCGGGGTCGTCGTCGTCACCGGGCAGCGGGCGCGACACCCGCATGGCCGGCATCGTGGTTTCGGCCAGCTCCGGCGGGAACGGCGGACGGCGCGGGGGCGCGGCGCCACCGGCCGGGGACACCGGGCGCGGGGCCGGGGCGGGTGGCGGGATGCCCGGGCGCGGCGGCGGTGCGTCGCGGCCGATGGGGCGCATGCCGGGGATGGTGCCGGGTTCGTCCTTCACCGCGGGCGGACGGTAGGCCCCCTTCAGCTCGGGCGTGTGGTCGGGCGCGGCGGAGCGGGCCGGCGGCGGCGGGGCGGCCGGCGTGTTGAACATCGCCAGCGGATCCTGCGACGGGGCGCTGCCGCCGGGGGCCGCGGCGGGCGACAGGAAGTCGGCCAGCGGGTCCTTGCCGGCCGAGGGCGACTTGCCGAGGCCGAACATGTCGTCGAGGCTGTTGCCCGGCGCGGGACTCGGGCTGCCGAAGAGGTCGCCGAACGCGGAGTCCGGGATGTGGGCGGACGGGGCGGGCGAGGGCGACGGCGTGCCGCCCATGAAGCCGCCGACGCCGGCGCCACCGGCGGGCGGGGGCGGCGTGAGGTCGGCGAACGGGTCGAAGTCGTCGGGCAGGCGGGCCGACGGCGCCGCGGGCACGGGGGCCGCGTAGGCGGGGGGCGTGGGCGAGGCCATGGGCGCCGGCGCCGGCGCGGGCGTGGCCGGGCCGAGCAGGTCGGCGAACGGGTCGCTCGGCGAAGCGGCGGCGGGTGGCGCGCCGAAGAGGTCGGCGAACGGGTCCGCCGTGGGCGACGCGGTGGGCGGGGCGGGCATCGGCACGGGGGCCGGGGCCGGTCGCGGCGCGGGACGCGGCTGGGGCGGATTCGTGCGCGATTCGCCGGCCGACGAGCGGATCACGGTGCGGCCGTCGACTGCAGGCGGGCGCGACTGGGTGGGGACGTTGAACGTGACCCGCATGGCGTAGGCGCCGATCACGAGTTCGTCGCCCTCGTTGACCGCGGAGCCCTCGCCGGGCGCGATCGGGCGGCCGTTCACGAGGATGGCGTTGGCGCTGCCGACGTTGCGGATGGAGAACGCACCATTGCTGAACCACACCTCGGCGTGGAGGCGCGAGATGTGGCGTTCGGGGTCCGGGAGCGCGAGCGTGTTGGTGTCCGACCGGCCGATGGTGCCGCCGCGTTCGTCGAATCGCCCGGTGATGGGCTGCGAGAGCGGCTCGTTCTTCAGGGTGTGAGCTTGGATCACCAGGTTCATGAGAGGCTCCGAATACCGGGGGGCGCGATCTGTTCTGTCGCACTCGCCCGAGGTTCGTTTATCCCGGCAAACGCCGCTCCCGGCAATCAACGAAAGTCATACCGCGACTCAGGGTGTGAAATGCAGCCAGAGTGCCACGGCCGAGAAGATGCCGCCGAGCAACAGCCAGGTGCGCCCCTGGGGATGGAAGCCTCCGGCCCGCACGCAGCGGACGATGCCGAGCACGAGGAACAGCGGGCCGAGGATCGCGAAGAGGGTGGGGACGTGGAGCATGGGCAAGGGGGGGCTGGGAGGTGTCAGGCGCCGGACAGGTCGGCGACGAGCCGCTGCTGGCGCCACGCGGGCGCGGCGGTGTTGAACCGCGGCGAGCCGGGCTGGAGCAGCGTGAGGAGTTCCGCCGCGTGCACGCGCTGCCGCTGGAAGCCGTCGCGCAGCACGTCGAGCGCGTGCCGCCGCGTGGCCGGCGCACCGACGAAGTGGGGTGTGCCGGCCGCGAAACGCGCGGCGTGGGTGGACCACCACGCCGCGATGCGTTCCGGCACCGGCCAGGGCAGGCTTTCGTCCTCGTCGAGGGACACGTCGGCGTCCTCGGGGTCGTCGTCGGGACCGGCAAACCCTTCCGGCGCATGGCCGTCGAGGTCGAGCGCGGCCAGGTCGGCGCCGGTGATCGACGAGAACGATTCGCCAGCGAGGCGTGCAAGTTCGGGGACGGCCATCTGCCGGATGAGCCACGGCACGTAGAACGGGTCGCCGCAGAGGCCGGCGCAGCGCACCAGCAGCCGCTGCGAGGCCGGGTCGCCGCTCAGCGCCTTGAGGAGCGCGTGGACGTCGGCCGAGGCGGCCACCTTCACCCAGCACGACAGTGCCGGCTCCCGCCAGGGGCCGGGCGCGGTGGCCAGCGTGCGCAGGGCGTCGAGGGTCGCCTGGCGGTCGCCGAGCCGCAGCGCGGCCCGCGCGGCCTCGAAGCGCACGCGCTCGTCCGGATCGGCGAGCGCGCGCAGCGCGGCCGGCAGCAGGTCGGTGCGGCCGAGCGCGCCGGCCGTGCGCCAGGCCGTGGCGCGCAGGCCGGGGTCGACGTCCGAAGTGGCCAGGTCGAGCAGGCCGCCCGGGTTCACGCCATGGCGCCGGCACGCCTCCAGCCCCGTCGCGCGGCGCATCGGCACGTGCGAATCGAGCAGGGGCTTGGTGATGCCGCGCAGCTGCGCGGCCGGCACCCAGCCGAAGGCGGCATCGAGCGCGTCGCGCGTGCCCGGCTCGGCTTCGGCCAGCGACAGCAGCCGCTCCAGGAAGGCCATGTCCCGCTGGCCCAGCGCCTGCACCGTGGCCGTGAACACCTCGCCGGGGAAGGGGGACGAGAGGGCCTCCTCGCAAAAGCGGGTGCCGGCCGGCCCGGCGATCGACAGCCCGTCGACGTGGGCGCGCAGGCGTTCGTCGAGGCGGGCGAGCTGGTGCAGGCGCGCGTGAGGCGCGTCGAGCAGCACGGCCCGCTGGCCGTACAAGGTGGCGGCCATGTCCTGATGCTGCATCACCACGGCGGGGATCACGGGTGTCTCGGGAGGCATGGGTCGGTGAGGGAAAGGTCGGGCGCGTTCACGCGGGCTCAGGTGTTGTCGGGGTGGATGATTTCCTTCCACGACTGGCCGTCGAAGACCAGGATGTCGGCGCGGCCGACGGCCCACAGCAGGCCGTCCTTCGCGTGCAGCCGGTGCACGGTGAATTCGCGGCCGAGTCCGGTGTCGACCGGGCGGACGGTATCGCCGTCGAGCCAGGCCAGCACGTCGCTGCCGGCGAGCCAGGTCTTCCCGCCGAACACCTCGATGCTGTACCAGTTCCCGGTGAAGGACGGGTCGGCGATGAGCTGCCACGCGTTGAAGCGGCCGTGCAGGATCACGCCCTTGTCCCCCGCGATCCAGACCTCGTCGGCGGACACGCACCGCACCGCGCCGAGGTGCACGGTGGTGGGGCTGTCGTCCTGCTGCCAGGCCTGGCCGTCGTGGAACCAGATCTCGCCTTTCCAGCCCACGGCGTAGACGTGGCGCGCATCGACGCCGTCGAGGTCGAAGAAGCCGGTGCCGGTGTCGCGCGTCAGGATGTCGTCGGCGATGGACGTCCAGCCGGCGCCGTCCTGGCGGTACACCTGCCGGCCATAGCCGCAGACGAACAGATCCCCGTCGATGTTCTTGATGGCCTCGACGTAGCCGAGGGTGGGCTGGAAGTTCAAGCCGGCCCCCGGGATCTGCTCGACCCTCACCTGGCCGCCGCTGATGTGCGCCACCTCCCCGTTCTTGCCCAGCACCCACCAGCCGCGCCGGGCGGGGTCGTCCGATGTGCGGTGGGTGATCGACTTGCACTGGAACTCGAGGTCGTGCGTGCCCCACGTGCCGTCGAGGTAGCCGTACATGCGGCAGAACATCGCCTTCGGGTCGAGCATGTCGGGGAACGAGAGCAGGCCGAGCAGGCCCTTGCGGCCGGAGTAGCCGGTGAGGAAGGTGACGGCGGTGGAGGTGGATGGCATGGGGATCTGCGGGAGAAAGGTCAATCGGGCGCCGGACCGCTGACGCGGGACTTCGGCACGAAGCCGGGCGGCGTGCGGTTGCCGCCGGAGTCGGCGCGCAACATCAGCTTGTCGGACTTGCCGGGTCCCACGTCGAGGCCCATCTGCTTGTGGGCGGCCTCGCTCTGGGCCTTCAGGCAGCCCTTGTCGCACTGGGTCACCTGGGACACGGCCTCGCTGCCGGCGTCGTTCGCTTCCTCGAAGCTCCACGAGCCGGCGCTCTTCTTCTCGACGGGAACCCCCGCCTTCATCTTCTGCTTGCCGCCGGGCGTGAGCGCCGGCGACTTGTCCATCTTGTTGTCCTCGAGCACGTCGACGATGGCATGGATGCGGCCGTGCTGCATCAGCTGCCCGTCCGCCTGCTTCTCGCTCTTGGTGCCGCCGCTCACGCAGATGCAGGGCGCCTTCATGTCGTCGTAGTTGTCGGTGCCGGGGTAGCGGTCGCCGGAGCCGCTCTTGCGTTCGCCGGACGGCAGGAAGCAGTGGGCGGGCACGATGTGGTGCGGGGTCTTGTCGGCGCAGCAGCCGAAGTCGAACGGCACGAGGCTGCAGTCGAACTGGTCCTTGCAGTCGTCGTCGTCGCACATCTTCGACGTGGCGCCGGACTTGTTGTAGAACGCGTTCTGGCCCGCATCGGCCTTGATCACCGCGTCCCAGTCGACGAGGCTGTCGTCCTTCAACGCGGCCGCCTGCGTCGCGCCCGGCTTGCGGTGGTCCTTGCGGGTCTGCTGCGTGGTGTTCGCCTTGACGTGTTTCTCCACGCAGTCCTGGGTCTTCTTCGCCTGGTCCTGGCAGGCCTGCGTGGCGGTGCTCATCGCCATTGCATCGAGGTGGACCCACGGGGGCGTGTTGGGGCCCTGCGACGCGTGGTTGTGTGTGGTCAGGTCGAGGTGCCGCACCACGTTCTCGCCCTCCACCTTCACGTCCATCGACCACATGGTGAAGTACACCTTCCCCATGATCTTGCTCGTGACCACGCCCTTCTTCGGCGCCGAGCCCGCCTCGTCGCCCGTGCTCTTCTTGAAGTACGACTTGTTCTTCAGCATCACCTCCTTGCCACTGATCTTGACCGTGGTGGAGCCGTCGCTGGTGTCGCTGGCCATCCCCGTGTTGGGGTAGGGGATGGGCACGCCGGGCGGGGTGGCGGGGGTGAGGGGCGGCGTGAAGCACACGTCCGGGAAGGCGCAGATGGACTTGCCCGCCGCGGCCTTGCACGAGACCTCCATGTTGTTGGCGTAGACCTGGTTGCTCATGGCGCCCCCGCGAATCGCAGCACGGCCGCGGCGCGCTGGCCGCGGTCGCCGGTGAACTGCGCGATGACGTTCGGCCCGGGGGCGTAGCGCTTGCGGCACGCCGCGTCGGCCACCACGAGCGTGGCGATGCCCGCCGCGCTGCCGGTTTCGCCGAGGGACTCGGCCGGATGCCAGAGGTCGAAGTCGGCCTTGCGGCGGCGCAGCGTGCGCGACAGCGCGAGCGCGGCTTCCTTGAAGTAGTACTGCTCCCCGGAAATGTCCGTGATGCGGAAGTCGAGATCGTGCATGTCGCAGCCTGCCGCGGCGAGGGCGTCGGTGATGGCGCGTGTCAGGCCGTCGGCCCGCAGCGGTTCGCCGGAGTCGATGGCGGCACGCTCCACGCCGAAGCCCACGCCGGTGCAGCGCAGTTCCGCCTGCGGTCCGGGGGCGCGCAGCAGCACGGCTGCGCCGCCCTCGCCGGGCATGAAACCGTTGGAGTTGTAGGCCGTCAGCAGGCGATCGGCCTCGTTGAAATGGCGCATCGCCGGCGCGGTGAGCAGGCTGTCGGCCGCGACCACCAGCACCTCGGGACAGGCGGGGTCGGCCAGCAGCCGCGACGCGTGGGCCAGCGCGATGGCGGCACCCACACGGCCATGGGCCACGACGGCCGAAGCCTCGGCGAACTTCATGCCGAGCAGGTCCTGCACGGCCTCCAGCAGGTGGGTGTCGAGGTCGGGCGGGCGGCCGGGCCGCTCGGGTTCGGCCACGCACAGCAGCACGGGCAGGCGAGACCACGCCGCGCGCGGCGTGTCGCGCAGGCAGTCCCCGATGGCGCGGGCGGCGAGGTGGGCGAGCCGGGTGAGGCCGCGCCAGGGGGCGCCGAGCGGCACCTCGTGGCCCACGATCCAGTTGCCCGCGTTGTCGGCGAATCGGGTCTCGTGAGGGTTCGTGAGTTTCGCCCGCAAGGCGGCGCACGAGGCCTCCGCGCTGAGGCCGACACTGGAGACGAGGCCCGTGCGGTGCACGGCGAGGGGAGGGAACGCCATGCTCACGCGCCCTCCCGGGTGGCGGCGGGTTCCATCGGCACCATGATGACCGGGATGGGGAAGGCGACCTTGTCGCGCTGCTGCCACCACTCCCGGCCCTTCTTGCCCACCAGGATCTGCGACACCTCGAACATGTTCTTCTTCAGCGGGCGGGTGACCCGCCACGTGAGGGTGAAGCGCTGGTGGTCGGGTTCGATCAGCACGGTGTCCAGCACGGCCGTGTGGTCCTCCCGTTCGCCGCGTTTCGGGAAGACGTGCACCGGCGCCACGAGCGGCGGGATGGTGAAGCGCGTCAGGCCCTCCGGGGTGAGGTTGGACAGCACCACCTCGACGGGCCCGTCCTGGAACAGGGACTTCGGCACCTGCTGGTCTTCCGGCGCGGCCTGGTAGTGGCGTTCGTCGAAGTCGGGCGGCAGGAACGGGAAGTGTTCGTCGCGCCAGGCCTCGTCGTAGGTGCCGGCCAGCGCGGCGCGCGGGCTCCAGCCGCGGCCGACCGGACCGAACGACATGGGCCGGTAGTCGCCGTCGGGATCGGTCACGCCGCGCCCCGATTCCTCGGTGAGCGGCAGCGGCTGGCCGTTGACCCATTCCTTCTGGAGGTGCTTGTGGAAGCCCCGCCCCGCAGGGTTCGCCATGAAGGCGGCGTGTTGCGCGGGGTCGTCGTGGCGCAGGTCGGTGCCGCCGTAGGCCACGTCGTACGAGATGGGCTGCGAGACGAACGGCTGCGGCGCGGTGGCCCGGAGTGTCGCGACGCCGCAGTCCCAGTGCCGGGGCCCCACGACGGAGAAGCTCTTGCTCCACGGCCCCACCCGCACGCCCACGTCCACGCGCGGTGCGGGCCGGCCGTACGGGGCGTAGGCGGTGCCGAGCAGCAGGATGTCGCACCGGGGCTTACGCGGCGCGAAGTCGGCCTCGAGGACGGGCGACGAGCGGCCGGGCTCGCCGGTGAAGGTGTCGGCCATCACCAACGGCATCTGCTGCTCGTGGAGCGCGAAATGCCCGGCGGGTTCGTCGGGCCGCGGAAAGCGGAAGGTGCCCTTGACCACGACCACGAGCAGCTCGCGGCCGCTCGGCTCCAGGCCCATGTTGTAGCCCGCGACCATGCGGGTGGCGTTGATCAATTGCATGAGACGGGCACGGGCCTCAGTTGAGCTGCACGGAGCCGCCCTTGACCCGGTTCACGCCCGTCGAGTGACTCGACACGTAGGTGCCGCGGATCAGCACCTTGCCGGCCTTCGTGAGCGTGATGCTGGCGTCACCGCACTGGAGCACCAGCTGGTTCGTGGCGCGCACGACCAGGCGTTCGCCATCGGCATCCACCTGCACGCGGCCGGCGGTCTCCGCCGGTGGTGTGGCGGCCCCGCGCAGCACGCCCGTCACGATCGGGCGCAGCGGGTCGCCGCCCTCGAACGCCAGCAGCACCTCGCGGCCGACGTGGGCCGCATGCAGGTCGGGCACGCAACGCGCAGGCAGCGCGGCCGTGCCCGGCTGGCCGGGGTAGCGCACGAGCGGGGTCTGGCCGCCGTCCACGATCGCGACGAGTTCGCCCACGATTGCCTCGGGCAGCGGCGCGGTCGTGCGGACGGGGCGTGCGAGGAGGAGCGGCGCCAGCGTGTCGTCGGCCTCCAGCAGGGTGGAGATGGGGGTGTCGATCGAGTCTCGAGGGCCCATGGTGGTTTCGTTCCTCCGGTCACGGGGTGGCCGTTCAGGCCGACAGGTCGGCCGCCAGCCAGCCCTGCGGATCGTCGAAGCGCCGCAGCCAGGCCTCGAGCACCTCCGGCCGCGCCAGCGGGCCGGCCAGCGGCCGGTGCGTGGCGAGGCGGAGCGGGGCCAGCAGGCGGTCGAGCTCGGCGTACGGGGCGAGGTCGTCCTGGCCGTTGATGTCGCCGGTGAGGGGGCGGGGGCCTGCGGCAAGCGCGAGCCCGTGGAGGCCCTGCCGCGCATAGACGCCGCTGCGGGCGCGGGGCTCCACCGCGTTCGCCAGGGCCTCGATGGACAGTCCGGCCTGCGTGAGGAACGCCGGCCCGAGCAGCACGAGCCAGTTGACCGACGGCATGCCGGCGAGGGCGTCCCACTGCAGCGAGGACAGGTGCTGGACCTGGGTGGCCCAGTGCCGTTTCGCGAGCACGGCCATGCGCTGGCCGCCGGCGTCGGGGCTGCCGCCGGTGAACTCGAAGGCGTAGCCGCCCGCGCCCCACCACACGGGCAGGTGCTGCAGCACGAGGTCGCCCAGCGCGGCCAGCTCGGTCGCGGACACGGGGTCGTCGAACACGAAGCGCAGGTGGCTCGCACGCTCCAGGCCCCGCACGGGGGGCAGGCCCAGCCAGTCGAGCGTGGCCCCGGCCGAGGGCGAGCCGGGTTGTTCCGCGAGGGCCAGGGGCCAGGGGCCGGGATGGTCCGGGACGAGGCCGAAGCGCTGCGACAGCGGCGGCGTGTCGGCCGCGCCCAGCGTGCGCCACTTGTCCTCCGCGCCGAGCCGGTAGGCCTTCAGGCGCTGGCCCGCGGGGAGTTCGCGCAGGCGCGCCCACAGCGTGTCCAGCGCCGCGGCGTGGGGCGCGAGCGGCCCCCGCACGAAGACGAGCAGCGCGGGGCGCATCGCCACGTCGGCGCGGGCCGGGGCGATCTCGTGGCGGATCTGCAGCGCGTCCACGGGCAGCGTCTCAGTAGTCCATGCCCCACCACGCGTCGTCCTCGCCCAGGCGAGGGTCGTGCACGATGTAGTTCGGCACTTCCTGCGCGGGTTCGATGAAGAACACGCGCCCGCGTCCGGGCGAGATGCTGGCGGTGGAGAAGGTGTCGCGGATCATCCGCACGTCGTTGCCGAACAGCTCGGCCACGCCGTCGCCGGTGGCGAACAGCAGGCGGTCGTCGAGCGGTGCCATGTCGATCAGTTCGATGGGGTAGCGGCCGAACTCCGAGAAGCCCGCGCGCGAGCCGTGCAGCAGCCGGCCATCGTCACCCGCGGTGGAGATGAAGACGGTGCCGTCGGGCAGGGCGTGCACTCCGGTCAGCGATTCGTTCCCGTTGTCGGGGCCCGGTGGGCGCAGGGGCGTCCACCCGTGGCCGTCGAAATGCAGCAGCGTGCCGAGCGGACCCACCGCGTAGACGTCGTTCGCGCCGGTGCCACCGAACGCCTCGATGGAATCGTTGCCGGCGGCCGATCCGTCGTGGTCCTGGGACCAGGCCTTGCCGTCCCAACGATAGATGTCACCGTCGTAGGTGCCCGCGAAGACCTGGTCGTCCGATGTGCCCCAGAGCGCGGTGATGTTGGGAAACAGTCCGTTGCTGCGCTGCGCCGGCAGTGAGGTCGCGGTCCACTTGGGGCCGGACAGCGTCTTGAAGTCGACTCCGGTGCCGGCCGCCGGCCAGCGCACCTTCGCGGTGGTGCCGACGTTGCCATCGGCGCTGGCGACCCACAGCTTCCCTGCGGGCGATTGCCAGAGCACGCGCAGCGTGTCGTTGGTGGCGAGCAGCTGGGTGGGGCGCGCTTCCTCGTCGCTGCGGCCGGTGGCGCTGTAGACATGACCGATGGCACTCGCGATGTCGGTCTCGTCGTACATGATGAACAGCATCGCGATGCCATCATCGGTCTCGACGACGTCCAGGATTTCGGTCTTTTCCATGGGATCTCCGGATGAGGGTGTTCTGGGCCGCATCAGCGCTTGCGCTTCTTGCCGACCTGCTGGGCCGCGGCAGCCGCCTCGGCCTTCTGTTCCTTGGTCGCCTTCCACGGATTGCGCAGCATCGTGTCCTGGCTGACCTTTGGGTCCATCTTGTCGAAGGACTCCGCGGCGGCCGAACGGATGCACTTCGCCGCGGCGTCGATGAGGCTGTTGCGGTCCAGCTTCTTGTCCTTGATCTTGCGCTGCGGCTTGGCCTTCTTCAGTGCGTCCTTGGCGCCTTTCTCGTACTCCTTCAGCCAGTCCTTCAGGGGGGCTTCCTCGCCGGCGAGGTCCTTCATCTGCGAGAACTGGCGCATCGGGTCGGTGAGCCGCTTGTGCTCCTGGCCGGCCTTCTGGCCGTCGCGCACCATCCAGGTGGTGGCGCCGGACGTGGAGTATCCCTCGCAGCCCTTGACCTTCTTGCCGCCACGTCCGCTCTTGTGGAAGGCGGAGGTGGGCACGATGTGTTCCGCCTGGAAGCCGTCCAGCGAACCCACCAGCTCGGCGTGCGAGCCGAACTTGATGGGCGGGTCGAACTGGGCGCAGATGGCCTCGCAGGACATGCTCTTGCCCGCGCCGCCCCCCGCGCTCTTGACCACCACCGCCTTGACCATCCCTGCCGTTGCTGTCATGGGCGTCCTACATCTGGTTGCCCATGCCCTGGCTGCCCGTGTAGACGACGCCCTTGCCTTCCATGATCACGTTCGGGCTGCCGTCCAGCATGTAGGCGCTGGAGCTGGTCTTGAAACTGACGACTTCCTTCTGCGAACCGGGCTCGTTGCCGACGCAGCTCGACACCACCGAGTCGAGGTTGAAACACGGCTTGCCGCCGATCTGCACGGATCGGGTGTCGGTGTTCAGCGACCCGGTGCCCGTGGGCGTCATGATGGGGTAGGGGATCGGCACCGGGCTCGGCGCGGCCGGCGTGATGCACACGCTCGGGTTCATGTAGATGATCTTGTGGCCGGTGGATTCGCCGGCCACGTCGCGGTTGTTGGCGGTGACACTCATGCGGGGATCTCCGTGGGACGCGACGCCAGCAGCATCGCGCCGCGCGCGCCGCGTTCCGAGCAGCCGGTGATGATGGCCGTCTGGTCGCAGGCATGGCCGGTGTGCCACGACTGCGCGGCCAGCGTGGCCAGCAGCGGCATCGCCGCGGCGCCCGCATCGCCCAGTTCCTTCAGGGGCATGTGCAGCTCGGCCTCGAGCCCGAGCACGTCGCCGAAGCGCGTGATGACGTTCTGCAGCGCCTGCGTGGCGTACACCTCGTGGGTGTTGTCGAGCAGCCAGTAGTTGCTGCGCACGATGGCATGGCGCAGCGGCTCCACGGCGTTGTCGAGCGCGGTGCAGAGGCCGGTGGCCAGGCTCTGCGTGTCGCTGCCGACGGGGTGCGGCTCGCGGGCCAGGCCCACGCTCAGCAGGTTGACGAGGGCGTCGCCGCCGGCCGGCGCCAGGGCCACGAACGCGGCGGCTTCGCCCGGGCGGATGCCGTCGACGTTCTCGGCGGTCAGCAGCCGGTCGGCCTGTTCGAGGGCCTGGAGCACGTCCCAGTCGTGCTGGCTGTCGACACCCCCCCACACCACCCGCGTGCCACGCGACAGCAGGTCGAGGGCGCGGCGCAGCGCGAGCGCTCCCGCGGCCCGGCCGAACGGGAAACACTCGATCTCGGCGTGCGCCAGTTCGACGGGCAGCGCGCGGCGCAGCCCGTCGCGCACGGCCTGTCCCTCGGGGACCAGGTCGAAGCCGTTGTCCACCGCGGCCAGGCGTTCGGGCAACGCCAGCAGGATCGTGAGCGGGGCGTCGCCGGCCGCGGGCAGTTGCGGCAGCAGCCTGAGCAGCGCGTGCGCGGCCAGGGCCACGAGGCGGTCGGCGCCGGCCAGCGTGGCGGGCAGCGCCGGCGAATGGCACAGCATCACGCGTCCGCCGGCCGCGTCGATGAAATGGGAGAGGCTGACGTTGACGACCCCCGCGCGCAGCAGCAGCGCGGTCTCGGCAGCGCTTTCGCCGAGCGGGGTGATGGCCTCCCAGGCCACGAGGCCGGCGAGGGGCGTGATGCCGCGGTAGGCCGTCACGAGAGGAACTCCTTCGCACGCACCCGCACGGCGGTGAAGCGGTCGCGCATCTTCGCCGGGCAGCGGTAGAGGCCGCGCCAGACCAGTTCGAGCACCATCGCGTCGGTGTCGAGCACCACGGTGTCGAGGTGCGGGCGCTGCGGCAGCCACTGGCCATCGATCTGCGCCTCGATCAGCACCAGCCATTTCGGCAGCAGGAAGTCGAGCGCGCCGCCGGCGTGCACGCCGGCGGCGCGCACGCGTTCGCCGCCGCGCAGCGGGGTCTCGAAAACGAGGCCGGGGGCGGCGAAGTGCTCGTGTTCCTCGCGGTAGTCGGCAGGCCGTGCGGGGTACACCGACTTGAGCCACGCGGCGTCGTACGTGCCGGCGCTCAGCCGGCGCGGTTCGAAGTGGCGGCCGATGGCGCCGCAGCCGGCCGGCGTGGTCCGGGTGCCCGCCGCCGTCACGGGTTCGTCGGGCGATTCGATCTGCGGGGCCGGCTGGCCCACGAGGCGGTCGACCTGGTGCGCCACGCCGGAGCCGACCGGATTGAGCGGGTCTTCGAGCGGTTTCGCGGGATCGGTGACATCGAGCCCGCCGTACGCGCGGGACCAGGCGAGCGGCACGGGCACCATCGGGCCGCTGGGGCCGGGCACCACGCTCATGCGCGACCGCTCCCACACGCGGGGGCCGTGCACGCGGAGCACCTTCACGCGGTCGGCGATGCCCACCGCGACGTTGACGAACCGGTCGGTCTGGCCGGGGCGCGGCACCGCGTGGCCGCTCAGCACGAAGTCGGTGCCGGGCTTGGCGGGGTAGAAGTCGCCCGGCAGGCGGATGTCCGCGACCTCGGGGGCGCCCCACAGTTCGTCGCCGAGCCGGATCTCGCGCGGCACCTCGGCCGGCCGCAGGCCCACGCCCGGCACGATGTCCCAGGAGGCCTTGACCCCCACGAACCGCGCGTGCGCGCCTTCGCGGTCGAGGATGGGCAGCACGCTCGCGTGGAAGCCGCTCTCGTTGAAGAGGATGGGCTCGTCCATGGTCAGTGCAGGGCCTCGGTGGTGGCGGCCTGGCCGTCGGGCGAGGCGCACCAGGCCTCGAGCCGGTCGAGCGAGCCGGCCTGCACCGCGACGAAGTCGTACGCGCTGAAGCGGGGAGCGGCGGACGCGGTGGCCGCGCCGAGTTCGAGGTAGACCTCCTGCCGTGCCAGCCGCTGCACGGGGCCGCTGCGCAGCAGCGCGACGAGCACCGCGGGATTCAGCGGTCGCCCGCCGCGGTAGCGCAGGTGCGGCGAGAAGTGGGCGGCGCGCCGCTCCCACAGCGTGCGGGCGACCGAGGCGCCCTGGCCGTCGGCCAGGGCGATGCCGGCGATCTTCCACAGGGACATGCGCGCCTCGGCGGCATCGGCCGGTGCGAGGCCGGGCCGCTCGAGGGCGGCGATCAGGTCGGGCACGAGGGCGATGTGGCCGAGGGTGCCGGCGGCGCGCAGCGCGGGCAGCGGTGCGGGCGACACGAGCGCGGCGGCGATGCGCTCGGCATCGCTGGCGAAGCCGAACATCGCGAGCAGGTTGAGGGCGTCGGCCCAACCGGGCCGGTCCTCGGCGAGTTCCGCGGCGCGCCGGTACGCGATGCGAAGCCGGTGGCCGAGGCCCGCGCGCAGCACCGGGATGGCGATGGGTTCGTGCGGGCTGTGCAGCAGCGGGGCCAGTGCGGCCTCGGCCTGGCCGAGGGGCAGGCGCGGCATCGGGGCCCATGCGGCGGCGGCGGCCACCCCGGGGCTGGGATCGGCCAGCGCGGCCTGCCAGTCGCCGGCAGCCAGCGCGCCGCGAAACGACAGCACCCGCACCGCGGCGGCCCGCACGCGCGCCTCCGCGTGGGTCAGCAGCGGGGTCATCGCGCGGTGCAGGTCGGCGTTCGGGCCGAGGCTCAGCGCCTCGATGGCTGCCGACATCTCCTCGGGGTGCCGCGTGGTGGCCGTGACGAACAGCGTCTGCAGCGGCTTCAACCAGCCCGGCCCGTCGACGGAGCCCAGCACGAAGAGCGAGGCGAACACGCGGGCCGGATCGGGCACGTCGGGGTCGAGGGCGAGGTCGACCGCCTGGGCGAGCGCCGTGGGCCCGAGGCCCACGATGGCGTCGACCTGGGCCAGCAGCCGGCGTTCCGAGGCGAGTGGGGTCTGCCAGGTTTCGCCCGCGAGCGGTTCGCGCGCCGAACGCAGGGTGCCGAGCGTGCCGAGGCATTCGATGACGGCGCGGCGCCGGAAGTCGGCGGTGCCACCGGCCCGTGCCGCGGCCCCGAGGCCGCGCTCGGACGCCGTCGCGAGGGCGAGCGCCTGCCGGGGCGGGCCCACGTCGACTTGCTGGACGTCGAGGGCGCGGGGCGCATCGAGGGGGCGGATGGGCACGTCGGCGGCTCAGTTCAGCTTGATCAGCGGCGACAGCAGGCGCAGCAGCCGCTGCGTGCGTGTGGTGAAACTGGTGCCGGTGATTTCGATGTCGCCGTCGGCGGTGAGACGGATCTTCGCGTGGCGGTTGCGCAGCACGATGTCGTCCTGGGCCTCGAGCACCAGGGTGCGCGGCCGCGCGGCGAGGGCGTCCGCCGGCACCACGCCTTCGGCGCCGGGCCGCGGGGTGTACACGACGCCCATCACGAGCGGGCGGGACGGATCGCCGCCGTCGAACATCAGCACGACGGGCCGGCCCGCCATGGACGGCAGCAGCTCGACGACGGACCGCGCGGGCACCGGCGCCGGGTGGTGGGGCGACGTGACGAGCGGGGACCCGTCGAGTTCGTCGAAGCCCGCCAGCTCGCCGGTCACGGCGCCGTGGAACAGCTCGGGCGAAGGGCCGAGCGAACGCGCCGCGAGCAGCACCTGCAGCGGCGCGTCGGCCGCGGACTCGACGGCGGGGGCCGCAGGCACGGTCTGGAACGGAAGGCGGTCTCGGCTGCTCATGGGATTCCTCCGGGGCGGTGGGGGCCGCCGGTCAGTTCTGCAGGATCTTCGAGCCCTTCATCACCACGTCGCTGCTCGCCTTGACGGTGATCTTTCCCGAGCCCTCGAGGGTGATGTCCTTGCCCTTGATGACGATGGTGCCGTCCTTCTTCATCACGATGCTCGCGCTGCCGGTGGTGATGGAGATGGAGTCCGCGGCGTTGATCGCGAGGTTCTTGCCGACCTTCAGGGTGTCTTCCCCGCCGACGGTGGTCGCGCGGTCCTTGCTGATGTCGCGCTTCTCGCCGCCGCCCACCTGGGTGCCGAGGTTCTTGCCGACGTCGAGCGAGCAGTTGACGCCCACGCTCGTCGACTGGTTCGCCCCGACCGTGATGGACTGCATCGCGCCGATGGCGACTTCCTGGGCGGCGCCGATGGCGATGGTTTCGTTGATGCCCACCGCGTGCGTGCGCTGCAGGGCCACCGTGGCGGTTTCGCTGGCGCCCACGGTGATGGTGCGGTTGGCGCCGATCGAGATGGTCTCGTTCGCCCCCACCGTCTCGGTGCGGTTCACGCCGATGGTGATGGTCTCGTTGTTGCCGACCATCTCGGTGCGGTTGACCCCGATGGTGATGCTCTCGTTGTTGAGCACGGTCTCGGTGCGGTCGTGCTTGACCGTCACGGTCTCGTCGTGGTCGATGGTCTTCGTGCGGTCGTGGCCCACCGAATGGGACTCGTCGTTCTCGACCTCGATGCGCTGGTCCTTCTCGGCGTGGATCCAGACCTCTTCCGAACCCTTCTTGTCCTCGAAGCGGATGGCGTTCGCGTTGTCGTACGCGCCGCCCTTCGACGAACGCGTCAGGATGCCGCTCTGCGTCGCGTTGGCCGGCAGGTCCCACGGGGGCATCTGCTCGGCGTTGTAGACGCGGCCGGTGATCAGCGGCTGGTCCGGGTCCCCCTCGAGGAAGTCGACCACCACCTCCTGGCCGATGCGCGGGATGTGCATCATGCCGAAGTTCTTGCCGGCCCACGGCTGCGACACGCGCACCCAGCACGAGCTCTTCTCGTTCTTCTTGCCGTAGCGGTCCCAGTGGAACTGCACCTTCACGCGGCCGTACTTGTCGGTGTAGATCTCCTCGCCGGACGGGCCCACGACCACCGCGGTCTGCGGCCCCTGCACGAAGGGGCGCGGCGTGCGGCGCGGCGGACGGAACTGCTGCGCGTCGGGGATCGCGGAGAGGTCGCACGTGAAGCTGCCGGCGTCGCCGCCGGAGTCGAAGTTGCCCACGTGGGCCTGCACGTCCATCGACGTGACGAGGTACTTGATGTTCTGGTCGTCGCGCGGGTGGTCCTTGAGCTCGACGTTGCAGCCCACCGCGAGGCCCAGCGCATTGGACGTGCCGCCCACGCGCAGGTAGCGGGCCTGGTGCTCCTCCATGCGGTTGTCGACGTACTGGGTGCCGTCGGCCTTCTGGATGTAGTCGCCCTGGAAGTCGAAGACCTCGTAGTCGCCGAGTTCGTGGCTGCGCTTGTGGGTCGTCTCGACCTCCAGCGACGTGGAGGGGCGTTCGAAGTCGTAGCTGGTGAGCACCGTCTTGCCGGTCTTGACCGCCTCGGCGAACGACCAGTTGGAGATGTACTCCTTGTCGGGGGCGCTCGCGGCGTTCTCGACATAGGACATGGTTTCGTAGCCGGGCGCGGCGTCGTGGGCGCTGGACGAATCGACCAGGATCAGCTTGTGCGCCCCGTCGGTGTGCTCGAAGTACCAGTAGATGCCTTCCTGCTCGAGCAGGCGGGCGACGAAGTTGAAGTCGCTCTCGCGGTACTGCACGCAGTACGTGCGGGGCGTGTACGTGCGGAACAGCTTGGTCTCGAAACTCGCGATGCCGTGGTCGCCGAACACCTTCTTGACGATGTCGGGCACGGACATCTCCTGGAAGATGCGGCAGTCGCTCGTGCGGGTCAGGAACCACAGCCAGGGGCGCACGGTGGCGCGGTAGCCGTGGTACCGGCCGCGGTGGGCGCCGAGGCCGAACCGGGTGACGTAGCCGTTGAAGTGGCGCTTCGCGCCGTCGCGCATCTCGACGTTCACCGTCACCAGCTGGCCCAGCAGGTCCTGCGGCTTGATGTCGGACTTCTCGCTCAGCAGCGACAGTTGCATCTCGCCCAGCGCGCTGAGGCCGGCCGAGACCGACATCGACTCGAAGAACAGGTCGGCGCCCGGCAGCGGCGTGGTGATGGTGATGGGATTGGCCATGGGTGCGGCTGCGGGGACGCAGGGCAGTGCGTTATGCCGGTCAGGGTACGGGAGGGGCCGGGCCCGGAAAAGCGACGAAAGTCATGTGGCGGGTGCCCGGGATCGCCCGCCTGAAGGGGGGGCTCAGCCCGGGACGGCCAGCCGCGCCTTCACCGCGTTCCAGTCGTCCTCGAAACCGGCCATGCGCACCCGGTGGAGGAGCGGCCGCAGGGGGCGCGCGAGGCGCGCGACCGCACCGTCCTGCCGGGCGAGGTGCGCGGTCACGAGGCGGCGCACCTCGTCGTCCGTCCAGCCGGTCCAGTTGCCCGCGAACACGTTGGCGTGGAAGACCGGAGCCACCTCGTCGCGCAGGATGCGGTCGAGCGTGGCGACCGGCAGTCCGGTGGCACGCAGTGCGTCCGCCATGCGGTCGCGTGCGGCGTCGTCGAATTCGGTGTCGACGAACAGTTCCGACAGCGCGCACCAGGCCGGCAGGCGCGCCGCGACATCGGCCTCGGACAGCATGGGGTCAGCGGCCCGGCGAGGGCCACAGTTCGCCGAACGCGAGGTCGGCCCCGAAGGCGAACGCCATCGCGCCGACGATGGCGAGGGCGCCCACGCAGACGGGCGCGGTGGCCGCGCAGACGCCGGTCGCCACCGCCGCGGCGCCCACGGCATAGCCGCCGGCCGCGCCCGCGGCCATCAGCGTGCCCTGGCGGGTGGTTTCGCGGGGCTTGTCCTCTGCCGCGGCGATGTCGGACAGGGCCAGCGCGAGCGACAGCACGAACAGGCCGCGGCCGGCCGTGCGCAGCGTGCGCGCCTGGGCATTGATGCCCGCGTTGGGTTCGCCGGACTTCTGGATGATCTTGAGCCACACGCTCGACTGCTGCTGCTCGGAGAGCTGCGCGAACGGCCGGGAGAACAGCTCGCCGGCGTACTTCTCGCACAGTTCGGCGAGGGTCTTGCCGTGCTGCTTCAGCGAGCGTGCGTACGCGAGCACCGTCGGGCTCGTGCGGGCCCGCATCATGTCCATCGCGGCGTTGCGCAGCAGGTTCGCCTGCGCCGCGCCCTGGCCCGGGGTCATCGTGCCGCGCCGCACGGCGTCCAGGATCTCCTGGGCCGCCTTGCGTGTGGTCTCCTGGTAGGCGACCCGCACGCGGGCATCGACCTGGGTGCTGAGCCCGAAGTGCGCGGCGGTGGCCTGCAGCGCGTCGAGGGCGCGTTCGAGTTCGCGCATCTCGCCGGCGCCGCTGCTGCGCTGCGACGGGCCGTGGACCAGGTCGGGAGAGAAGAATCCGGGCATGGCGGCGGGCCTCGCGGGGGTCAGGCGCGGCGGCGGGCCGCCACCAGCCAGCCGACGACCGGGTTGCCGCCCTCCTGGCGCAGGGTTTCGCGGGTGATCTCGAGCACGTCGAAGCCCGCATCGGCCAGGGTGCGCTCCAGGTGGTGCCGCGCATGCGCGTACCGCCCGTTCGGCAGGATGCGGAACGGCGTGTCGCCCGCGTCCTCCAGCGCCTCGACGGTGAACACGAGCGTGCCGCCCGGGCGCACCGACGTGCCGCTCGCGCCCATCAGCGCGGTGAGGTCGCCGAAATAGCACAGCGTGTCGGCCGACAGCACCACGTCCCACTGCCCCGGGGACTCCCGCAGGAACTCGGTCAGTTCGGCCTTGTAGAGGTCGGTGTAGACGCCCTTGGTCTTCGCGTGGTCGATCATGCCGCGCGACAGGTCGACACCGCCCAGCACCCGCGACCACGGCGCGATCAGCGGGCCGCACAGGCCGGTGCCGCAGCCCGCGTCGAGCACGACGAACTGGCGCGCCGGGGGCGGCAGGTGGCGCGCGAGCATGTCGGCGCACAGCTGCGGGGCCCGGTACTGCAGGCGCTCGTTGAGCTGGGTCTCGAAGCTGTCGGCGAAGCGGTCGAACGTGTACTCGACGTAGTTGTCCGGCGCGCGGTCCGGCACGTCCTGGCCCGAGCAGGCCGCATGCATGTGCCGGGCCATCGGATGGTCGGGCTCCTCGTCGAGCCACTGGCGGAACACCTCGGCGGCCTCGTCGATCTTGCCCATCGTGTAGTAGGTCATGCCGAGCAGCTTGCGGCCGTCCGGATGGCCGGGCATCAGCTCGATGGACCGGCAGTAGTACGTGATGGCGCCCTTCACGTCCCCGAGGTCGGAGAGCAGCAGCCCCATGTTGTTGTGGGCGTTCAGGTGGTTCGGGTCGAGCTCGATGGCGCGCAGGTAGGCCTGGCGGCCTTCTTCGTGCCGCTTCTCGGCGCGGTACAGCGCCCCCAGGTTGTTGTACAGGTCGGCAGACCCCGGCGCGAGCTGCAGCGCGCGCTCGTAGGCGAGGGTGGCGCGCGCGTTGTCGAGGTTGCCCGCGTGGATGTTGCCCAGGTTGAGGTGGAAGCCCGGGAAGTCCGGCTGCAGCGCGATGGCGCGTTCGATCGACGCGACCCCTTCCTCGCTGCGGCCGGTGGCGTGCATGGCCATGCCGAGCAGGTGCAGCGCATCCGGATGGTCGGGTGCGACCTCGAGGATGCGCCGGTAGAGCTGCTCCGCCCCCTCCAGCTGCCGGTTCTGGTGGAGTTCGATGGCCATCCGGAGCGCCTCGTCGAGGCTCACTTCCTTCGGCGTGTCGGTGGCGGTGTCGTTGGTCATGCGGGTTCCGGTTCAGTCGAACGTGTAGGCGAAGTCGTTGCCGGCCACGTCGACCTTCACGCCGCCGATGGCCTTGCCTTCCATCATGCGCGTGAGGAACTCGCGGCTGATGTCCGGCAGCATCGTGTTGGTCAGGATCGAGTCGATCATGCGGCCGCCCGACTCGCTCTCGGTGCAGCGCGACACGACGAGCTTGACCACGTCGTCGGTGTACGTGAACGGGATCTTGTAGCGGGCCTCGACGCGCTTCTTGATGCGGTTGAGCTGCAGCTTGACGATCTGGCCCAGCATGGCATCCGACAGCGGGAAGTACGGGATCGTGACCAGGCGGCCCAGCAGCGCCGGCGGGAAGATCTTCAGCAGCGGCTCGCGCAGGGCCTTGGCCAGGCCTTCCGGCTCCGGCATCAGGTCCGGGTCCTTGCACATCGTGGCGATGAGGTCGGTGCCGGCGTTCGTGGTCAGCAGGATCAGCGTGTTCTTGAAGTCGATGAAGCGGCCTTCGCCGTCCTCCATGAAGCCCTTGTCGAACACCTGGAAGAACATCTCGTGCACGTCCGGGTGGGCCTTCTCGACCTCGTCGAGCAGCACCACCGAGTATGGCTTGCGCCGCACGGCCTCGGTCAGCACGCCACCCTCGCCGTAGCCCACGTAGCCCGGGGGCGCGCCCTTGAGCGTGGAGACGGTGTGGGCCTCCTGGAACTCGCTCATGTTGATGGTGATGAGGTTCTGCTCGCCGCCGTACAGCGCCTCGGCCAGCGCGAGCGCCGTCTCGGTCTTGCCGACGCCGGACGTGCCGGCCAGCATGAACACACCGATGGGCTTGCTCGGGTTGTCGAGGCCGGCGCGCGAAGTCTGGATGCGCTTGGCGATCATCTCCATCGCGTGGTCCTGGCCGATCACGCGCTGGCTCAGCAGGGAGGCCACCTTCAGGATGGTCTCCATCTCGTTGCGGGCCATGCGGCCCACGGGGATGCCGGTCCAGTCGCCCACGACGCTCGCCACCGCCTGGTAGTCGACCGTGGGGAGGATCAGCGGGGTTTCGCCCTGCAGCGTGGTGAGTTCCTGCTGTACCTGCTGCAGTTCGGCGAGCTTGGCCGCGCGTTCGGTGTCGGAGAGTTTCGGCAGGTCGGCGGCGGCGGGGCTCGCCTCGGCCGACTGCTCGAGCTTGCTGCCGGTGCCCTCGACGTGGCCCGCGGCGCCTCGCAGTTCACCGCGCAGCGCGAGCAGCTTGTCGACGAGCGCCTTCTCGGCCGCCCAGCGGGCGTTCAGCTTCTCCAGGCGGTCGCGTTCGATCGCCAGCTGTTCGGTGACGGTGGCGGCGCGTTCGGTGGTCTCGACGCCGATGGCGGCCTCGCGGCCGATGATGCCCTGTTCGGTCTCCAGCGCCTCGATGCGCTTGCTGCAGTCGTCCACCTCGGCCGGCGTGGCGTGCAGGCTCACGGCCACGCGCGCGCAGGCGGTGTCGAGCAGGCTGACGGACTTGTCGGGCAGCTGTCGTGCGGGGATGTAGCGGTGCGAGAGCCTGACCGCGGCTTCGAGGGCCTCGTCGAGGATCTGCACCTTGTGGTGCTTCTCCATCGTGGACGCCACGCCGCGCATCATCAGGATGGCCTTCGGCTCGTCGGGTTCGTCGACCTGCACGCTCTGGAAGCGGCGGGTGAGGGCGGGGTCCTTCTCGATGTACTTCTTGTACTCGGCGAAGGTGGTGGCGCCGATGGTGCGCAGCTGGCCGCGCGCGAGCGCCGGCTTGAGCAGGTTGGCGGCGTCGCCGGTGCCGGCCTGGCCGCCGGCGCCCACGAGGGTGTGGGTCTCGTCGATGAACAGGATGATGGGCTTGGCCGAGGCCTGCACCTCGTCGATCACCGAACGCAGGCGCTGCTCGAACTCGCCCTTCATGCTGGCGCCGGCCTGCAGCAGGCCCACGTCGAGCGCGCGCAGTTCCACGTCCTTCAGCGACGGCGGCACGTCGCCGCGGGCGATGCGCTGCGCGAACCCTTCGACCACGGCGGTCTTGCCGACCCCGGCCTCGCCGACGAGGATGGGGTTGTTCTGGCGGCGGCGCATCAGGATGTCGACCACCTGGCGGATCTCGTCGTCGCGGCCGACGATGGGGTCCATCTTGCCGCCGCGGGCCTGTTCGGTGAGGTCCGTCGTGAAGCGCTTGAGGGCTTCCTGCTTGCCCATCGCGGCCGGGGCGATGGCGTCGCTGGCTTCGCCAGGGGCCGCACTGCCGTCGGTGGCGCGCTGGCCCTGTTCGGGCGACTGCGCGAGCAGCGTGCCGAACTTGTCGGCCAGGTCGTCGAGCTTGATGCGCTCGAACTGCTTCGAGATGGACAGCAGCGCGTTGCGCAGCGAGGGTGTCTTGAGCGCGCCGATGACGAGGTAGCCGGTGCGCACCTGCGAGTCGCCGAACATCAGCGAGCCGTACACCCAGCCGCGCTCGACGGCGTTCTCGACGAAGCTCGACAGGTCGGTCACGGACGAGGCGCCGCGCGGCAGCTTGTCGAGGGATTGGGTCAGGTCGGCCACCAGCTGCGCGCCGTCGAGCTCGTAGTGCTTGACGATGCGGTGCAGGTCGCTGTCGTTGCCGTTGAGGATCTGGTAGATCCAGTGCTGCAGTTCGACGTACGGATTCCCCCGCAGCTTGCAGAACACGGTGGCGCCTTCGATGGCCTTGTAGGCGAGCGGGTTGAGCTTGCCGAAGAGGGTGGTGCGACTGATTTCAGCCATGGTGATGTCCCTGGGTTGGAGAGTTCGTCGAACGTCGTGAGGGGTTCAGGTGAAGGTCGCCCCGGTCGACCGGCGGGCCCTTGCGGCCGAGCCAGGCCGTGCGGCCGAGGGCCGCGTCGCGGCCCAGCTGCAGCGGCGGCACCTCGGTGCCTTTCAGCACGAGGTGCACGTCCCACAGCATCTCGAAGCCGAGCAACTGGCGCATCCAGTCGCGCAGCGCGATGAGCGAGGGCTGTCCGGGCAGGAAGGACCGGTACTGCGCGAGCGACAGCGGGCCGATGTGCAGCCGCACCTTGTACTGACGGTCCCACACCTTGCTGCCGGCCACCACGTTGACGCCGAGCGCGGCGCCGCGGCGGTTGCCGGGGCTGCCGAGGCGCGTGCGGTCGGCCTGGCGCAGCGGCATCCAGTGGCCCACGTGCGATTCGAGCGTCATCGGCACCTGGAAGTACTGGCGCAGCACCTTCGTGACGGCCTCGGGGTGGCGGGTGGCGCGGCCGAGGTGGCCGGCGGCGAAACGGCGCGCCCGGTCGGGCACCGCGTCGAGGCCGCGCAGGGCCTGCGGGGCCTGGCCGATCAGCGCGCTCACCCACTTGGCGAACTGGTCGTCGCGTTCGCGGTCGGCCTGCACGGTGGGCTGCGCCTGCGACCACGCGCGGTAGAACAGCAGCAGCATGCGGTGGTGGAACACGTCGGCGAACCGGGCGAGCGTGGCGTCGCCATGGTTGCGCAGCCGGTCGCGCGTGTACTCGGTCAGGTGCAGCGGCATCGGGCCCATGGGGCCGAAGAGACCGAAGAAGCGCACGCCCATCCGCGGGCGGCCGCCCGCGGCGGTGTCGAACGACATGATCGCGGCCGGCGCGAAGTCGAGTTCGGGGTTCTGGCCGAGCCGCACGGGCTCGGCGCTCGGGCGCAGCGCGGTGCCCAGGCGGGCCTCGTCGGGCCACAGCGCGTCGATGCGGCGCAGCGCGGCGAAGAAGTCGTGGTGCCACGGCTCGCGCGCGAGGTCGTCGAAGAACCGCGCGCGGCGCTCGTGCAGCGCGCGGGCGTCGTCGGCTTCGGGCGCGAGGGTGCCGTCCATGGTCAGAGCACCGTGCGGGTACCGATGCGCGGGGCGTTTCGCATGATCTCGCCGCGCGAGGCCGAGCGCACCACGGTTTCGCAGAAGCTGTTCGTGGACGCCTGGCGCGCGAAGAAGCGGTCGAGCACGTGGCCGAGCAGGAAGGCGCTGGTGCCCTGGAAGCCCAGTTCGTCCACGGTGACCACCACCTCGACGCCGCAGCCGAACGTGAGCGGGCCGGGGAAGGGCAGGCGGCGCACCACCGTCTTCGCCTCGACGGCCTGGATGCCTTCGACCTGCTTCTGCCAGGCGACGTCCTGGTCGGGACCGTGCAGCGCGAGCAGGCTGCGCAGCGCCGCGGCGGCGCGGGCCGGGTCCTCGCCGGCGATGCTGAGGTAGTTGAGCGTGAGCAGGCTCACGAGGGACCAGCCGATGTCGCCGCGGGCCAGGCGCTGCACCGGCCGCGTGGGGCCGCGCAGCGTCTCGATGCGGCCGGCGGGGCCGGCGGTGTCGAGGGTCCAGGTGGTGGCCGCGCCGGGCAGCATCGTGGGCAGGTCGCGGTTGGTCACGAGCGCGGACAGCGACAGCTGGCGCACCTCCTCGCGGTACGGCGCGTGCGATGCGTCCACCAGCGACAGGAAGGCCTCCTGGCCGATGTAGGCCGAACGCGGCCCCTCGACGCGCTGCTTCGACGACAGCAGCCGCGGTTCGCGCAGCACGGTGTAGTAGGCCGAATGGCGGTGGGCGGCCTCGTGGAAGGTGGCGTACAGCGGCAGGAAGCGCTGCTCGGCCACCTGGCCGGTGCCGAAGCCGGTGACCGACTCGAGGGTGTGCACCTCGTAGTCCATCGGCCGCGTGCGGTCGGGCACGGCGTGGTGTTCCCAGGCGCCGGGGCCGAGCTGGATGCGGTCGAGGCGCTTCGGGAAGAGGTTGATGGCCGGGGTGCAGTAGAGCGCGAAGCTCTGCGCGTCGACGAGCGATTCGAGGGCGGCTTCGCCGCGGTTGAACAGCACGACGACCTCGACCTCGGACGCGTCGACCTTCGCGAGGCGGCGACGCAGGTCGGTCAGTTCGACGAACAGGAAGCGGTGCGGCATGGCCGCGTACTCCTGCAGCAGGCGGTAGCCGCTGAAGCCGCGCACGGTTTCCGGCAGCAGGGCCTGGTCGTCCTCGTAACCCACCGGCTGGACGGACGAGCCGTCGGAGAAACCCTGCAGCGCGCCGCGCGACGGGTGGCCGATCCAGGTGCCGTGGGTGGCGCCGAGCAGCAGCTCGTGCAGGCGGAACGCCACGTCGTCGGGCGCGGAGATGTAGAGCGGCAGGCGGTCGAGCCCGAGCTGGCTGAACTTCGCGCCGCCGTGGGCCTTCAGGCGCAGGCGCAGGCCGCCGCGCACGGCGCGCGGGGAGGGCAGCTGCGAGAGCGGCAGGTCGGGCGCGTGCGTGAAGTACTGCACCGTCTCGATCTGCACCGGCCACAGCGTCACGTCGTGGGCCGAGCGGAACTCGCAGCGGGTGTTCTGGCCGCGCACGGTCTCGCTCGTGAGCAGGCTGTGCCGCTTCACGGTGAAGCCACGCGACAGGTTGGGGTCGAGCGGGTCGGGCCGCAGCCGCGCGATCATCATCGACGGCACGGGCGACAGGAAACCCGGGTACACCGTCTCCAGCAGGTGCTGGATCAGCTGCGGGTACTCGGCGTTGAGCTTGAGCTGCACGCGCGCCGACATGAAGGCGAAACCTTCGAGCAGGCGTTCGACGTAGGGGTCGGTGACCTCGACGCCGTCCATCGACAGGCGCGCGGCGATCTTCGGGAATTCGGCGGCGAACTCGGCGCCCACCTCGCGCAGGTGGGCGAGCTCGTCGTTGTAGAGGCGCAGGAGGTTCGGGTCCATCGCGTGGGGTCAGGTCTTGCGCTTGAGGGACGAGGGGCTGGCGTCGCGGACCTGGATCTGGCCCGCTTCGAGGTCCACCTGGGTGCGCAGCAGCAGTTCGAGCGGCACGGGCTGCGCCCACATCAGGCCGCGGATCTCGAACTCGATCACGTTGTGGGTGTCGAGCACGCTCGACGCGTCGAGCGCCTTCACCTCGAGCGAGTCTTCCATCACGCGCGGCTCGAAGCGCACGATGGACTGCTTGATGGTGCGCTCCAGCAGCGGCACGTCGATGCGCGAGGCGAGGCTGCCCGACATGGGCGGCAGACCGAAGTTCAGCACCGATTCGTCGACGTGCGGGAACCGCGAGCCGATGCCCGGCATGGGCTTGACCGAGTTCAGCAGCCAGGACAGGTCGCGGAGCACCGCCTCGCGGATCTGAGCCTTGGTCATCACGCGGGTGTCCTCGGCCTCGACCGAGGACAGCGGCGCGAGGTCGGTCAGGCGGTCGAGCAGCGTGGGCTGCAGGCGGTCTCGGGCATCCTGGGAGGCCATCGGCGTGGGCGTGATGAAGGGGTCAGGCCGCGGCGTCGGCCGTGGGTTCGTCGTCCTCGGCCACCGGCGCGGGCTGCAGCAGGATCTCGCGGGCCTGCAGGATGCCGGTGTCGCCGTTGTCGGTGGTGAAGACGCGCTGGCCGAGGCCCGCGAAGTGCGGCTCGGCGAGTGGCAGCCAGTCGGTGCGGCGGGCAAGGCGGATGGCGCCGTCGGCGTGCGTGGCGCTGCCGGGGTAGCGCGTGGGGATCAGCGCGACGGTGGAGCCGCCGTTCACGAACTCGAGCTGTGCGGCGGCCCAGACCAGGTCGCGCAGGTCGGCGGGTTCCTCGATGACGATCTTGACCAGCGCGTTGAGCGGCACCCACGAATAGCGGCCGTTGATGACGGCCTCGAGCACCGGGCCGAGGCGGGAGTCGCCGTCGGCGATCCATTCGAACGGCGTGCCGTCGACGGTGCCGGGCGTGGCCGGGGCGGCTTCGAGCGCCTCGTTGCGCAGGCGGGCAGCGCCGGCGGCGTCGCCGCGGGCCTCGACCTGCAGGGCCTCGACGAGCAGCGCGACCCACATCGCGGGACGGCCGAACACCATGGGCGTGTTCTTGCCGGCGAACACGGCCTCGCGCAGCGACTCGCACTTGAGCGCCTCGCGGTAGGTGCTGACCATGGGCAACGTGGACGGATCGAGTTCCATGCACACGTCGAGCTGGTTCAGCGCGCGCGGCCATTGGCCCAGCACGCACAGCAGCTGGAACAGGAACACGCGGAGCTTCGGATCGTCGGCCTTGGCGCGCACGGCGTCCTGGAGGCTCTTGAGGGCGGCGTCGACGTTGCCGTCGCGCAGGGCTTGTTCAGCAGTCTGGACCGGGGTCATGGGGTGCTCCGTGGAGGGATCAGGCGGGCAGGACTTCGGTTTCGAAGGTGTTGACGCCCTTGCCGCCGCCGGTCTTGTCCTGGGCGCGGTACTCGACCTGGACCTTGAAGAACGCGAGGCGCACTTCCTCGAGCAGCACGGGGATGTCGTCCTTCTCGCTGCCGAGGCGGTGGGACACCACACGCGCCTTCTCGATGGTGATGGTGAGGAACGAGACGGGCGAGCTGCCGCCGGCCTTGCGGACGGTGAGCACGGCCTTCTTCAGCACCTCGTTGTTGCGCAGCGCGGACATCAGCCCCGTGGAGGCGCTGTCGACGCGCTTGCGGATGACGAGCTCCTTGAGCGTGGTGCGGGCGGTGCTGGCGCCGAACGCGGTGGCGTTCCCGTCCATGCCCCACTCCCAGCCGACGAGCTCGATCTCGTCGATGTGGCCGGCTTCGGCGGATTCACCCTTGATCGGGCCCTGCTTGGTCCCGTCCACCTTGAGGAACATGTCGGCCTTGGACATCTCGACTCCTGCTCGGCCTGCGGGAGGCCGCGTGTGTGTGTTCTTCGGACAGTTCTTGGGACACGGGGCGGGCCCCTCCGGATGGAGGCGCCCGCCGGTTCAACCGTAGCGGGTCCATGCCCGGTGCAGCTCCGGGCGCGCTGCGGCAGGGGCCACAACGCCAAAAGACACGATGCCCGCGAAGGCATCGTGCCGACGGCGCGTGGCCGGGGAACGATCGATCAGCCCACCGGCTTGTTGGCGGTGATGTCCCACGCCGCCGTGGAGGTCGTGCCCTTGCCGCCGGTATCGGCCTGCGTGGTGTACTCGACCTTGAACTTCGCGAAGTTCAGGCTGACGTTTTCGGTCAGGCGGTCTTCACCGCCGCTGCCGCCGGTGGAGAGGGAGGACACCAGCACGCTGTCGAGCGTGATCTTGATGTACTCGAGGGGCTTGTCGCCGGCCTTGCGGACGGTGAGCGTGGCCTGCTTGATGTGCGTGCCCTTGCAGGCGGCGAGCATCAGCGCGGTGGACGACGCGTCGACGTACTTCGTCAGCGAGATGTCCTGGACGCTGACCTTGCCGGCGCCGCCGCCCCCGCCTTGCGAGAACGTGCCGCTCTGGCTCAGGCCCCAGCTCCAGGCCAGGATGTCGATCGACTCCTTGTGGGCCGCGTCTTTCGACTCGCCCTTGATGTCGCCGATCTTGATGAACATGTCTACTGCCATGAGGCTTCTCCTAGATGTGAATGGACCCGCTGAGGTACTGCTGGAAAGGCCGGCATGAAGGGCCACGTGGACGGGGTTGTGACCACGTGCCGCCGGTTTTTTCGAGCCCGGTCAACGCCCCTCGCGAGGCGCCGCCCGGGCGGCGATCGGGGTGTCAGGCCGCCTTCTGCGACGGCAGCTTCGACACCAGGCGCAACGACACCGTCAGCCCTTCGAGCTGATAGTGCGGGCGCAGGAAGAACTTGGACGAGTAGTAGCCGGGGTTGCCCTCGACTTCCTCCACGACCACTTCGGCGGCCGCGAGCGGGCGGCGGGCCTTGGTGTCCTCGGACGAGTGGGCCGGATCCCCGTCGACGTAGTTCATGATCCAGTCCTGCAGCCAGCGCTGGACTTCGTCACGCTCCTTGAACGAGCCGATCTTGTCGCGCACGATGCACTTCAGGTAGTGCGCGAAGCGGCAGGTGGCGAACAGGTACGGCAGGCGCGCGGCCAGGTTGGCGTTGGCGGTAGCGTCCGGATCGTCGTACTCGGCCGGCTTCTGCAGCGACTGGGCGCCGATGAAGGCCGCGAAGTCGGAGTTCTTGCGGTGCACCAGCGGCATGAAGCCGTTCTTCGCGAGTTCGGCCTCGCGGCGGTCGCTGATGGCGATCTCGGTGGGGCACTTCATGTCCACGCCACCGTCGTCGGTCGGGAACGAGTGGGTGGGCAGGCCTTCGACCGCACCGCCGGACTCGATGCCGCGGATGCGCGAGCACCAGCCGTACTCCTTGAAGGAGCGGTTGATGTTGACGGCCATCGCGTAGGCCGAGTTGGCCCAGGCGTACTTGGTGTGGTCGGCGTTGCCGGTGTCTTCCTCGAAGTTGAACTCCTCGACGGGGTTCGTCTTCGCGCCGTACGGCGTGCGGGCAAGGAAACGCGGCATGGCCAGGCCGATGTAGCGCGCATCGTCGGACTCGCGCAGCGAACGCCAGCCGGCGTACTCGGGCGTGGTGAAGATCTTGGTCAGGTCGCGCGGGTTCGCGAGTTCCTGCCACGAGCCCATCTGCATCAGCGACGGGTCGGCCGCGGCGATGAACGGGGTGTGCGCGGCGGCCGAGACCTTGGCCATCTCGCCCAGCAGTTCCACGTCGGGCGGGGTCTGGTTGAAGTAGTAATCACCGACCAGGCAGCCGAACGGCTCACCGCCGAACTGGCCGAATTCTTCTTCGTACACGCGCTTGAAGATCGGGCTCTGGTCCCAGGCCGTGCCCTTGTAGCGCTTGAGCGTCTTGCCGAGATCCTGCTTGGAGATGTTCATCACCCGGATCTTCAGCATCTCGTCGGTTTCGGTGTTGTTGACGAGGTAGTGCAGGCCGCGCCACGCGCTTTCGATCTGCTGGAAATCGGCGTGGTGCATGATCACGTTGATCTGGTCGCTGAGCTTCTTGTCGAGCTCGGCGATCATGGCCTCGATGGACGCCACCACGTCCTTGCCGATCAGCTGGGTCTGGGACAGGGCCTGCTGCGCGAGGGTCAGCACGGCGGTTTCCACCGCCGACTTGGCCTCGTCGCTCTTGGGCTTGAATTCCTTGTTCAGCAGCGAGGCGAAATCGCCCCCCTGGAACTCGACGCCCTGCAGCGCCGACGACTGGTTCTGTGCTTCTGCCATTTCGGTCTCCGTCTGGGCCTGCGGGTTATTCGGACTTCGCTTCGGCGCCGTCGTCGGTCGCCTTCTTGGCGCTGGCGAGGCTCGACAGCAGGGCCGGGTCGGCGATCACCTTCGCGAGGAGTTCCTCGGCGCCGGTCTTGCCGTCCATGTACGTGATGAGGTTGGACAGCTGCTCGCGGGCGGTGAGCAGCTTGTTCAGCGAGTCGACCTTGCGGGCCACGGCGGCCGGCGAGAAGTCGTCCATGCTGTTGAAGGTGATGTCGACGCTCATGTTGCCTTCACCGGTGAGGGTGTTGGGCACCTGGAAGGCGACGCGCGGCTTCATCGACTTCATGCGGCTGTCGAAGTTGTCGACGTCGAACTCGAGCAGCTTGCGGTCGGCGACCGGGGGCAGCGGCTCGGAGGGCTTGCCGGACAGGTCGGACAGCACGCCCATCACGAATGGGAGCTGGACCTTCTTCTCCGCACCGTAGAGCTCCACGTCGTACTCGATCTGGACACGGGGTGCACGGTTGCGTGCGATGAACTTTTGACTGCTGGTGGCCATGATGGGGCTCCTCTACGCTGGGTTCAGGATGCGGTTGGGGCTGAAACGTCGGTACAACGTCGGGTCACTCGTCGATGCGGCCGGCGAGGTTCTCGATCTGGGCGAAACCATCCGGGGCGATGTCGCGGATGATGTCCATGAAATTCTTGGTCATGAGGCGCTGCGCCCGGCGGATCAGCAGCGGCGCCGGGTTGGTGGGCTCGTTCTTCTCGATCCACTCGCACACGCGGTCGAGGGTCTTGATGACGTCGTCGCGGTTGCGCAGGCTGCCCGGGGTGCCCACGCGGGTGGTGGTGGCGCTGCCGGAGTCGCCGTCGTCGCCCTCGGCGTCGGCCGTGCCTTCGGCCGCACCGCCACCGGACGCGGCGGCCTCGGCTTCCGTGGCGGCGTTGGCCACCCAGCGGGTGAGCAGCTGCAGCGGCTTCAGGTCGGGGCCCTCGCTGCCCACCTTGTCGGTGAGCACCGTGTCGATGCGCTGCAGCTCGGCCTGGGGCTGCTTCAGGCGGGCGAGCAGTTCGCCGTCGTTCGCCTGGCCCTGGGCCAGCCCGTCGAGGATGGCGCCCTGGGACGGCACGGACTCGTCGGAGCGCGGGTCGGCCTTGCCGGCGGCCAGTTCGATCTGGCGCACCGTGAGCGGCGAGCGGCCACCCAGCACCGAGGCGGCGCGGAAGTCGGCGAGGCCGGTGGCGCCGTCGACCAGCGGGGCCAGGGCGTTCAGCCGCATGGTGGGGTCGTTGTTGTCGTCGGCGTCGAGCAGCGGGTAGACGTGGTCCCAGTGCTGCTCGAGCAGGCCGGCGATCAGCGCGAGGGCGTCGTTGTAGCCTGCCACGCCGTGCAGGCGGGCGGCCGAGCGGGCGAGCAGCACGGCGACGCGGAGGTCGCGGGTGCGTTCGGCCAGGCCGCGGGCGCCTTCGAAGACGGCGCGCCAGTCGGCCTCTTCCGCGGCGATGACGGTGTCGCCGAACTGCTGTTCGGGCTTGCCGCGGGACGCCTCTTCCAGGGCCAGGAAGGCCGGGTCGTACTCCAGGTCGGGACCGCAGGGAGCGTCGTCGCCCAGCGGTGCGAGGAGTTCATCGACGGGCAGGAGGCTCATGGGTGGGTGCCGGGCAAGGCGATTTCAGTGGTGTGCGGTACTTTAGGAAGCGGGCTGTCTTCCAACATCAGCCGAAAGTCACTTCGAGGAAACCGGGGGGCCAGAACCCCCCGGTCGCGGGATCGCGGAGCGAAGTAAACGCCGGGCCGCCCCAAGTTTCCTTGCTCCCCTCGGGGGGGCGGGCCGGGCTTTGCGCGGACCTCGGGGCCTCATCAGAACGCGGCGCACTGCCCCCCGCTGGCAACGTCGAGGCACCCCGACAGCTGCGGCTGGTTGCGCACCTTGCCCCACTCGGAGGCGAGCGGGTCGGACCCGCTCTCGCGGGCGACGCTCTCGCTGATGACCGACTGCGCCGTGCAGATGAACGGCGTGGCGAGGTTGCGGCCGTAGACGTCCGACCGGTACTCCGCCAGGAAGGCGGAGCGGATCATCTCCCGGCCGTCCTCCAGGCCGGTCGAGGGCGGGGGCGGCGGGGGCGGGGCACCGGCCGCCAAGGTGAACGTGCCCGGCGTGTAGTTGACGATGTAGCCCGTGGGCGAGGTCAGCGTGCCCTGGGTGATGGCGTAGTCGCCCGCCGGGCTCGCGCTGGTGGCGGTGGTGCCCAGGGCGCCGGCCAGGGCCGTGGCGGCGTCGTCGCCGGCGAGCAGGCCCGAGCTGGTGTACGTGAACGGCGGGAACGCGGCGCCGGACGTGCCCTGGACGTTGTCGGCCACGATGGTGACCGTGGGCCGGTCGGGGAACAGCGCCTGGTTGCCGGTGGCCGGCGGGGTGATGCCCGACAGGGTGCAGGTGGGGTACGTGCACCCGTAGTAGTTCACCCGGGCGCCGTCGACCCAGCTGATGGCCCGGGACCAGATCTGCACCCGGGGCCCGGAGAGGGTGGTCTCGGTGTCGACCGTGACCGAGTCGGGCGAGACCAGGGCGAGCGTGCCCCCGGCACCCGTCATGGTGACGTCGTGCGTGACGTCGACGGTGCTGCTGGAGCGCAGCGTGGCCGACGTGACGGCGGTGCTGGCGTTGGGCTGGCGGGAGGCGAAGGCTCCCGCGTCGAACGTGGGCAGGGCGGTGCCGGTTGCCACGTGGAGCGCCGTGTCGACCAGCAGGTCGACCTGGCCCGGGGCGGCGAGCGACACGGTGCCGCCCACGGTGTTGCCCGGCCCGGCGAGCGCGAAGTTGCCGCCGCCGCCGATCAGCAGCGTGCGGTCCACGGCGATGCCGCCGGCCTGGGTGACGGCCCCGGCGCTCAGCAAGCCGAGGTCGCGCACGTCGATGCCGGTACCGAGGGTGATGCCGGCCGAACCGGCGCCTTCGTTCTGGAGCGTGATGGTCTGGGCGCGTTTGCCCGCCAGCGCGCCATTCTCGACCGTGATGCGGCCGGTGTGCGTGCTGGAACCGATCACGAAGCCGCTGTCGGCGCGGAACGCGGTGCCGAAGTGCAGCGGGTCGATCACGAAGCCCGAGGTCACGTCGCCGCCCGGACCCACGAGGATGCCTTCGGCGGCGGCGTCGGCGATCTGGCCGGTGGCGCTCACCGAGACGGGCCGGAAGTTGACCACCCCGGTGGTGAGCACGTCGGTGGCCGTCGGGTTGGTGTCGAGGCCCAGTGCGAGCGCGAGGCCGTCGGAACTGATGGCGCCGATGCTGACGTTGGCGAGGGTCGGGATGTTCGTGGACGTGCCGTCGCGGATGGTCAGGCCGCCGGCCTCGACGTCGCGGAAGGTGATGCCCGCGCCGGTGGAGTTGGCGGCTTCGCCCGCGATCTGGATGGTGCCGGTGCTGTTGGCCCCCGTGTTGATGCGCAGGCCGCTGTACTGCAGGCCGGTGGCCGCCGGGTAGGTGCCGGCGACGCCGGCATCGTCGCCGCGGCCCGCGAGGGTCACGGAGCCCTGTCCGGACGAGATGCTGACGTTGTCGAGGTCGAGCCCGACGGCCTGCACGCTCAGCCCGTTGGTGCGGGTGGCCACCCCGCGCACGTCGATCGTGCCGGTGGTGGTGCTGAAGAAGCTGTCCTGCACGGAGGTGCCGGCACCCTGGCTGGCCTGGCCGAGGATGGTGATGTCGTTGCCGCTCAGGAACGAGAACGCCGTGATCGAGACCCCGTTCTCGTTCGCGCCGGCCGCGGACCGGCCGCGCACGGTGATGTTGCCGGCGGTGCCGTTGGCCGTGGTGGTGTCGATGGAGGCGCCGCTGAGCAGGACACCGCCCAGCTGGGCGTTGCCGGCCGCGTAGCCGGTGGCGGGGTCGACGCCGCCGCTGATGGTCACGTTGCCGCCGCCGGTGGTGATGCGGCTGCTGTTGATCAGGGCGACGCCGCCGGTGCCGTTGCCGTCCAGGTCGCTGAACAGGTTCACGTTCAGCGGAGCGGTGTCGGTGCCGCTGATCGCGGCGCCGTCCATCGTGATGCTGTCGTGCGCACGGAGCGTGAGCGACGTGGCCGCGCCTGCCGTGGTGCGCGAGATGGTCGTGCCGTTGACGATGGTGATGGTGCCGGCCTGGTTGCCGATGCCCGTGGTGCCGGTGTTGATCTCGACGTTGGTGCCGGCGTTCAGCGCGCTGCTGATGTCGTCCGCGTTGATCTGCGCGTCCGGGGCCGTGGGTGTCCACGTGGGCCCGGAGGAGGTCGGTGCGGTGTTCGAGATGGTGACGTTGAACGGGTCGATCGTCCACGTGCCGGCCGCGCCGCCGGCCGCGCGGGCGCTGGCGTCGATGCGGCCGGCGTAGATGTCGCCCAGGACGCCCAGCCGCGTGGTGATCGCCTGGCCCGAGGTGTCGATCCGCCCGCCGTTGCCGCCCTGCAGTCCGCCGCGTGCGGTGAGCGTGCCGTAGACCTCGGCGACGCCGTAGTCGCTTCGGGCCGCCGGGGCCGTGGCGCCTGGGTTGCGGTAGTTCGCGGCCACGGTGATGCGGCCGCCATTGCCGGAGGCCGTGGCGTCGGCCGACAGGAGGTTGCCCGCACCCACCTGCGCGCCGCGCGTGGTGGCGTCGCCGATCGCGATGACCCCGCCGCCGGCACTGCCGCTGACGTCGATGGTCGCGCCGGTCAGGGTCGGCAGCGCCGTGAGATTGAAGCGTTCCTCCATCGTCAGGAAGCCGCCACGCAGGGTCACCGAGCCGCCGGTCTGGCCCGCACCCGTGCCCATCGCGGCGATGACGCTGCTGTCCGTCAGGTACACGCTGCTGGAGGGGCCGTCACCGGCGTCCACCAGCACCGAGCCGGCCGCACCCGTGGTGGAACCCACGTTGATGACCCCCCCGAGCGTGATGCTGTCGCTGTTGGCCGTCGTCCGCTGGCCCCGGTTGCCGATCACGACCGAACCTCCTTCGGCGGTGATGCGCGAGTCGACATCGGTGCTGACGAAGCTCGCCGACGTCGAGGCCTGGGTGACGACCAGGTCGATGAAGCCGCTGGTGGTGGCGGGCAGGACCACGTTCGCGAGACTGCCGGTGCTCATCGCCACCCGGCCTCGCAGGGCGTCGACCACGCCGTTGTGCGTGACGCGGCTGGTGTCGACGAGCACGACCGAGCCGCCGCCGGCCGGGTCGGCGGTGATGGTGGCGCCGGTCTCCACGGTGATGCCGGCGAGGTTGTTGCCGCCCAGGGGAATGGTCGTGGTGGCGGGGTTGACGAGCAGCTCGTAGTTGTTCGCCGTCATCGACGCGTCGATGTCGAGCGTGCTGGCCACGAGCGAGCCGACATTGATCTGCGCGCCGGCGCCGAAGGTGATGCCGGCCGGATTCACGAGGAAGACGCGGCCGTTCGCGCTCATCGTGCCGTAGATCTGGCTCATCGGGGCGTTCGCACCGACCACGCGGTTGACGAGCACGCTCTGCGCGTTCGGCTGCACGATGTTGACGCGGGCGGCCGAGCCGATGTCGAAGCTCTGCCACTCGATCACGCCGCGGGCCGCGTTCTGGTTGATGTTCATGACCGGCGCCCCGGCGGTGCCGGTGTTCGCGCCGATGGTGGCGTTGCGCGGGGTGAAGGCGCCGTTGACGACGGGCAGGGCGTTGGTGGCGGGCGGGGTCTGGGCCAGGGCGCTGCCGGCGGCCAGCATGGCGGCGAAGGCGACCGGCAGCAGGCGCGTCGCCGGGGCCTTGCGGCGCGGGGAGAGGGTCGGGTTCATGGACGGCTCCTAGAACGAATGCTGGATCTGCACGAGCAGCAGGCTGCGGCCCGTGTCGTCGGTGTCCGACAACACCGGCTCGCTCTTGCCGCGCACCCCGAGGGTGGCCTTCAGCGTGAACAGCTCGGGGTTGGTGTACTGCAGGCCGAGGCCTGTGCCGTGCAGCGTGCGGGTGTTGTCCTCGACGGAGGCGCCCGGCTCCTTGCGGGCGCGGCCGTGGCCGAGGTCGTAGAACAGGAAGGTGCTCCACTGCGGGTTGACCCACCAGCGCACCTCGGTGTTGAGGATCGCCCCCTGGTCCGACGGCGCCTCGGCCGCGGGGTACGAGCGCACGCCGCGCGGGCCGCCGAGGGTCATCTTCTCGGCGTTGTCGAGGTTCTGGCTGGCGGCCTGGCCGGCGAGGCCGAGGTACAGCGAGAAGTTCTGCGTGAGCGACTGCAGTCGCGTGGCCTGGCCCGTGAGCTTCGTGAAACCCCCGAGCGTGGTGGTGTCGATGCTCTCCTGCACGGTGGCGCTGGTGCGCAGCCGGCCGAACATGAGCCCGGCGAAGCCGCCGTTGTAGCCGCCGCCCCAGAGGCCGTCGCGCGATTCGAACGAGACCTGCGCGGTGGCCGCGGTGATGCGCTTGTCGGACGATTCGTCGAAGAACTCGTCGTACAGCTTCTTGTGTTCGGCCGACAGGCGGCCCACGACGTTCAGGTCGCGGCTGCGGATGAAGGGGTACGACAGCGACGCGTCGACCACGTCCGCCGTGCCCAGCGCGCCGTCGAACGAGTCGTTGAGCTCGTAGTTGACGCGGGAGTAGCCCACGCCGGCGCGCCAAGGCGTGGGGCCGATGGGTGCCTCGTAGCCGATGCGGCCCACGAGGTTGCCGCTGCCCTGGGACGCGACGAGCCGCAGGTCGAGGTTGTCGCCGATGCCGAGCGGGTTGTTCCAGCGCGCCAGCGCGCCGATGCGCGCCTTGCCGCTGATGTCGGTGCCGTGGTTGTCGGCGTCGACGCTCGCGTCCCACGACCGGCCCGCTTCGGTCTGCACCGCGACGCTGTACGCGTTCTCGTCGCCGGTGGGGGTCAGCGTGGCCTTGGCCTTCACGCCGGGCCAGTCGTTGAGCGTGTACATCGCGCGGTCGAGCTGGCGCAGGTCGAGTGGCTGGCCGGCGGCGACACCGTTGCGTTCGAGCACCGCGCGCGTGCGGGCGTCGGGGATGGGGGGCTTTTCGGGGTTCTCGACGATCAGCCGGGCGATGCGGGGCTCCGAGATGGCGACGAGCAGCACGCCGCCAGCCAGGTTCTGGCTGGGGAAGGCGACGCCGGCGAGCCCGAGGCCACGGTCCTCGTAGACGCGGCGCACCGCGGCGGCGATGGGACCGAGTTCGGCGGAGGAGATCTCCTTGCCGATGAACGGGGCCACGGCCTGCTGCAGCACGTCGGGCGGCACGGCGGTGGTTTCGGGGAACTGCACGCGGGTGAGGGTGAAGCGCGCCGGGGCGGCAGCCTCTGCGGGCGCCTGCGCGGCGGCGGGGAGGGCGGCGAGCGAGGCGAGCGCTGCGGCCACGCACAGGGCGAGGGGGTGTTTCATGCGGAGGTCCATCAGCGGGCCGCCTGGGCCGGGGTGGCGGCGACGAGCAGGCGCCCGTTGCCGATCACGTTGAACGGAGCCCAGAAGAACGGGTGGGCGAACCGGCGGTTCTTCTGCACCTCGAGCTGGGCCTGCTGCATGCTGCCCATCAGGTCGCGGCCGGCGGCCATGTCCTTGTAGAGGCGGTTCATCAGCACGTCGGTGGACTCGTCGGCCACGGGCCACAGCGACGCGATGATGCTGGTGGCGCCGGCCGACAGGAACGACCGGGTGAAGCCGATGATCTCGTCGCCGCGGGCGACCTTGCCGAGGCCGCTCTCGCACGCCGACAGCGTCACGAGCTGCACGCCCTTCAGGTCGATGTTGTAGATCTCGCGGGCCTCCAGCAGGCCGGGTTCGAGCGGCGACGAGGCGAAGAGGATGCGCGAGAACATCGGGTCGACCTCGTCGACCTCCGCGTGCGCGGCGACGTGCAGCACGGCGGACCGGTTCGCCGTGGAACGGAAGCGCGCCTTCGTGGCCTCCTGCTGCAGGAACACCTGGCTGTTGCCGAAGAGGCGCGACACCTCGACCACCTCGCGTTCGGCGCCGGGCAGCGGCACGTTGCGGTCGGTGGTGGGGTTGCCGAAGCCGAGCAGCGAGGCGTCCGGGGCGTTGCCGCGGCCGAGCAGGCGGGCGCCGACCGCCGACGAGGGCCACACGGCCAGCGCCGAGCGTTCGATCAGGTAGCCCTTGCCGTCGTGCAGTGCCTGGAAGGGCAGGTAGTGCAGCGGGCCGTGCGGCACCACGTAGACCCGCGGCCGCCCGGCGAGGTTCACGTCGCCGGTGAGCATCTTGTAGGTGGCCTGAGCGACGGCGGCGGTGTCGCGGCGGCGCTCGACGATGCTGCGGCGGAAGGCTTCCACCTGCGCGGCCATCGCCGCCTCGCCGGTGGGCAGGATGGAGGCCGACAGGCCCGTCTTCGTGACGACCCACACGATGGTGCGTTCGGGCAGCACGTGGTACTGAAGCACCGCCTCGTCGGCGGCCAGCGCCTTCTGCAGGTCGGGCAGCGAGACGCGCTGGTTCGCGAAACTGTCGGTGGCCCGGTCGCGCACCGCGTCGAGCAGCTGGCGCGAGCGCGAGGCTTCGGACAGTTCCCAGGCGGCCTCGAAGTTGCGCGTCTCGACGCTCAGCGCGAGCGCGGTGTCGAACACGGACTGCACGTTGCCGAACAGGCCCGTCTTGAACTCGTCCGAGATGAACTTGCCGCGCAGCTGGTCGGCCTGGCGCACGGTGTCGAGGTAGGCGGCCAGCGCCGCGGGGCGGTCATTGCGGGCGAGCTCGACGCGGCCGATGCCTTCGGTGGCCCACATGCGGTGGTAGGCGCCGTCCTGGCCTGCGAGGCCGTCCGTGGCCACGGCCTTGAACAGCGCGAGCGCCTCGTCGGGCTTGCCGGCGGCCAGCTGGGCGTTGGCGCGGCTGCGGCGGTAGTACGGGCCGATCTTGTCGGCCTCGCTGCCGGCGAGGCGGTCGAGCTGGGCGAGGGCGTCGAGCGGGCGGCCCGCGCCGGTGCTGGCGTTGGCCAGCGACACGAGCACGAGCGGGCGGTAGCGGGGGCTCGCGAGCGCGAGGGCCTCGTTGTAGGCGGCCACGGCCTCGTCGAACTTGCCGCGGCGCGCGGCCACGTCACCCAGCACCTTGTGGGCCGGGGCATACGACTGCTGCGGGTCATTGACCTTCAGCTTGAGGGTGGCGCGGGCGTAGCGTTCGGCCTCGTCGAGCAGCCCGGCGTAGCTGTAGGCGATGGCGAGGTCGCGCTGGGCGACGGCCTGCAGGTCCTCGTTGGGGCCCACGTTGCCGAGGTGCAGGGCCTTGCTGGCCGCGCGGATGCTCTGGCGGAACTCACCCTGCTCGGCGAGGGCGATGGCCGCGCCGCAGTAGGTGTAGCCGTCGAGCTTGATGACGTCGCGTTCGAGGAGGGCCTTGCCTTCCGCACTGAGGGCGACGAGGGTCTCGGCATCGCGCTGGCGGGCGAGGGCGCTCGCCATCACGGGGCTCACGGGCGCGAGGCCCGGGGCGGTCGCCTGCCCGTGGGCCGGGGGCGAGGCCAGGGCCGCCACCCCGGCCATGCAGGCCGCCCATCGTGCCAGTCTGAATCGAGTTCGCGTCGGTGCCACGGTCCATCCCTTCGGAAAGGCAAAGCAGCGAGCATCCTAGGGGCCCGCGTGAATTGTTCACAAGTGACCAAGGTGAGTGCCCGGTCAGCCGCGGAGTCTCAGGGCGATCCGGTGATCAGGGAATCCCCCGAAGTACGGTGTGCAGGTCACGGGTGCGCACCGGTTTGAACAGCACGCGGTGCCCGCTTTCGTGCGCCCGCTTCACCTGCTCGGGCGAGGTGTCGCCGGTCATCAGCAGGGCGGGCAGCGGGGCGCCGTACGCCTCGCGCACCCGCTCGATCGCGCCGATGCCGTCTTCCTTGTTGGCCAGGCGCAGGTCCGAGATGACGAGGTCGATCACGCCCGCGTGGCGCCTCACCTCGGTGCAGGCCTCCTGGATGTTGCCGGCCGTGAGCACCTGGTAGCCCCAGGTCTGGAGCAACTCGCGCATGCCGGTGCGGATGCTCTCTTCGTCGTCGATCAGCAACACCGTGCGGTCCTCGTCGATGGGGGACGGCACCGTGTCGGCACCCAGCACGACGCTGTCCATCTCCGCCATCTCGGTGGGCTTGAGCAGGATGCGGAACACCGTGCCGTGGCCCGGGCGCGAATGCACCTCGAGGCTGTGGCCCATCAGCAGCACGAGGCGCTTGACGATCGCGAGTCCCATGCCGAGGCCGCGAGAACGGTCGCGGCCGGGGTTCGTGACCTGGTAGAACTCGTCGAACACGCGGGGCAGTTCGTCCTCGGGGATGCCGATGCCGGTGTCCCACACCTCGATGCTGTCCTGGCCACCGCGGCTGCGCACCACCACCACGACACCGCCCTCGCGGGTGTAGCGGATGGCGTTGTGGATCAGGTTGCTCAGCACGCGCTGCAGCAGTTGAGGGTCGCTCGTGACGATCTTGCCGCCCGGCTTGAAGCGCAGCGACAGGCCCAGCTCCTCGGCCTGGCCGCTGCAGTGCATGTGCAGCACGCGGAACAGGTCGCGGATGGGGAACGACTGCAGGTTGGCCTCGATCACGCCGGCGTCGAGCTTGGAGATGTCGAGCATCGCGCTGAACGACTGCTCCAGCGCGTCGATGGCGCGCATCATGTTCTTCACGGTGGGCTGCAGCGCCGTGCCGTTGAGGTGCTTGTCGAGTGCCCCGGCGAAGAGGCCCAGCGCGTGCATGGGCTGGCGCAGGTCGTGGCTGGCCGACGCGAGGAAGCGGCTCTTCTCGCGGTCGGCGCGTTCCACGAGCACCACCTGCTGGCGCAGCGCGCGCACGAGCGCGTCGTTGTCGAGCTTGGTCTGCAGCGCGGTCTTCAGCAGGCGGTGCATCGAGGTGGCGAAGAAGATCGCCATCGATCCGAAGCCGATCACGAGCACCGCGACGCTGACCTGCACCGGACCGCCCCGCTGCAGCATCAGCAGCACGAGCGGCAGCAGCAGCGGCACGACCCACAGGTAGATGGCCGGCTGCACCGCCGACACCACGTGCGCGCCGATGCCGGCCATGCCGAGCAGGGCCAGCACCCACACGGTGACGATGAGCAGGCTGGGCTCGTGCTGCACCACCATCAGCGCGGACATGCCCCAGGCGAGCGACGACAGGAACAGGCTGGTCTGGTACCGGTTGAGCCACGTGGCCGATTCGACGAGCGCGGCGCGCCCGCGGCGGTGGAACGCGCGGGCCACGGCCCACTGCACGGCCTGGGCGCCGTGCACCAGCAGGCCCCACCAGACGGCCTCGGGGCGGCGGGTCAGCAGCCAGTCGCCCACCCACAGCACGGCGGCGAGTGCGAAGGCCACGATCAGCTGCTGGCGCGAACGCATCAGCAGGCGTTCGAGCTGCGTCGAGCGCACGCGGGCGCGGCGCCGGTCGAGGGCGAACTCCAGCCCGCCGTCCGGGTGCGGCAGCGTGGCCGCGGGGGAAAGCCGGAACGTCACGTCAGCGGAACAGGCTGATCAGGTGGGAGCGCGACTTGACGTCGAGCGCCAGCAGGATCGTGGAGACGTAGTTCTTGATGGTGCCCAGGGACAGCCCGGTGGCCGTGCTGATCTCCTGGTTGGAACAGCCCGAGAGCACGAGCTCGAGGATCTCGAGGTGGCGCGGGCCCAGCTCGGCGACCCGGTCGTAGCGCGACGAGTTGGGGAACCGCGGGAACCGTGCGCCGCCCAGTTCGTTCGGCACCGGGCGCCCGAGCAGGCCCAGCACGATGTCGGACATGGCGCGGGCGTCCTGGCCCTTCGTGACGTAGCCCACCGCGCCGAGCGCACGCACGTGGCCGATCACGAACTCGTCCTGCGTGCCGCTGATGACGGCCACCTTCGCGAGCGGGAAGGTCTCGACGAACTGCTTGAGGCCCTGCAGCCCCTTGCTGTCGGGCATGTTGAGGTCGAGCAGCACGAGCGCGATGTCGGGCTCGTTGCGGTAGATGTCGATGGCGTCGCTGAGGTTGCCCGCCTCGAACAGCCGCAGGTTCACGTGCTCGATGGAGCGCAGGCTCGTCACGATGCCCACGCGCAGCAGGGCATGGTCGTCCACCACGAGAACCTTCAGCGGGGCGTCGGCGGCGTCGGTGGACGCCAGGCGGTCGGGCACCGTGTCGTTCGACGTGTCGGTGGCGGCTGGACTGGTTGGACTCATGAAAGGGACTGCGTATCGAACGGGTCGGCCAAACGGCGAACCACCCGGACCGGCGAGGCGGCTCGGGTGGAACGAGGGGACGGGGGACGAACGATTGCGATGGTAAGCGGTGCCGGAGCCCCCGCTCGTCCGTATTGTTGGGGGGTTGACTCCCTAGAACTAGGGGGTTATCCGGGGCGAAGCCATGAAAGGTGTCACACGGCGGAACGGGACGAAGTCACTATCATTCCTTGTCATCGCCTCAACCCCTGCCCATGCCGCGTCCGCCCCGCCCCCGATCCGCCTGGACGCCCCGCCGCCGACGTGGGGCCGCGCTCCAGCTCGTTTTCGGCGGCCTGCTGCTGATGGTGGTGCCGGTCTTCCTGGGCGAATCGGCCGTGGCCCAGGGTTTTCGCACGCTGGCGCCCGTGGCCTGGCTGATGGCCGTGGCGGGGGCGGTGCTGCTGCTCGTGTACCGCGAGCCGCGCAAGAAGCCCGCGCCACCGGCACCTCCCTCGGGCGCCGTGCCGCTGCATCCGGAGCCGGTGCGCCAGGCCGCCGTGGCCCGGCCGCTGGTGCGCCCCGAACTCGATCCGCTGGACTGGGTGGTCGACACCCAGTCGCCGCAGGAGGCGGCGCCGCGCAAGCGGTGAGGGAATGACCCGGGCGCCGTTCAGCGCGCCACGTGCAGGCGGGCCGGGCCCGCGTCCACCCGGCCGATCACCGCGGCGTCGGCGAAACCCTCGCTGCGGAAGACCTCCAGCACCGCATCGACGGCGGCGTCCGAGCAGCTCACCAGCAGGCCGCCGGACGTCTGCGGGTCGGTGACCAGCGGGCGGGCCGTGGCGGGCAGGTCGCCGTGCAGGTCGACCTGGGCGCCGTAGCCGTCCCAGTTGCGGGCCGAGGCGCCCGTCACGAAGCCCTCGGCCACGAGCGTCTCCACGCCGGCCAGCTTCGGCACGCGGTGCCAGTCGATGGCGACCGACACGCCGGCGCCCCGCGCGAGTTCGAGCGCGTGGCCGGCGAGCCCGAAGCCCGTGACGTCGGTCAGCGCGTGCACGCCGTCGAGCGCGGCCAGGCGAATGCCCGGCGTGTTCAGGCGGGTGGTGGTGTCGATCATGCGCGCGTAGCCATCGGCGTCGAGCCGGCCCTTCTTGAGGGCGGCCGACATCACGCCGACACCCAGCCCCTTGCCCAGCACGAGCAGGTCGCCCGGCCGCGCGTCGGCGTTGCGGCGCACGCGGTCGGGGTGCACGAGGCCCATCACGACGAGGCCGTAGATGGGTTCGACCGAGTCGATGGTGTGGCCGCCGGCGATCGGGATGCCGGCGGCGCGGCAGACGGATTGCCCGCCCTCGACGATCCGGCCGATGACGTCGAGCGGCAACTGGTTCACGGGCATCGCGACGAGGGCCAGCGCCATGATCGGGCGGCCGCCCATCGCGTAGACGTCGCTGATGGCGTTGGTGGCGGCGATGCGGCCGAAGTCGAACGGGTCGTCGACGATCGGCATGAAGAAGTCGGTGGTGGCGATCAGCGCCTGCGAGTCGTTCAGGCGGTACACCGCGGCGTCGTCGGCGGTCTCGATGCCCACCATCAGCTCGGGCGGGATCAGCCCGCCGCCGCCGTGGCGCAGGATCTCGGACAGCACCCCGGGCGCGATCTTGCAGCCGCAGCCGCCGCCGTGGGAGAAACTGGTGAGGCGAAGGGGGGAGGTTGTCTCGGTCATGCGGCGATTGTCTCAGCGCGAGGCAAATGCAGGCATCATCCGGGGTTCTCCTCGCGGCTTCCACGTTCCACCCATGACCTCCTCCATCACCCGCGCCCTGGGCGCCACCCTCCTCGCCGTCGCCTCGCTGTCCGCGCACGCCGACGTGCTGCGCGTGTCCGCGATCCCCGACGAGGCGCCCACCGAGCTGCAGCGCAAGTTCAAACCCCTGGGCGACTACCTGAAGAAGGAGACGGGGCTCGACGTGCAGTTCACCCCGGTGACCGACTATGCAGCCGTGGTCGAGGGCCTTGCCACGAAAAAGATCGACCTCGCCTGGCTGGGCGGGTTGACGTTCGTGCAGGCGAAGCTGCGCACGCAGGGCGGCGCGGTGCCCATCGTGCAGCGCGCCGAGGACGCGAGGTTCACGAGCCGCTTCATCGTGCCGGCCGCCAGCACGGCCAAGACCCTCGCCGACTTGAAGGGCAAGACCTTCGCGTTCGGCGCGCCGGCGTCCACGTCGGGCCACCTGATGCCGCGCCACTTCCTGAACCAGGCCGGCGTGGTGCCGGAGCGCGACTTCAAGGCGGTGGCGTACTCGGGCGCGCACGACGCGACCGTGGCCTTCGTGGCCTCGGGCCGGGCCGAGGCCGGCGTGCTGAACGCGTCCGTGATGGACAAGCTCGTCGAGGCGAACAACCCCAATGCGGCGAAGGTGCGGGTGCTGGCCACCACGCCGCCGTACTACGACTACAACTGGACCGTTCGGCCCGAGCTCGACCCGGCCGTGGTGCGCAAGATCACCGACGCCTTCCTGAAGCTCGACCCGGCGAACCCGGCCCACAAGGAGATCATGGACCTGCAGAAGGCCTCGCGGTTCGTGCCCACGTCGGCGGCGAACTACGACGGCATCGAGGCCGTCGCCCGCGATACCGGCCTGATCAAGTGACGGGGCGGGGCAGGGGAGCGTGACGGTGGCCCTTCGTCTGTCGGGGGTCGGGGTGGTGCATCCGGGCGGTCGCCGGGCGCTCGAGGCGGTGGACCTGTCCGTCGCGGACGGTGAACGCATCGCGCTGATCGGCCCGTCGGGGGCGGGCAAGACGACGCTGCTGCGGGTCGCGGGCGCGTCGCTGCGTCCCACGGACGGCCGTGTCGAACTGCTCGGCACCGAACCCTGGGGCCTGGGGGCGGGTGCATTGCGCCGGCTGCGCGCGCGCATCGGTGCCGTGCACCAGGCGCCGCCGCTCCCGCCGCGCCAGCGGGTGGTGACCGCGGTGCTGGCCGGGCGGCTCGGGCAATGGACGGTGGGCAAGGCGCTGTGGTCCCTCGTCCACCCCGCCGACACCGCGGGCGCGCACGACGCGCTCGAGCGGCTGGGGCTCGCGGACCGGCTGTTCGACCGGTGCGACCGCCTCTCCGGCGGGCAGCTCCAGCGTGTCGCGGTGGCGCGGGTGCTGTACCAGCGGCCGGACCTGCTGCTGGCGGACGAACCGGTCTCGTCGCTCGATCCGGCAACGTCGGAGCTGCTGGTGTCGCGGCTGGTCGCGCAGAGCGAGGCCACCGGCGCGGCGCTGGTGGCCTCGCTGCATGCGGTGGACCTCGCCTTGAAGTGGTTCCCGCGGGTGGTGGGCGTGCGCGCCGGCCGCGTGATGTTCGACCTGCCGGCCGGGGACGTGACGCCCGCGCGGCTGCAGGCCCTGTACGAAGGCGAGGCCGCGGCCACGGCGTCCGAGGGCGCGCTGGTGGACGCCGCCGCCGCTCCGGCGATGTGCCGATGACCCGCTGGCCCGATCCGGATGCCCGCCGGCGCGGCACCTTCGTCGTGCTGGCCGTGGTGGTCGCCTGGCCGCTGCTCGTGCTGGCCGAGTTCAAGCCGTGGCAGCTGTTCGATGGCGGCAACCTCGCGGTGATGGGCGGGTTCCTCGCGGGCTTCCTGCCGCCGTCCACCGATCCGGCGTTCCTCGCGCTGCTCGGACGGGCCACGCTCGAGACGCTCGCGATGGCGACGGCGGGCACGGCCCTCGCGTGGGTCATCGCCGTGCCGTTCTCGTTCGTGATGGCGCGGTCGCTGTCGGTGTCCCGCATCGGACCGGCGCGTCGGTCGGTGGTGGGAGCCGCCGTGCGTGGGCTCGCGCGTGGCGTGATGATGGTGCTGCGGGCGATCCCCGAGGTCGTGTGGGCCCTCGTGATCGTGCGGGCGCTGGGCCTCGGGCCCGCGGCCGGGGTGCTCGCGCTCGCGATCACCTATGGCGGCATGCTCGGCAAGGTGTACGCGGAGATCCTGGAGTCGGTGGACGCCCGGCCCGCCCGTGCGCTGCTGGAGGCCGGCGCCTCGCGGCGCATGGCGTTCGCCTACGGGCTGCTGCCGGGCGCGGCGCCGGAGCTGGTGTCGTACACCGTGTACCGCTGGGAGTGCGCGGTGCGGGCCTCGGTGGTGATGGGGTTCGTGGGGGCCGGCGGACTGGGTCAGCTGATGGACCAGTCGATGAAGATGCTCAACGGGGGCGAGGCGAGCATGATCCTCGCCACGTTCCTGCTGCTCGTGCTGCTGGCCGACGCGTTCAGCGCCGGGCTTCGGCGGGTGCTGGCATGAACGGCTTCGCGTCGTCGCGCTGCCGCGGCTGGGCCGCTGCCGGGATGGTGCTCGGCGCCGTCGTCGCGAGTTTCGTGTACCTCGGGCTCGACCTGCGGGGATTGTTCGCCGCCGAGTCGATGCGGTCCATGGGCCGCTTCATCGGGGAGTTCCTGTCCCCGGACCTGTCGGGCCCGTTCGTCGCCACCACGGCACGCGCCGCGCTGCAGACGCTCGCGGTGTCGGCGGTGGGCACGGTGCTCGCCGCGCTGGGCGCGGTCGTGATCGCCTTGCCCGCGGCGGGGCGCTGGGGCGGACCGGCCGCGGTGGCTGCGCGGTTCGTGCTGAACCTGCTGCGCAGCGTGCCCGAGCTGGTGTGGGCCGCGCTGATGGTGCTGGCCGCGGGGCTCGGCCCCTTCGCCGGTGTGCTGGCGCTCGCGCTGCACACCCTGGGGGTGCTCGGCCGGCTCTTCGCCGAAACGCTGCAGAACGCCCCGCGTTCTTCCGAAGCCGCGCTGCGCGGCGCGGGTGCGCCGCGCGTGGCCGCGCTGGCGTACGGCATGCTGCCTCTGGTGGCACCGCAGTGGCTGGCCTACACGCTGTACCGCTGGGAGATGAACATCCGCATGGCCGCGGTGCTCGGGTTCGTCGGCGCGGGCGGGCTCGGGCAGATGCTCTACTTCCACCTCTCGCTCTTCCAGCAGGCGCAGTCGGCCACGGTGCTGATCGCGATGTTCGTGCTGGTGTTCGCCGTCGATGGTGCCAGCGCCCGCCTGCGGCGCGGCCTCGCGCCGGCACATGCCTGACCCTCTCATCCGGACCCTCCCGTGACCGCCAAGACCTACACCGTGGACGACCTCGCCGGCTTCGACGTGATCATCGACGCCCGCTCGCCCGCCGAATACGCCCTGGACCACATCCCGGGGTCGATCAACTGCCCCGTGCTGGACGACGAGGAGCGCCGCATCGTCGGCACCACGTATGTCCAGGTCTCGGCCTTCGAGGCGCGCAAGATCGGCGGCGCCATGGTGGCCCGCAACATCGCCCGCCACCTCGACGAACGCTTCCGCGGCTTCGATGCGAAGTGGCGCCCGCTCGTGTACTGCTGGCGTGGTGGCATGCGCAGCGGCAGCTTCGTGAACGTGCTGCGGCTCGTGGGCTGGGACGCGCAGCAGCTCAAGGGCGGCTACAAGGGCTGGCGCCACCACGTGGTGGACCGCCTGCCGGTGCTGGCCGACGCGCTGCAGTGGCGCGTGCTGTGCGGCCCCACGGGCAGCGCCAAGACGCGCGTGCTGCAGCACCTGGGCCACCTCGGCGAGCAGGTGGTGGACCTGGAAGCGCTCGCCGTGCACCGCGGCTCCGTGCTGGGCGAGGTGCCCGGCCGCCCGCAGCCGTCGCAGAAGGGGTTCGAGACGCAGCTGTTCGACGTGCTCTCGCGGCTGGATCCGTCACGGCCCGTGTGGGTCGAGGCGGAAAGCCGGCGCATCGGGCGCATCACCGTGCCGGAGGCGCTGACGGAGGCGATGTTCCGCAGCCCGCTGGTGGAGATCGTGGCGCCGGTGGCGCCGCGCGTGGACTTCCTGCTGCGCGACTACGCCTGGCTGGTGGAGAGTCCGGAGGCGCTGACGTCGCGGCTGGCCGCGCTGAAGGGACTGGTGGCGAACGCGGAGCTGGCCGAGTGGCAGGCCTGGGCGGCCAGCGGGCAGCTGGTGCCGCTGCTGTCGGCGCTGCTGGCGCGGCACTACGACCCGCTGTATGCGCGGTCGCTCGGACGGTGCTGGCAGCAGCGGGCGAGTGCGCGGCAGGTGCTGGCGGACGATCTGTCGGCGGAAGGCATCGAGCGGTTGGCGGAGCGGGTGGCGCGGCAGGCTTGAAGGCCCTCATGCCGACGGCGCGGCCGCCGTGGTGACCGTGGGCACCTTCCACCCCGCATCGGCGATGAACCGGCTGGGCGCCCGTGCATGGGCGAGCAGGCTCAGCTGGCTGCGGGCGCGGGTGATGGCCACGTAGAACAGGTTGCGTTCCTCGTCGTCCGGCGTGTCACGGTCGGGGAAGGTGTCCTGGCGCAGGAAGGGGATCATCACCTGCTCGTATTCGAGGCCCTTGGCGGCCTCCACCTGGGCCAGCACGAGGCAGTCGGCGGCGCGGCGTTCGCGCTGCTGCCGCTCGAAGGTGTTCAGGCTCTGGAAGAACGCGGCCGCGGACGGATGGCCCTCGGCCGAGCGCTGCAGTCCGGCGAGGTTGGCTTCGATGGCTCGCAGCGGTCCCGCACCCACCAGCACGCGCGACGCGAGTTCGCGCGGCTGCAAGGCCGCGAGCAGCGCGGCCAGCAGGCCGTCGCCCTGGTGGTCGCGGGCCACGGCGACCGCGGCCTCGAGGCGCTGCCGCACCGCCGGCACCGCGTTGCGGAGCACCTGGTTGTCGAAGAACACCGGCAGGATGGTGGGGTCGTCGGTGACGGCGCGCACGGCATGGGCCAGCAGCGCGGCGGGTTCGTCGCGGTCGCTTTCGCGCGTGGTGATGGTGATGTCGCCGAAGAACACGAAAGCCTCGACGATGCGCCGGCGGGTGTCGGGGTCGTCGATGCTGGAGAAGTCGCGCGTGGCCACGGCCAGCAGGCCGCGCACGAGCAGCACCTCGGGGCGCATGAGGTAGCTGTCGAAGCCCGCGGTGACGTAGGGCAGGCCGGCGCGCAGCAGTGCATTCTCGATGGCGACGGACTGGTGCGGATGCCGCAGCAGCACCGCGAACTGCGAGAGTCGGTGCGCCTTCCCGCTGCGCCATGCCTGGGCGGCCGAGACGACGTGGGCCTCGCATTGGCCGGGGCCGTCGTAGGGCGTGACGGTGACACGCGTGTCGCCGTCGGCATGCGAGGCGTAGGGCTTGCCCGCCAGGCGCGAAGCGCCTTGGGCGAGGCGCGAGCCGAAGCGGTACGAGGCCGTGAGCGGGCAGCGGCGTACCTTGCGCCGGCCCTGGTCTTCCAGCGCATCGCCCATGAAGCGCGCGTCGGCGCCGGCCACCTTGTGGATGACCTGGTCGCGGTCGCCCGCGCCGCAGAAGAAGGCCTCGCGGTTGCTGGTGAGGATGCGGTCGAGGATGACGAACATGCTCTGGTTCAGGTCGTGCATCTCGTCGAGCACCAGGGTGCGGATGCCCACGGGCCAGCCGGGCGCGCCGCGTTCGAGGTTGTCGGACCAGATGAGCTGGGCCAGGTCGTACGTGGCGTCGCCGGGGCCGCGGAACAGCGGGTGGTCGACCGAGCCGCGGCGGCGCTGGTTCTCGTAGACGCGGAAGGCCTTGAGCAGCGCGTAGTTGCGGCCCAGGTCGTCGGCGGTGTCCGGGGTGAGCGGGCGTTCCTCGAGGTCGGTGTCGAGCTGCATCGTGCCCTTGAGGTGGTGGGCCTCGCGCAGGAATTCCTCGACCAGGGCATCGCCGGCCGCCGGGAACATCAGGCGGTCGGGGTGGCGTTCGTTGGCGTTGTCCTCCACCAGCTGCAGCGCGGCGAGCACGTGAGGCCGCAGGCCCTGCGGCGTGAGCAGGTGCTCGGGTGTGTCGCCCTCGACACGCCGCAGCACGGCGGAGGCGAACTGCTCGAAGGTGCCGATGCGGAAGCGCCGGGTGGTGTCGTACGGCACGCCCAGCTTCTTCAGCGCGGCCCGCAAGGCGTCGCACGCGGGTTCGGTGTAGGTGAGGGCGATGATCTTCTCGGGCGGGACACCCCATGCGGCGGACTCGGCCATGCGCAGCGCGAGCGTGGTGGTCTTGGCGGCGCCGGCGTTGGCCTCCACCACGATGTACTTGTCGGTGGCGGACTGGATGGCCAGCTGCTCGGGCGTGGGACGCAGGGTGTGGGGGGTGAAGCGGGGGCCGGTCACGGGAGGGTCGTCGAGAAGGGTGAAGCCGGATTGTCGGCTCAGTCCGCGAGGGCCCCCAGCCAAATGGGGGCCGAAACCCCGCCTTTTCGGAGATTCGGGGCGGCCGGTTCGTCCCTACACTGGGAACCTTCAAGGCGACAAACCGGCTGCAACACTGGGCAGATCCTCGGAACCCGTCACCGACGCCGACAACCGTTTCCGCACCGAAGGGCGCGGTTCCCGGACCAGCAAGGGCCACCTCGGTGGCCCTTTGCTATTCCCGGAGCGCAAAGGGTTGCAGCACGGGCGACAGCACGGCCCGGCGATCTGGGCCAGAATCGACCGGTTCTCCTCCCCGTTCTCCCCGGAGTCGCCATGTCCGCATACCCCTCGCTCTCCCTCTACATCAACGGCCAATTCCTCTCGGGTGAAGGCCGCAAGACCCAGGACGTCTTCAACCCCGCCAACCAGCAGGTGATCGGCCAGCTGCCGCACGCCTCCAAGGCCGACCTGGACCTGGCCCTGCAGTCCGCCCAGAAGGCGTTCGAGACCTGGCGCAAGAGCTCGCCGCTCGATCGCTCGAACATCCTGCGCAAGGTGGCCGCGCTCACGCGCGAGCGCGCGGAAGACATCGCCCGCAACATCACGCTCGACCAGGGCAAGCCGCTCGGCGAAGCGCTGGCCGAGGTGCGCAGCTGCGCCGAACACGCCGAATGGCACGCCGAGGAAGCCCGCCGCATCTATGGCCGCGTGATCCCGGCCCGCCAGCCGAACGTGCGCCAGCTCGTCATCAAGGAACCGGTGGGGGTGTGCGCCGCGTTCACGCCGTGGAACTTCCCGTTCAACCAGGCCATCCGCAAGATGGTGGCCGCCATCGGCGCGGGTTGCACGCTGATCCTCAAGGGCCCGGAAGACTCGCCGAGCGCCGTGGTGGCGTTGGCCCAGCTGTTCCAGGACGCCGGCCTGCCGCCGGGCGTGCTCAACATCGTGTGGGGCGTGCCGTCGGAAGTCTCCACGTACCTGATCGAGTCGCCCATCGTGCGCAAGATCTCGTTCACGGGCTCGGTGGCCGTGGGCAAGCACCTGTCGTCGCTGGCCGGTCTGCACATGAAGCGGGTCACGATGGAGCTGGGCGGCCACTCGCCGGTGCTGGTGTTCGACGACGCCGACATCGAGCCGGCCGCCGAGATGCTCGCCCGCACCAAGCTGCGCAACGCGGGCCAGGTGTGCGTGTCGCCCACGCGCTTCTATGTGCAGGAGAAGGCGTACGACAAGTTCCTCGCCAAGTTCCTCGACGTGATCAAGAGCGTGAAGGTGGGTGACGGCCTCGAGAAGGGCACGCAGATGGGGCCGCTCGCGTTCGACCGCCGCGTCACCGCGATGCAGTCGTTCGTGGACGACGCCAACCGCCGCGGGGCGAAGGTGCTGACGGGCGGCGAGCGCATCGGCAGCGTGGGCAGCTTCTTCGCGCCCACCGTGGTGACCGAGATCGGCGACGACTCGATGCTGATGACCGAGGAGCCCTTCGGCCCCATCGCCCCGGTGGTGCGCTTCAAGGACACCGACGAAGGCATCCGCCGCGCCAACAGCCTGCCGTTCGGCCTGGCCTCGTTCGCGTTCACGGGCTCGCTGAAGACCGCCAACCGCGTGGCCAACGAACTGGAGGCCGGCATGGTGAACATCAACCACTTCGGCATCGCGCTGTCCGAGACGCCGTTCGGCGGCATCAAGGACAGCGGCATCGGCAGCGAAGGCGGGATGGAGACCTTCGACGGCTACCTGACCACCAAGTTCGTCACCGAGGTGTGACGGCCGCGGACGCGTGTTCCGCCAGGAACTGGCGGACACGCGTCTGCACGTCTTCCGGCCAGGCCGCGCCCGACTTGCGCGGGTCGGCCGCCACGTCGAGTTCGTCGGCCTCCACGCCCGCGCCCGTGAGGCGCGCGGCATAGCGCCGCGCGTCGTCGTGCAGCGGGTGGCCGGTGAACGAGACCAGCAGGGCCGGCGCCATGCCGGCCAGTCGCACGGCCGCGGCCGGGGCCGCGTACGGGTGGCTGATGTCGCCGGGCTGGGCGAGGTATTCCTTCCAGCCGCAGGCGATGCTGCAGCCGCCCACGCCGATGGAAGCCTGGCGCACCGAGGCCGAGGCCATGCAGGGGTCCAGCAGCGGCGAGAACAGCACCTGGCCGGCGGCCAGGTCGGGGTCGCGGTCGCGCGCCATCATGGCCACGGCCGCTGCCAGGTTGCCGCCGGCTTCCTCGCCCGCCAGCACCACGGGGGTGGGGTGGGCACGTTTGCCGCGCAGCGTGGCCAGCCATTCGAGTGCGGCGTAACCCGTGTCGATGGCGACGGGGAAGGGGTGTTCGGGCGCGAGCGGGTAGTCGACCGAGGCGACCAGCGCGCCGGCGTCGGCGAAGAGCCGCGCCACCGAGTTGCCGTCGTCCAGCGTGCCGCACGAGAACCAGCCGCCGTGGAAATGCAGCACCAGCGGCCGAGGGCCCTTGGCCTCCAGGTCGCCGTGCACGCGGACGTTGACCATGCGCCCGGCGATCGTCAGCGCCCTGTCCGAAATGGGGGGGCTGGAGGTGGTCCGTTCGATCGTGCGCGAGGTGGCGGTGTCTGTCATCCTGTGTCCTGCAGATGATGCGATGTCTGGGCGGAACGATACCCCGCCCGGTGGAGGCCGAAAAGGGCCCTGGGGCTCATGCTGTATTCCGTCACCGCAATAATCCGCGGATAGGAGAGGGTGAATGGACAAGTTTCAGGCGATGCAGGCGTTCCTGCGGGTGGTGGAGTCGGGCACCTTCGTGAAGGCGGCGGAGTCCATGCAGCTGCCCAAGCCCACGGTTACCCGGCTGATCCAGTCCCTGGAGGACCACCTGTCGGTGAAACTGCTGAACCGCACGACGCGGCGGGTGAGTGTCACGTCCGAGGGCGCGGCCTACTACGACCGGGCCAGCCGCCTGCTGGGCGAGCTGGACGAGCTGGAGGCGAGCGTGGTCGCGTCGCGCAGCGCGCCCAAGGGGCGGCTGAAGATCGACCTGCCGGGGTCGCTCGGCATCGGCGTGATCGTGCCGGCGCTCGCGTCGTTCCGCTCGAAATACCCGGACATCGACCTCGAGATCGGCGTCGGCGACCGGTCCGTGGACCTGATCGGCGACAACGTCGACTGCGTGGTGCGTGGGGGCGAGCTGCGCGACCAGTCCCTGATCGCGCGCCGCGTGGGCGATGTGCACATGGTGACTTGCGCGAGCCCGTTGTACCTGAAGGCGAACGGCCTGCCGCTCCACCCGAACGACCTCGATGCGAGCCACACGCTGATCCGTGCGTCGATCCAGCCGTCCGGCCGCCTGCTGCCCTTCGTGCTGGCCAAGGACCACGAGACCGTGGAGTCGAATGGCCGGCGCATCATCACGCTCAACGACACCAACGCGAGCGTGGCTGCGGCCACGGCGGGCCTGGGCATCGTGTGCGTGCCGTCGTTCCTCGTGCAGGAGCGCATCGGCGACGGCTCGCTCGAACTCGTGCTGCCCGAGTGGGATGCGCCGTCGATCCCGATCCACGTCGTCTACCCGCCGAATCGCCACCTGAGCGCGAAGGTGCGGGTGTTCGTCGACTGGATCGTGGAGCTGTTCGCCGCGCACGACCTGCTGCAGCGCAAGAGCACGCTGCCCGACCGTCCTGCGGCCCGCGCTCAGGGGGCCACCGAGGCGCCTGTGGCCGAAGCGGTCGGCTGAACGCTGGTTGTTGCCTTTGGCGGAACAACGTGTTCCGCCGGAACGGATTTATCCGGACGACCCTCGTCCGTACAGTTCGTTTCCATGAACACGACCTTCGAAATCGGCATGACCCTCGCGATGCTGGCGCTGTGGGCGCTGGCCATCGTGGCCACCTCGGAATCCCGCACGCCGCCGCCGATGCGGCCCCTGGTGCAGCAGGTGGCGGTGGCCACGCCCGCGACGCCGGCTTCCGCGCCGCTGGTGGCCACGCGCTGAACCGGATCCCCGGCCTCGCCGCCTGGCGGTGAGGGCCCTTCCGGATCTGGAGGCACAAAGCGAAAGGGGTCCCGTCTTGCGACGGGACCCCTTGCTGTTTTGGCTCCTCAACCTGGGCTCGAACCAGGGACCTACGGATTAACAGTCCGGCGCTCTACCGACTGAGCTATTGAGGAATTGAGCCTCGCAGTTTAGCCTGCTTTTGGTCTGCGTGGCAAGCTATTTCTTCAAAGTTCTGCGAGGACCGTGAGACGAACCGTGCGGGCCTCCATCGGGAACAGGTACACGTGCCCGTATTGCGAGGGCGATTCCTTCCACGCGCGCTTGTCGAACGCGTTGAAGAGGCCCAGCGTCCACGTGAGCGACGTGCCGTCCAGCTTGTGGGTGAAGCGGGCCGCGAGGTCGGTGCGGGTCCACGACGGCAGTTCGATCGAGCCGTCGTCCAGCACGTTGCGGCGACCTTCGTAGGTGACGTTGGCCTGCAGGTCGAGGCCGGACACGTACGGCACGCGGTAGCGGGCCTGGGCCTTCAGGGTCTGCTCGGGGACGTTGACCGGGGTGCGGCCGTTCAGCGTGGGGTCGGACGAGCCTTCGCGGCGCGCCTTGAGCCACATCGCCCCGGCCCGCAACTGCCAGGGGCCCAGCGTGTGGGTGACGTTGCCGTCGATGCCGCGGTGGTGGGCCGAGCCGTCGAGGTAGTAGTCGGCGCCGGTGTCGGTGACCGTGGGGCGGTCGATGTCGAACCAGGCGATGCCCCAGTCGGTGTTCCCGGCGCTCCCCTTCGTGCCCACCTCCCACTGCCGGCTCTTCGCCTGCAGCACCTGGCCGGCGTTCGTGTAGCCCGCGGCACCCGCGGCGCCGGGCACCACGTACGACTCGGCGCCTTCGCCCCAGCTGGCGTACACGTGCTGGCGGGGCGTCCATTCGTACGAGGCGGCGAGCCACGGCGTGGTCACGGTGTCGCCGTAGCCGGTGGCGTTGTTGCCTTCGGAGTCGACGGTGTCGCGGTGCAGGCGGGTCGTGCGCACGCCCAGCCACGTGCTGAAGCCGTGGCCCCAGTCGATCGCGTCGGTGGCGAAGAACTCGAGGTTGCGTTCCTTGCTGTTGGTGCCTGGTTCGGCCCGTGTCGGGTCTTCGGGGGTGACCTTCGTGCCGTCGATGTTGCCCACGCCGACGTAGTTGTTCGCGCCGGTCTGGACCCCGACGCTGCGCCGGTTGTATTGCACGCCGCCATGCAGCTGGTGCGAGATGCCGCCGGTGTCGACGCGGCCCTTCACCGCGGTCTGCGCGACCTGCACGCGGCGGCGCTCGCCCTCGCTGCGGAAGTCATAGACGTCGTAGTCGCCGTTCGGGCCGTAGCGGTCGCAGTAGCCGGTGGGCGTGCCGCATTCGAAGCCGAACGGGTACGCGAGGCGGTCGTCCGTCTTCAGGCTCTGCGCGCCGACGACACTCACCCAGTGCCAGCCGCCGCCGAATCCCTGGTCGAAGCGCACGGTGCCGGTCAGGCCGTCGAACACGTTCGGCTGGCTCCACGGCTGGTTGTTGAGGTTGTCGGGCTGGCGGACGGTGGGGATGCTGTCGCCGGTCAGGCTGTGGCCCGGCAGGCTCTTGCCCACCTGGTGCGACCACTCGATCTCCGCTTCGAGCAGCGAGTCCGGCGCGATGCGCCAGTCGCCCGCGAACGCGGCGACGGTGCGCTCGGCATGGTCGTAGTGGTCGATCTCGGGCTTGCTGTTCTCGTAGGCCACGTTGACCCGGTAGCCGAACACGCCGTCGTTGCCGGCGCGGCCCCCCAGGTCGATGCCGCCGCCGAGCGTGCCGCGGTCACCCACCGTCACCGCGGCGTTGCGCAGCGTCGTGTCGGTGGGGCGCTTGACGACGTAGTTGACGAGGCCGCCCGGCGAACTGGTGCCGGCCTGGATGCCGCTCGTGCCCTTCAGGATCTCGATGCGTTCCTTGTTCGCGAGCGGGATCACGGTCTCGGCCGTGATGGGCAGGCCTTCACGGCGGTAGTTGTAGCGCTGGTCGAGCACGTAGCCGCGCAGCGCGACGAAGTCCCAGTAGCCGGGCGAGTTGTAGGCGTCGGTGGCGGCGGCCTCGTACGACAGGATGTCGGCGAGGCGGCGTGCCTGCGACTCCTCGAGCTGGTCGCGCGTGACGACCGTGGCCTGCATCGGAACCGACACCAGCGGCACGTCGCCGAACCCGGTGAGGGCGCTGGGGGGCACGGGCGCCTGGGACTTGACGACCAGTGGCGCGAGGGCCGGCGCATCGGTCTGCGCGTGAGCCGCCGCGGCGGTGGCGAGGCAGGCGAGGGCGACCGCACGGCGCGGCGTGCGGAGGGAGGAATGGAGCGGATGGGCCATCGTGACGATCGTGCGATGGCAGGGGCGCGGCGTGAGGGGGGTGGAACGGCGGAGAGGCCCCTCGGCAGACGCTTCCCTGCGCGAGGATTACCTCAATCAGGTTCAAAGGGACTCTCTCAGTCGAGCGCGATGGACCGCGTTCAACACCCCCAGCGAAGGCCGCGCGTGAACGCGGCACGCGCGGATTATTGCAGAGTGCGGATCGTTGATAATCCGCAGCCCCGCCCGGGTGACGAAACTGGTAGACGTAGCGGACTTAAAATCCGCGGCCGCGAGGCGTAAGGGTTCGAGCCCCTTCCCGGGTACCACGCATGGCCCACGGCCTCCGTGTCACACGCCGTCCACGGCCTCCGGATCGTCGAAGGCCTTGTCTGCCGCGGCTTCCGGTGCCAACGCTCGCCAGCGAGGGCGCCCCGCCAGATCCATCGCGATGCGATGCACGTCCGCACCACTCAAGGTGCGATCGAGCGTGAGCATGCGCGCGGTGACGCGTTCGACCCAGTCCGCGTCGGTGAGGTCGGGGGTGGCGGCGAGGGGCAGCATGTGTCGGGTCCTCCATGGCTCGTGGCGATGTGACGTTCCGATCGTGCGCCTCGCGAGAGGTTCCCGCTAGATTTGCGAAGCGGCTGACACGTTGCAGGGGAAATCGAGCCAGCGCGACACCACGGAGCGAAGATGCGCGACATCGCCCGTGGTCTGCAGCATCACGGGTGCGGTCGACGGTGCGTCTTCGGGCGTGACACCGAGCAACCGTGCGGCCTGCCGCGAGACGGGCCATGCGGTGTCGATCAGCATGACGCCTTCGCCCATCGCGGCCTGGATGTGGTGGCGCACGAACGGGTAGTGGGTGCAGCCGAGCACCACGGTGTCGACACGCGCGTCGCGCAACGGCGCGCAGAAGGTCTCGATCATCGCCACCATGTCGGGTGCGTCGAGGTCCCCGCGTTCGATCTGTCCGGCGAGGCCGGGGCAGGGCTGCAGCACGATCGTCGCGTCACCGCCGTGGGCGTCGAGCAGGCGCTGGAACTTCGCGCTGCGCAAGGTGGTGGGCGTCGCCATCACGCCGATGCGGCCGCTGGCCGAGGTCTTCACGGCCGGCTTGATCGCGGGCTCGACGCCCACGACGGGAATCTCCGGCCAGCGCTCGCGCAGCGCGGCCACAGCCACGGCCGTGGCCGTGTTGCAGGCCACCACGATCAGGCGGGCGCCGCTGGCGACGAGGTGGCCGCCGATGGCGAGGGTGCGCGCGGCCACGTACTCGTCGGTGCGTTCGCCGTACGGCGCGTGGGCCGAGTCGGCGACGTAATGCAGCGGGTGCTCGGGCAGGGTGCGGTGCAGCACGCTCAGCACCGACAGGCCGCCGAGGCCGGAGTCGAACACGCCCACGAGGGGCTTCGGGTCGGCGGAAGAGGACGCGGCGATCGAGGTCATGGCCGCGCGGAGTCTAACGGAGCAAAAAAATGCTGGCGGTTCGTCCGAGTCGTGGCACAATCGAAAAATAGCACGATCGTTCGTTTCCTTTGTCACCCTCGCGACTTCGTGTGCTCGTCGTGGGTATGGTGCGATCCTAGAATCCGTGCAACTTCAACAGTGATCCTTGAGGAGCTTCGGCATGAAAGTCTTGGTGGCAGTCAAGCGGGTGGTGGACTACAACGTGAAGGTTCGCGTCAAGAGCGATGGCACGGGTGTGGACATCGCGAACGTGAAGATGAGCATGAACCCGTTCGACGAGATCGCCGTCGAAGAAGCGGTGCGGCTGAAGGAGAAGGGTGTGGTCACGGAAGTGATCGCCGTCTCGGCCGGCCCGACGCAATGCCAGGAAACGCTGCGCACGGCGATGGCCATCGGCGCCGACCGCGCCATCCTGGTCGAGAGCACGGATGAACTGCAGCCGCTGGCCGTGGCCAAGCTGCTCAAGGCCCTCGTGGACAAGGAACAGCCGTCGCTCGTGATCCTGGGCAAGCAGGCCATCGACGACGACAACAACCAGACGGGCCAGATGCTGGCGGCGCTCGCGGGCCTGCCGCAGGCGACGTTCGCCAGCAAGGTGGAACTGGCTGCCGATGGTGCCTCGGTCACGCGTGAAGTCGACGGGGGTCTGGAGACGCTCAAGCTCACGCTGCCGGCGGTCGTGACGACCGACCTGCGCCTGAACGAGCCGCGCTACGTGACGCTGCCGAACATCATGAAGGCGAAGAAGAAGCCGCTGGAAGTGGTGAAGCCGTCGGACCTGGGGGTGGACGTGGCCCCGCGCATCAAGACGCTGAAGGTCAGCGAGCCGCCGAAGCGGTCGGCTGGCATCAAGGTGCCGGATGTCGCCACGCTGGTCGACAAGCTGAAGAACACCGCCAAGGTCCTCTGATCCCAGGAGCACAAGAACATGACCGCACTCGTCATCGCCGAACACGACAACCAATCCATCAAGGGCGCCACCCTGAACACCGTGACCGCCGCCGCCCAGCTGGGTGGTGACGTACACGTCCTGGTCGCCGGCTCGAACGCCGCCGACGCCGCCAAGGCCGCCGCCGCCATCGCCGGCGTGGCCAAGGTGATCCACGCCGACGCCGCCGGCTTCGAGCACGGCCTCGCCGAAAACGTCGCCGCGCAAGTCATCGCGCTGGCCGGTTCGTACAGCCACATCGTCTTCCCGGCCACGGCGTCGGGCAAGAACGTCGCGCCGCGCGTGGCCGCGCTGCTGGACGTGGGCCAGGTGAGCGACATCACGAAGGTGGTGAGCCCCGACACCTTCGAGCGCCCGATCTACGCCGGCAACGCCATCGCCACCGTGCAGAGCGCCGACAAGGTCAAGGTGATCACCGTGCGTTCGACGGGCTTCGATGCCGCGGCCGCCACCGGTGGCAGCGCCGCCGTCGAGACCGCCTCGGCCACGGCCGACAGCGGCAAGTCGAGCTTCGTGGGCAGCGAGATCGCCAAGAACGACCGCCCCGAACTGACCGCCGCGAAGATCATCGTGTCCGGCGGCCGAGCGCTTGGCAGCAGCGACAAGTTCAATGAAGTGCTGACCCCGCTGGCCGACAAGCTCGGCGCTGCGCTCGGTGCCAGCCGCGCCGCCGTCGACGCGGGCTACGCCCCGAATGACTGGCAAGTGGGCCAGACCGGCAAGATCGTCGCGCCGCAGCTCTACATCGCGGCCGGCATCTCCGGGGCCATCCAGCACCTGGCCGGCATGAAGGACTCCAAGGTGATCGTCGCGATCAACAAGGACCCCGAAGCGCCGATCTTCAGCGTGGCCGACTACGGCCTCGAGGCCGACCTGTTCACCGCGGTGCCGGAACTGGTCAAGGCTCTGTAAGCCTCCGTTCCGCCCCGAGCCCGTTCGCCGATTCGAAAGGCCGACGGGCTTTTTCTCGCCCGAATTCACCTTTCCAGGAGTTGTCATGAGCTACGTCGCCCCCGTCAAGGACATGCTGTTCTGCATGCAGGAACTCGCCGACCTCGAGTCCGTCGCGAAGCTTCCGGGGTTCGAGGACGCAGGCCTCGAGACGGCGCAGGCCGTGCTCGAGGAGTGCGCCAAGTTCAACGAGGGCGTGCTCGCCCCGCTGAACTTCGAGGGCGACAAGAACCCGTCCTCGTGGAAGGACGGCAAGGTCACGACGACGCCCGGCTTCAAGGAAGCTTTCAAGCAGTTCGGTGAAGGCGGCTGGCAGGGCCTGCAGCACCCGGCCGACTTCGGCGGCCAGGGCCTGCCGAAGACCATCGGTGCGGCGTGCATCGAGATGCTCAACAGCGCCAACGTCAGCTTCGCGCTGTGCCCGCTGCTGACCGATGGCGCCATCGAGGCGCTGCTGACCGCCGGTTCGCCGGAGCAGCAGCAGACCTACCTCCCGAAGATGATCTCGGGTGAGTGGACCGGCACGATGAACCTGACCGAGCCGCAGGCCGGCTCCGACCTCGCGCTGGTGCGCACGCGTGCCGAACCGCAGGGCGACGGCACGTACAAGATCTTCGGCACGAAGATCTTCATCACGTACGGCGAACACGACATGGCGCCGAACATCATCCACCTCGTGCTGGCCCGCGTGGCCGGCGCGCCAGAAGGGGTCAAGGGCATCAGCCTGTTCCTCGTGCCGAAGTTCCGCCTGAATGCCGACGGCTCGCCGGGCGAGCGCAACGACGCCCACTGCGTCAGCATCGAGCACAAGCTGGGCATCAAGGCCAGCCCCACGGCCGTGCTGCAGTTCGGTGACCACGGCGGTGCCATCGGCGAACTGATCGGCGAGGAGAACCGCGGCCTCGAGTACATGTTCATCATGATGAACGCTGCCCGCTACGCCGTGGGCATGCAGGGCATCGCGGTGGCCGAGCGTTCGTACCAGAAGGCCGTGCAGTACGCCCGCGACCGCGTGCAGTCGAGGCCGGTGGACGGCTCGCTGCCCGGCAGCGCCCCCATCATCCACCACCCCGATGTGCGCCGCATGCTGATGACGATGCGCTCGCTGACCGAAGGCTGCCGCGCGATGGCGATCACCGCCGCCGCGGCGCATGACGCGCAGCACGCCAGCCCGGACGCGGACGCCCGCAAGCAGAACCAGGCGTTCTACGAATTCATGGTGCCGCTCGTGAAGGGCTACAGCACCGAAATGAGCCTCGAGGTCACCGACCTCGGCGTGCAGGTGCACGGCGGCATGGGCTTCATCGAGGAAACCGGCGCGGCGCAGTACTACCGCGACGCGAAGATCCTGACCATCTACGAAGGCACCACCGCCATCCAGGCGAACGACCTCGTGGGCCGCAAGACGATGCGTGACGGCGGCCAGACGGCCAAGGCCATCGCGAAGCAGATCGAGGTCACCGAGGCCGCGCTGGCGAAGTCGGGCACCCCGGCCGCGCAGGCGATGCTCAAGGCGCTGTCGGCCGGCCGCGCCGCCTTCGTCGACGTGGTGGACTTCGTGGTCGCGAACGGCAAGACGAAGCCGAACGCCGTGTTCGCCGGCTCCGTGCCGTACCTGATGCTCGCGGGCAACGTGGTGGCCGGCTGGCAGCTGGCGCGCGCGCTGCTCGTGGCCGAGGCGCAGCTCGCCAAGGGCGAGGGCGACACGGCCTTCCTGACCGCGAAGGTTGCCACGGCCCGCTTCTACGCCGAGCACATCCTGACCCGCGCCTCCAGCGTGCGTGCCGCGATCCTCGAGGGCGCCGACAGCGTCACCGCGCTCGCGCTCGACGCCTTCTGACACCGACCTTTCCGACCGGAGACCTCCCCGTGGCCCTGCCTCCCATCCTGCAGAACCTGCCGTTGCCCATCATCGGGTCGCCGCTGTTCATCGTCAGCAACCCGAAGCTCGTGATCGCGCAGTGCAAGGCCGGCGTGGTCGGGTCGATGCCGGCGCTGAACGCGCGCCCGGCCGAGCTGCTCGACGAGTGGCTCGCCGAGATCACCGAGGCCCTGGCGTCGCACAACCGCGCGAACCCGGACAAGCCCGCGGCCCCGTTCGCGATCAACCAGATCGTGCACAAGAGCAACGACCGGCTCGAGCACGACCTCGAGGTGTGCGCCAAGTACAAGGTGCCCATCGTGATCACGTCGCTGGGCGCGCGCACGGACGTCAACGACGCGGTGCACGCCTGGGGTGGTGTGGTGCTGCACGACATCATCAACAACTTCTTCGCGAAGAAGGCGATCGAGAAGGGTGCCGACGGCCTGATCGCGGTGGCGGCGGGCGCCGGCGGCCACGCCGGCGTGAAGAGCCCGTTCGCGCTGATCCAGGAGATCCGCGAGTGGTTCGACGGCCCGATCGCGCTCAGCGGCTCCATCGCCAGCGGCGGCGCGGTGCTGGCCGCCCAGGCCATGGGCGCCGACTTCGCCTACATCGGCTCGGCCTTCATCGCCACCGACGAGGCCCGCGCGGTCGACGCCTACAAGCAGATGATCGTCGACAGCACCAGCGACGACATCGTCTACAGCAACCTCTTCACCGGGGTGCACGGCAACTACCTGAAGGGCTCGATCGTCAACGCCGGGCTCGACCCCGAGAACCTGGCCGAGAGCGATTCGAGCAAGATGAGCTTCTCGGGCGGCGAGTCGAAGAAGGCCTGGAAGGACATCTGGGGCTGCGGCCAGGGCATCGGCCACATCAAGAAGGTGGTGCCGGCCGGCGAACTGGTCGCCCGCCTGGCGGCCGAGTACCACGAGGCGCGGGAGCGCCTGGCGCTGCGCTGACCTCCGGTCGGCGGGTCAGGCCGGGGAGGGCGCCTGGGGCTCCAGGTCGCAGTCGCACCCCTCGCCGGCCGCGATCCACCGCGGCGCGAAGCGCGCCGCCACCCGGGCCAGCCACGCCGGCCCGATGAACCGCTGTGGTTCGGTCACCACACCGCAGCGGTAGACCGACCCGGCCTCGTCCCAGACCAGCGCCGCACAGGCGCCGGTGCGCCGCCGGCTCACCAGCATGCCCGCCGGACACGGTTCCGCGAGGCAGCACACCCCGCAGCCATTGCAGGCGCTGCCCACCGGCGGCTTGGCCGGCGCGGTCGGATGGATCTGGATGATGCGGAAATCTGACATCGGGGTGACAGGGGACTCGCCCATTGTGCGGATGTGGTGTGAACGTGATCATTCAAACTGACGCTGCTTCCGCATCGGTGTTACAGTGCGATCCCAGACTCAGACAGGTCCTTCCCGTCCCCTTGTGTCACAGCAAGGCGGGTCGCAATCCGCAAACCGGTGCAGCCGTAACGCGGAAGGTTTATCAACCCACTACAGCGCCGGAAACCGGTGCGAAAGGTGAGCGAAAATGATGCAGGAATACAGGTCGAACTCGTACCTGTTCGGGGGCAATGCGCCTTACGTCGAAGAGATGTATGAGGCCTACCTCGACAACCCGGGCTCCGTGCCCGACAACTGGCGTGCCTATTTCGACGCCCTCCAGAACGTCCCGGCCGCCGATGGCAGCGCCTCTCGCGACGTCGCCCACGCCCCGGTCGTCGAATCCTTCGCGCAACGCGCCAAGGCCAACGCCTTCGGCAACAAGGCCAGCAACGCCGACCTCGCCATCGCGCACAAGCAGGTCCACGTCCAGTCCCTGATCGCCGCCTACCGGTTCCTCGGTTCGCGCTGGGCCGACCTCGACCCGCTCAAGCGCCAGGAACGTCCCAAGATCCCCGAACTCGAACCGGCGTTCTACGACCTGTCCGAGGCGGACATGGACCTCTCGTTCAGCGCCACGAACACCTACTTCTCCACCGCGGAGAACATGACCCTGCGCGAGATCGTGCAGGCCCTGCGCGAGACGTACTGCGGCTCCATCGGCGCCGAGTACATGCACATCACCGACCCGGCCGAGAAGCGCTGGTGGCAGCAGCGGCTGGAATCCATCCGCTCGAAGCCCAGCTTCAAGCCGGAAGAGAAGGTCAACATCCTCGAGCGCCTGACGGCGGCCGAGGGCCTCGAGCGCTACCTCCACACCAAGTACGTCGGCCAGAAGCGCTTCTCGCTCGAAGGCGGCGAGAGCTTCATCGCCTCGATGGACGAAGTGGTCCAGCGCTCCGGTGAAGTGGGCGTGCAGGAAATCGTGATCGGCATGGCCCACCGCGGCCGCCTGAACGTGCTGGTGAACACCCTGGGCAAGGCCCCGAAGGACCTGTTCTCCGAGTTCGACCACACCGCCCCCGAGAACCTCCCGTCCGGCGACGTGAAGTACCACCAGGGCTTCTCGAGCGACGTGTCCACCCGCGGCGGCCCGGTTCACCTGAGCCTGTCGTTCAACCCGTCCCACCTGGAAATCGTGAACCCGGTGGTCGAGGGTTCGGTGAAGGCCCGCCTGGACCGCCGCGGCGACCAGGAAGGCGACACGGTGCTGCCGGTGCTCGTGCACGGCGACGCCGCGTTCGCCGGCCAGGGTGTCGTGATGGAAACGCTGGCGCTGGCCCAGACCCGTGGCTACTACACGGGCGGCACGCTGCACATCGTCATCAACAACCAGATCGGCTTCACCACCAGCGACCCGCGCGACACGCGTTCCACGCTGTACTGCACCGACGTCGTCAAGATGATCGAGGCCCCGGTGCTGCACGTGAACGGCGACGATCCCGAAGCCGTGGTGCTCGCCACGCGCCTCGCGCTCGACTACCGCCAGGAGTTCAACAAGGACGTCGTCGTCGACATCGTCTGCTTCCGCAAGCTCGGCCACAACGAACAGGACACCCCGGCGCTCACGCAGCCGCTGATGTACAAGTCGATCGGCAAGCACCCGGGCACGCGCAAGCTGTACGGCGACAAGCTGGTCGCCAACGGCACGCTGAAGAACGAAGGTCCGGACGACCTCGTCAAGACGTACCGCGCCGCGATGGACGCCGGCAAGCACACGGTCGACCCGGTACTCACGAACTACAAGAGCAAGTACGCCGTCGACTGGTCGCCGTTCCTGAACAAGAAGTGGACCGACTCGGCCGACACGGCCCTGCCGTCCGCCGAGATCAAGCGCCTGGCCGAACGCCTGACGACCGTGCCGAACGGCTTCAAGCCGCACGCGCTGGTCGAGAAGGTGCTGGCCGACCGCGCCGCGATGGGCCGGGGCGAGATCAACGTCGACTGGGGCATGGCCGAGTCGCTCGCCTACGCCTCGCTCGTGGCCAGCGGCTACCCGGTGCGCCTGTCGGGTGAAGACTGCGGCCGCGGCACGTTCACGCACCGCCACGCGGTGCTGCACGACCAGAACCGCGAGAAGTGGGACGAAGGCACCTGGACCTCGCTGCAGCACGTGGCCGACGGCCAGGCTCCGTTCGTCGTGATCGACTCGCTGCTGTCCGAAGAGGCCGTGCTCGGCTTCGAATACGGCTACGCCAGCGCCGACCCGAACACGCTCGTGATCTGGGAAGCCCAGTTCGGCGACTTCACCAACGGCGCGCAGGTCGTGATCGACCAGTTCATCGCCTCCGGCGAAGTGAAGTGGGGCCGCGCGAACGGCCTGACGATGCTGCTGCCGCACGGCTACGAAGGCCAGGGTCCGGAGCACTCGTCGGCCCGCCTCGAGCGCTTCATGCAGCTCGCCGCGGACAACAACATGCAGATCGTGCAGCCCACCACGGCCAGCCAGATCTTCCACGTGCTCCGTCGCCAGATGGTGCGCATGTTCCGCAAGCCGCTGGTGGTCATGTCGCCGAAGTCGCTGCTGCGTGCCAAGGACGCGGGTTCGCCGCTGTCCGAGTTCACGAAGGGCGAGTTCCGCACCGTCATCGGTCCGGACCGTTCGGAGATCGAGGCCGACAAGGTCAAGCGCGTGATCGCCTGCTCGGGCAAGGTCGCCTACGACCTGATCAAGCGCCGCGACGAGAAGAAGGCGTGGGACACGGTGATCGTCCGCGTGGAACAGCTGTACCCGTTCCCGCACAAGGCGTTCGCCGCCGAGATGAAGCGTTTCCCGAACGCGACCGAAGTGATCTGGGCGCAGGACGAGCCGCAGAACCAGGGTGCCTGGTTCTTCGTGCAGCACTACATCCACGAGAACATGGTCGAAGGCCAGAAGCTCGGTTACGCCGGCCGTCCGGCGTCCGCTTCGCCGGCCGTGGGTTATGCCCACCTGCACCAGGAGCAGCAGAAGGCGCTGCTCGACCAGGCGTTCGGCAAGCTCAAGGGCTTCGTGCTCTCGAAGTGATGTGACGAGGCGCGGGATGGGCGCGAGGGGCGGATGCCCCCGGCCGTCCCCCGCGCCGCACCACTTCGTCTCCCCCCAAATTCTGGAAGAACAACATGGCAATCGTTGAAGTCAAGGTCCCGCAGCTGTCCGAATCCGTGGCCGAAGCCACCCTGCTGCAGTGGAAGAAGAAGCCGGGCGAAGCTGTCGCCCTCGATGAAATCCTCGTCGAAATCGAAACCGACAAGGTCGTGCTCGAAGTGCCGGCCCCCGCTGCCGGCGTGATGGCCCAGCTCGTCAAGAACGACGGCGAAAGCTGCACGAGCGATGAAGTCATCGCCAAGATCGACACCGACGCGTCGGCCCAGGTGAGCCCGCTCGAGATCAAGCCGGTGCCGGCCTCGGCACCCGCCGCCGCGCCTGCCGCCGCCGGTGGCAACAAGGGCGACGTGGCCATGCCCGCCGCCGCCAAGCTGCTCGCCGAGAACAACCTGGCCGCAAGCAGCGTCGCCGGCACCGGCAAGGATGGCCGCGTGACGAAGGGCGACGTGCTCGGCGCCATCGAAGGTGGCGCGAAGGCCGCTGCCCCGGCCGCCAAGGCCGTGTCGGCCCCGGTGCCCGCCGCCGTGTCGAAGCCGCTGCCCGCCGTGGCCGCGCCCGTCCAGCAGAACCTGGGTGATCGCCCGGAACAGCGCGTGCCGATGAGCCGCCTGCGCGCCCGCATCGCCGAGCGCCTGGTGCAGTCGCAATCCACCAACGCCATCCTGACCACGTTCAACGAAGTGAACATGGCCCCGGTGATGGAGATGCGCAAGAAGTTCCAGGAGAAGTTCGAGAAGGAACACGGCGTCAAGCTCGGCTTCATGAGCTTCTTCGTGAAGGCCGCGGTGCACGCCCTCAAGAAGTACCCGATCGTCAACGCCTCGGTCGACGGCAACGACATCGTCTACCACGGCTACTTCGACATCGGCATCGCCGTGGGCTCGCCGCGCGGCCTCGTGGTGCCGGTGCTGCGCAACGTCGACCAGATGACGTTCGCCGACATCGAGAAGAAGATCGCCGAGTTCGGCGCCAAGGCCCGTGACGGCAAGCTGTCCCTCGAGGAACTGACCGGCGGCACGTTCTCGATCTCGAACGGCGGCACCTTCGGCTCCATGCTGTCGACCCCGATCATCAACCCGCCCCAGTCGGCCATCCTCGGCGTGCACGCCACGAAGGACCGCGCCGTCGTCGAGAACGGCCAAGTGGTCGTCCGTCCGATGAACTACCTGGCGATGAGCTACGACCACCGCATCATCGACGGCCGCGAAGCCGTGCTGTCGCTCGTGGCCATGAAGGAAGCGCTGGAAGACCCGGCCCGCCTGCTGTTCGACATCTGAGGACGACACCATGAGCAAGCAATTCGACGTGGTCGTCATCGGCGGCGGCCCCGGTGGTTACATCGCGGCCATCCGCGCGGCGCAGCTCGGTTTCAACACCGCCTGCATCGACGAATGGAAGAACGAGAAGGGCGGCCCGGCCCCGGGCGGCACCTGCACGAACGTGGGCTGCATTCCCTCGAAGGCGCTGCTGCAGTCCAGCGAGCACTTCGAGCAGGCCGGCCATCATTTCGCCGACCACGGCATCGGCCTGAAGGACCTGAGCATCGACGTCGCGAAGATGCTGGGCCGCAAGGACACCGTCGTGAAGCAGAACAACGACGGCATCCTGTACCTGTTCAAGAAGAACAAGGTCACGTTCTTCCACGGTCGCGGCTCCTTCGTGAAGGCCGCTGACGGCGGCTACGAGCTGAAGGTCGCCGGCGCCGCCGAGGAAACCATCACCGCGAAGCACGTCGTGGTCGCCACGGGCTCCAACCCCCGTGCGCTGCCCGGCGCCGCATTCGACGAGGAGAACATCCTCTCGAACGACGGTGCGCTGCGCATCCCCGCCGTGCCGAAGAAGCTCGGCGTGATCGGCGCCGGCGTGATCGGCCTGGAAATGGGCTCGGTGTGGCGCCGCCTCGGCGCGGAAGTCACCGTGCTCGAAGCACTGCCGGTGTTCCTGGGCGCGGTCGACGAGACCATCGCCAAGGAAGCCCAGAAGGCGCTGAAGAAGCAGGGCCTGAACATCGAGGTCGGTGTCAAGATCTCCGAGGTCAAGAGCGACAAGAAGGGCGTGACCGTCGCCTACGCGAACGCGAAGGGCGAGGCGCAGACCCTGGCGGTCGACAAGCTGATCGTGTCCATCGGCCGTGTGCCGAACACCATCGGCCTGAACGCTGAAAGCGTGGGCCTGAAGCTCGACGAACGCGGCGCCATCGCCGTGGACGACGACTGCAAGACCAACCTGCCGAACGTCTGGGCCATCGGTGACGTCGTGCGCGGCCCGATGCTCGCGCACAAGGCGGAAGAGGAAGGTGTGGCCGTGGCCGAGCGCATCGCCGGCCAGCACGGGCACGTCAACTTCAACACCGTGCCGTGGGTCATCTACACGTCGCCGGAAATCGCGTGGGTGGGCCAGACCGAGCAGCAGCTCAAGGCCGAAGGCCGCGCGTACAAGGCCGGCAGCTTCCCGTTCATGGCCAACGGCCGTGCACGTGCGCTGGGTGACACCACGGGCCTCGTGAAGGTCATCGCCGACGCGAAGACCGACGAGATCCTGGGCGTGCACATGGTGGGGCCGTACGTGTCCGAGCTGATCGCCGAGGCGGTAGTCGCGATGGAGTTCAAGGCCTCGGCCGAGGACATCGCGCGCATCTGCCACGCGCACCCGTCGCTGAGCGAGGCGACGAAGGAAGCCGCCCTGGCGGTGGACAAGCGCACGCTCAACTTCTGACCGGCGCGTTCGAGGTGGGAGTTCGCGACCTCTACGCGCAGACGCTCGCTGAAAAGGGCTTCAAGGCGGACCCCGCGCAACTGCGCGCGGTGGACGCCCTGGAGCGCTGCGAGAACGAGTGGCTCGACTACAAGGCCCGGCGCAGCAATGCGCTGACCAAGATGTTGCGCCACCCGCCCATTCCGCGTGGCGTCTACATGCACGGCGGGGTGGGGCGGGGCAAGAGCTTCCTGATGGACTGCTTCTTCACGTCCGTCCCGCTCACCCGCAAGACCCGCCTGCACTTCCACGAGTTCATGCGCGAGGTGCACCGCGAACTGGGCGAGCTCCAGGGCGTGGTGAACCCGCTGCACGAACTGGGGCGGCGCATCTCGCGCCGCTACCGCCTCATCTGCTTCGACGAGTTCCACGTCGCCGACGTGACCGACGCGATGATCCTGCACCGCCTGCTCGAATCGCTGTTCGAGCACCGCGTGAGCATCGTGACCACGTCGAACTTCAAGCCCGACGACCTGTACCCGAACGGGCTGCACCGTGACCGCATCCTGCCCGCCATCGCGCTCCTGAAGGAGAAGATGGAGGTGCTGAGCGTCGACAACGGCACCGACTACCGCCAGCGTTCGCTGGAGCAGCTGGACCTGTACCACACGCCCCTCGACGACAAGGCCGACAAGGCGATGACCGAGGCGTTCGAGCGCCTGGCCGAGGCGCGGGACGAGGAGCCGGTGCTGCACATCGAGCACCGCGAGATCCGTGCGCGCCGCAAGGCGGGCGGGGTGGTGTGGTTCGACTTCGCCGAGCTGTGCGGCGGCCCGCGTTCCCAGAACGACTACCTCGAGATCGCCTCGCAGTTCCACACCGTGCTGCTGTCGAACGTGCCCTACATGCCGGTGCGGCTCGCCTCGCAGGCGCGGCGCTTCACGTGGTTGGTGGACGTGCTGTACGACCGTCGCGTGAAGCTGATCATGTCGGCCGAGGTGCCGGCCGAGGACCTCTACACCGACGGGCCGCTGGCCCACGAGTTCCCGCGCACGGTGTCGCGCCTCAACGAGATGCGCTCCGCCGAGTTCCTGGCGCTGGCGCGCCGGGACGTCGACACGTCGCTGACCTGAGCGGTCAGCGGCCCATCTTCAGCTGAGTGCTTCGATGCGCACCAGGGCCAGCGACAGGTTGTCGCCGGCGCCCCGGGCGCGCTGGCGCGCCTTGCTGACCAGCATCTCGCTGGCTTCGCGCGGGGGCAGGGTGTGCACGATGGCGCCCAGCTCCTTCGGCGTGAAGTAGTGCCACAGGCCGTCGCTGCAGGCCAACAGGGAGTCGCCGATTTCCAGGCGGTCGATGTGGTGCAGCGTGAGCGGCGGGTCCTGGAAGGTGCCCAGGCAGCCGGTCAGCAGGTTCGACTGCGGGTGGTTGTTGGCCTCTTCCTCGGCGATCTGGCCTTCGTCGACCAGGCGCTGCACGAAGGAGTGGTCCACCGTGCGCTTCACGAGGTCGGGGCCGCGGAAGTGGTAGACCCGCGAGTCGCCGGCGTGGATGATGTCGCATTGCCGCGACGGGCTGATCAGGTAGGCCGTGACGGTGCTGTGGGGCTCTTCCTCGGCCGTGATGGCGGTGAGCTTGATCATCAGGTGCGCCTCGAGCACGAGCTGCTTGAGCAGCTCGGCAGGGTCGTCCTGGTTGGCGCCGTGGCGCTCGAACAGCTGCCGCGCGGTGAGGATCACCTGGTCGGCGGCCTTGCGGCCACCGCTCTTGCCCCCCATGCCGTCGGCGAGTACCGCCAAGGCGCACCCGGGGACCCGGTGGTGGGCCAGGATTTCCACCTGGTCTTGCTGGTAGGCTCGGTCGCCCCGGTGGATGCCGGTGGCTGCGGACAAACGGTAACCCGGGGAGGTGCTCATGGTGGAAAACTATAATCGCTTTGCCTTGATGCCAACACACTGCCGCCGTGATGGATGACAACCTCCACTCTCCCGAGCGGCGACTGATCGAACTCCGGATCGAACACGCCGACCTCGACAGCCTGATCGACCAGGTTGGCCAGTCGAGCCCGCTCGACGACCTGGCGCTGCGGCGCCTGAAGAAGCGCCGCCTGGTCCTGCGCGATGAAATCGCGCGCCTGCGCGCCGAACTCGAACCGCCCGAACCGGCATGACCAGTCCCCTCCGCGAGGCCGTCGCCCAGGCGTTCGCGGCGGGCGGCGAGCTGTCCGAAGCCGACCCCCGCTACACCGAACGCGACGTCCAGCAGCTCATGGCCGACCACGTGGCGCTGGCCATCGACGAGCAGCGCGCGCTGGTCGCCGAGGCGGGCACCGGGGTCGGCAAGACCTTCGCGTACCTCGTGCCCACGCTGCTGTCGGGCAAGCGGGCGCTCGTGAGCACCGCCACGAAAAGCCTGCAGGACCAGCTGTTCCTGCGCGACCTGCCGCGCCTGTGCGAGTCGCTGAACCTGCCCACCACGCTCGCACTGCTGAAGGGCCGCGGCAGCTACCTGTGCCTGCACCGCATGCGCGTCGCGCGCGAGTCGGCCCAGCTGCCCGACCGCTGGGCGGTGCGCACGCTCGCGAAGATCGAGACCTGGGCGCAGGGCACCCGCACCGGCGACCTGGCCGAACTCGACGGGCTCGACGAGCGGTCCCCCGTGATCCCGCTCGTCACGTCCTCGCGCGACAACTGCCTCGGCAGCGAGTGCCCCGACTACCGCCAGTGCCACGTGATGAAGGCGCGCCGCGAGGCGATGGCCGCCGACGTGGTGGTGGTGAACCACCACCTGTTCTTCGCCGACATGGCGCTGCGCGACACCGGCATGGCCGAGCTGCTGCCGAGCGTCGAGGTGGCCGTGTTCGACGAGGCGCACCAGCTCTCCGAAGCCGGCGTGCAGTTCCTCGGCACCACGCTCGGCACCGCGCAGGTGATCGACTTCGCGCGCGACCTGCTGGGCGCCGGGCTGCAGCATGCGCGCGGCCTCGTCCCGTGGCAGGAGCTGGCCGCCGCCTGCGACCACGCCGCGCGCGACCTGCGCCTGGCCGCGGCCGGGCGGCTGCGCGAGGTGCGGGGCACGCTGAAGCTGCGCTGGGACGAACGTTCCGCGAACGCCGACTTCCTCGCCGCGCTCAACGCGGTGGGCGAGGCCTGCACCGCGGCGCGCAAGGGCATCGACCAAGTCAGCGAGACGGCTGCCGACTTCCCGAAACTCGCCGAACGCGCGATGCACTTCGTGCACCAGACCGAACTCTTCGCCGCGCCGTGCACGCCGGGCCGCGTGCGCTGGATCGACCTCACGCCCCACCAGGCGCGGCTCGTCGAATCGCCGCTCGACGTGCGCGAGGCGCTGCGCGAGCAGATGGAGCTCGCGAACAAGGCCTGGATCTTCACGTCGGCCACGCTGGGCGACGACGCGCGCCTCAGCTGGTTCACCGAATCGGCCGGGCTCGACGACGCCGACACGTTGCGGGTGGGCAGCCCCTTCGACTACCCGGCTCACGCGCGGCTCTACGTTCCGAACGCGTTCCCGAAGCCCAACGAGCCGGGCCACCCCGCGGCCGTGGCCGCGCTGGCCGCGCGCTGCGCGCGGGCACTCGGCGGGCGCACCTTCGTGCTGACCACCACGCTGCGCGCGCTGCAGACCATCGGCGAGGGCCTGCGTGCAGCCTTCGACGCCGAGGGCGACTCGATCCAGGTGCTGCTGCAGGGCAGTGCGCCCAAGCGCCAGTTGCTTCAGCAGTTCCTCGCGCAGCCGCGGTCGGTGCTCGTGGGCTCGCAGAGCTTCTGGGAGGGCATCGACGTGCCCGGCGACGCGCTGCAGTGCGTGATGATCGACAAGCTGCCGTTCCCGCCGCCGAACGATCCGCTCGTCGAGGCGCGGGTCAAGCGGCTCGAGAACGAAGGGCGCAACCCGTTCTCCGACTACTTCGTGGCCGAGGCCGCGGTGTCGCTGAAGCAGGGCGCCGGAAGGCTGATCCGCAGCGAGACCGACCGCGGCCTGCTGGTGGTGTGCGACCCGCGCATGGCGGGCATGAACTACGGCCGGCGCCTGCGCGAGGCCCTGCCACCGATGACCCGCGTGGCCACCGAGGCCGAGGCCCTCGGGTGGCTGGCCGAGCTGTCGGCCGAAACCCTGCCGTTCTGACGCGGAAACGAAAACGCGGCCGGAGGGCCGCGTGGTTCCCGGAGGGGCATCGAGGCCCCGGGGATCACTGCACCTTGGCGGGCGCCGGCGCCGGCAGCTGCGCGAGGTAGGTGCTGTTCGGGAAGTTCTGGCGCAGCACGCGGGCGGCGTCGTCGCGCAGTTCCACGAGTCCCAGGCGGTCGTAGCTCTGGGCCATCAGCGACAGGGCTTCCTCGGTGGACGGCGAGGTCTGGAACTCCTGGATGGCCTGCTGCGCGCGGTTCGCCGCGGCGATGTAGGCCGAGCGGCGGAAGTAGTAGCGCGCCACGTGCACTTCGTAGGCGGCCAGCGAGTTCACGATGTAGCGCATGCGCACGACGGCGTCGTCGGCGTACTTCGATTGCGGGAACTGCTCGACGAGCTGCTTGAACGACTGGTACGAGTCGCGCGAGGCCTGCTGGTCGCGTTCGGAGAGGTCCTGTTTCGCGAGGCGCCCGAACAGCCCGAGGTTGTCGTTGAAGTTGATGACGCCCTGCAGGTACAGTGCGTAGTCGAACGCGGGGCTCGTGGGGTGCAGCTTCATGAAGCGCTCCACCACCGACAGGGCCTGTGCCTTTTCGCCGGTGCGGTAGAGCAGGTAGGCCCGCTCCAGCTGGGCCTGCTGCCCGAGCAGCGTGCCCGAAGCGCGACCTTCGAGCCGCTCGTAGAGCTTGATGGCGCGTTCGAACGAACCCGCTTCCACCTCGTCGCGGGCCTCTGCATACAATTTCTCGGTGCTCATGCCGGCGGTGTCGTCGGCGGGCGTCGAGCCGCAGGCCACCAGCACACTCGCGGTCAGTGCAACGGCGGCGATGCGCCAGAGGCGGGACGGGTGGCCAGGGCGGGAAATCCGGATCATCAGCATGTGGCGCCGCAACAGGCGCGTCCGTCAGAAGAGAAGAGCGACGATTATATGGTTCACCCCGTGACGCAGCCCGAGGCCCAGGGCCTTCCCGAAGCCGAGGACGACGCGGTCGACACACCTTCGGGCGAGCCGCACGAGCGGCGCAGCGTGCTGCTGGGCCGCGAGTTCCATGGCGGCCGCCTCGACAAGGCCGTCGTGTCGATGGCGCCCGAGTTCTCGCGCAACTACCTGCAGACCCTCATCGAGCAGGGGCATGTGCAGTTGAACGGCCGGGTCGTCGACAAGCCCTCGGGCAAGGTGCAGGCCGGCCAGGAGGTCATCCTCGAGATCGTGCCCACGCCCGAGAGCCGCGCGTTCCGTGCCGAGCCCATCGCGCTGCCCATCGTGTTCGAGGACGAGCACCTGATGGTGATCGACAAGCCCCCCGGCATGGTGGTGCACCCGGCTGCGGGCAACTGGTCGGGCACGCTGCTGAACGGCGTGCTGCACCACCACCCGGCCGCCGCCACGCTGCCGCGCGCGGGCATCGTGCACCGCCTCGACAAGGACACCTCGGGCCTGATGGTGGTGGGCAAGACCCTCGCGGCCGTGACGGCGCTCGTGCGGGCCATCGCTGCGCGCGACGTGCACCGCGAGTACATCGCGATCGCCAATGGCGCCGTGCGCGGCGAGCCCTTCACGGTCGACGCGCCGCTCGGCCGCGACCCGCAGTCGCGGGTGCGCATGGCCGTGCTGTCGCAGGGGCGGCCCGCGCGCACGGACGTGACGCCGCTCGCGGTGCTCGAGCCCGGCGACGGCCCGGCGCTGTCCGCGGTGCGCTGCAAGCTGCACACGGGCCGCACGCACCAGATCCGCGTGCACCTGGCATCCCGCGGCCATCCGCTGGTGTCCGATGCGCTCTACGGAGGCCGTCCCGCGCTCGGCCTCGCGCGGCAGGCCCTGCATGCGGCCCGGCTCGGCTTCGCTCACCCCGACCATGGCGACTGGGTGTGGTTCGACGCGCCGCCGCCCGCCGACCTCGCGGCAGCCTGGGAAACGGTGCTCGGCGGGGTCTCCGCGACAGACTCGTGAAAGCCCGGATGTGGTCCTTCCGCACGGGGCCGCCCATTGCCTGTAGAATGTCACCAGACCGGCCCCAGGGCGCACACGGATGTCGTGTGCCGACAGCATCACTGCCCGAGGCGTCGATCGTGCCGCCGAGGATGGATTCCGGGCACGAGATGTGGAACCCGCGGCGACCCCTGCGGTAACTCCTGCTGGCAAGCCAGCCAACGAAACTGAAAGACCGGCGGATGGGGTTCATCCGCCAACAGTGGTCCGCGCCGTCCGGTTCGCCGGGGCTCGTGCCGCCGCGACACCTTCGACCGTCCACGGCCCCGGTCCGCGAACCGGGTGCCAGGTCAGCAGTCAACCGCTGAAATCGAACGCTGCTTTGAAAGCAACCACCCCCGTTCCAGCCAGCCGGATCGCCCGGCCGAGAACCAGTACGAACGCCCATGAACACACAGGATGCAAAGCGCGTCCTTGAAACCGCGCTCATCTGCGCGCAGCAGCCCCTCCCGCTGAGGGACATGCGCACGCTGTTTGCCGACGAACTCGGCGCCGACACCCTGCGAAACCTGCTCGACGAACTCACGCGCGACTGGTCCGACCGGGGCGTGGAACTGGTGGCCCTGTCCACCGGCTGGCGCTTCCAGAGCCGGCCGGAGATGCGCGACTACCTCGACCGGCTCAATCCCGAGAAGCCCCCGAAGTACTCGCGGGCCGTGATGGAAACGCTGGCGATCATGGCGTACCGGCAGCCCGTGACCCGGGGCGACATCGAAGACATCCGCGGTGTCACCGTCAGCTCGCAGATCATCAAGCAGCTCGAGGACCGCGGCTGGATCGAGGCCATCGGGTACCGCGAGGCCCCGGGCCGGCCGGCGCTGTACGCCACCACCCGGCAGTTCCTCGACGACCTGGGCCTCGCGAGCCTCGAGCAGCTGCCGGCCCTCGACACGGCCGCGTTCGGCGCGGCGGCGGCCCTGGTCGAGGCCGAGGACCAGGCCTCGCTGATCGAGGCGCAGGCCTCCCTGGTGCTCGACGGCGGTGAAGCGCCGGCGGAGGCGCTGCCGGCCGTGACGCCGGACGAGGCCGAGCCGGCCGCCGTGGAGGTGGCCGCCGAGGCCACCGCCGAGCAGCCGGCCGAGACTGCCACCGAACTCCCGGCCGAAGTCGCTCCCGAGGCACCGGCCCTCGAAGAAGAATCCGTCCCGTCGTCCGCCGAAGCGGCTTCCGGCGACACCCCCTCCCGCGGCGAGCGCAGCGCGCCGTCCTCCAACTCTCCTCTCGATTCCGAGCCTGCGGCCGATGCCGCCCCGATGGACCCCGAAGCATGAAACAACCCGAAGACACCACGGCGACCGCGCCGGACGCCCACACCGAGGTGCCGGCCGCCGACGCGAAACCGGTCCGCAAGCGCCGCACCACGAAGGCCGCGGCGGCTGCGGCGGAGGGGGCTGCCCCGGCCGTGGCCGAGGTGACCGCTCCGGCTCCTGAAGCGGATGCGGGCGCGGAGGCTGCCGAAGCCAAGCCCGCGCGCAAGCGCCGTGCCCCGGCCAAGAAGGCGGCCGTGGCGGACGAGGCTGCGGTGTCCGAGGTCCCGGCCGAGGCCGCGCCTGTCGAGGCGCCGGCTCCCGCGCCGGCCCCGGCCGTGGCGTCTGCGCCCCGGGTCGAGGCGCAGCCCGCTGCCGCCGAGGCCTCCGCCCCGGCCGATGGCGAAGGCGATGCGTCCGAAGCGCGGGCCGAAGGGGAGGGCGAGGGCGAGGGTGAAGGCCGTTCGGGCCGCAACCGCCGCCGCAACCGCAAGGACCGCAACCGTGGCGAGGCCCGGGAAGGCGGCGAACCGCGCGCCGACGTCGCGAACCTCGTCGCGCCGGCCGCGCTGGAGGCGGGCGAGGTGTTCGCCCAGGTGCTGTCGGGCGACTTCGACGTCGAGCCGGAGGGTGAGGCGCCCGAGGCCGCGGCCGAGGGCGACGACACCGCCGCCGAGGAGGTGGCCGATGCTGCTGCCGAAGGCGAGGAAGAGGCTCCCGGCGCGCCGAAGCGCGTGCTGCAGCCCGACGCCGATGCACCGAAGCTGCACAAGGTGCTGGCCCAGGCCGGCATCGGTTCGCGCCGCGACATGGAGGAGCTGATCCTCGACGGCCAGATCACCGTCAACGGCGAGCCGGCCCACATCGGCCAGCGCATCTCGTTCGGCGATCGCATCCAGGTCAAGGGCAAGCCGGTGCGCGTGCGCATCGTGCCGCCGCCGCCGCGCATCATCGCGTACCACAAGCCGGTGGGCGAGGTCGTCACGCACGACGACCCCGAGCATCGCCCCACCGTCTTCCGCCGCCTGCCGCGCCTGCAGCAGGGCAAGTGGCAGTCGGTCGGCCGACTCGACCTGAACACCGAAGGACTGTTGCTCTTCACGAACTCGGGCGAGCTGGCGAACCAGCTGATGCACCCGCGCTTCGGCGTCGAGCGCGAGTACGCCGTGCGCGTGCTCGGCACGCTCGAGCCGCACGCGAAGGCCAAGCTGCTCGAGGGCGTCCAGATCGACGGCCAGGCCGCGGCCTTCAAGTCCATCGAGGACGGCGGCGGCGAGGGCGCGAACCACTGGTACCGCGTCGTCATCACCGAAGGCCGCAACCGCGAGGTGCGCAAGCTGTTCGACGCGGTGGGCCTCACGGTCAGCCGCCTGATCCGCATCCGCTATGGCACCGTCGTGCTGCCGCGCGGCCTCAAGCGCGGCGTGTGGGTCGACCTGAGCGACAACGACGTCAAGACCATCCGCCGCCTGGCCGGTGGCAACGACGGCCAGCAACAGCAGCAGCGCGGCGAAGGGCGTGGCAACGGCCAGCCTCAGCAGCAGCGTGGCAACGAGCAGCGCCAGGGCAGTGCCCAGAACCGCAACGATCGCAACGACCGCAATGTCCGGGGCGGCAACAACCAGAACAACCGCGGTGATCGCAACGACCGGGGCCCGCGTGGCAACCGGGGCAACGGCCCGCAGCAGAACCCGATCCCGGCACAGGTGCGCGAGCCCCGTGCCGAGCGGGATTACGACGACGACGACCTCGACTTCGACCCGAGCAAGATCCCCAACCCGCTCGAGCAGACCTTCGACAAGCGCTTCGTGCAGGGCAAGTCGCGCGGTCCGGTGGGCGGCGCGGGCTTCGGCCGGGGCGGTGGCGGCTTCGGCGCGGGTGGCAGCGCGCCGCCGCGCGCGCCCCAGCAGAAGAAGGGCGGCCCGAAGGAGCCCGATCCCCTGCAGACCTCCATGGGCTACCTGGGCGCCGACGCGTACCATGGCCGCAAGGGCGGCGGTGGCCGCGGCGGAAACCGGGGGGGGGTGGCGGGGGTGGCTACGGCGGCGGTGGCGGTGGTGGCAACCGGGGCGGTGGTGGCGGTGGTCGCCGCGGCCGCTGAAACGGTTCGGAAACCCCCCGTTTTTGAAGATTCGCCGGCGTTCCGACATCAGGGAACCCGGCTTCACGAGCTAGAATCCAAGGCTTTGCCAAGTGCTTGATTCAGGAGAAAAAATCATGGCCATCGAACGCACCCTTTCCATCATCAAACCCGACGCCGTCGCCAAGAACGTGGTCGGCCAGATCCTGTCGCGCTTCGAAGGCGCCGGTCTGAAGATCGTGGCCACCCGCATGGCCCACCTGTCGCGCAACGAAGCCGAAGCCTTCTACGGCGTGCACAAGGCCCGTCCGTTCTTCAAGGACCTGGTTGACTTCATGATCTCCGGCCCGGTCGTGATCTCGGTGCTGGAAGGCGAAGGCGCCATCCTCAAGAACCGTGACCTGATGGGCGCCACGGACCCGAAGAAGGCCGAGAAGGGCACCATCCGCGCCGACTTCGCCGACAGCATCGACGCGAACGCCGTGCACGGTTCCGACGCCGCCGAAACGGCCGCCGTCGAAATCGCGTTCTTCTTCCCGTCCTCCAACGTCTTCAGCCGCTGATGCGGTTGGCCTTGCGCCGGGCAGCGGCGTCGACCCCGCCCCGCGCAAGGACTGCGACACCATGACTCCGGCCAACCTCCTCGAATACGACCTCGACGGTCTGGCCGCGTACTGCGAGAAACTCGGCGAGAAGCGCTTCCGCGCGACCCAGCTGTTCCGCTGGATCCACCAGAAGGGCGCCGCCGATTTTTCCGCCATGTCCGACCTGGCGAAATCGCTGCGCGACAAGCTCGCGGGCATCGCCGAGATCCGCCCGCTCGAGATCATCAGCGAGCAGGCCTCCACCGACGGCACCATCAAGTGGCTGTTCGACGTGGGCGGCGGCAATGCCGTCGAAACCGTGTTCATCCCCGAGACCGACCGCGGCACGCTGTGCGTGTCCTCGCAGGCGGGCTGCGCCGTGGGCTGCCGCTTCTGCTCGACGGGGCACCAGGGCTTCAGCCGCAATCTCACCACCGGCGAGATCATCGCCCAGCTGTGGTTCGCCGAGCACCACCTGCGCCGCCGCCTGGGCCTGGCCGCCGGTGAACGCGCCATCACGAACGTGGTGATGATGGGCATGGGCGAGCCGCTGCAGAACTACAACGCCCTCGTGCCGGCGCTGCGCATGATGCTCGACGACCACGGGTACGGGCTCTCGCGCCGCCGTGTCACCGTCTCCACGTCCGGCGTGGTTCCGATGATCGACCGGCTGCGTGTCGACTGCCCGGTGGCGCTCGCCGTTTCGCTGCACGCGCCGGTGGACCCGCTGCGCGACGACCTCGTGCCGCTCAACCGCAAGTACCCCATCGCCGAGCTGCTGGAAGCCTGCGAGCGCTACCTCGAGGCGGCCCCGCGCGACTTCATCACCTTCGAGTACTGCATGCTCGACGGTGTCAATGACCTGCCCGAACACGCCCGGGCGCTGGTGAAGATCAGCCAGCAGGTGTCGTGCAAGTTCAACCTCATCCCGTTCAATCCGTTCCCCGAGTCCGGCCTGAAGCGGTCGCCGCGCGAGCGCGTCAGCGCCTTCGCACAGGTGCTGCTCGATGCCGGCGTGGTCACCACCGTGCGCAAGACCCGCGGCGACGACATCGACGCCGCCTGTGGCCAGCTGGCCGGCGAGGTTCAGGACCGCACCAACGCCGCCAAGCGCATGACCCGCGCCCCCATCCGCGTGCACCGCTCGCCGAGCGATGCCGATCCCGCTCCCTTCACACCCCCCGAGGAAAATCGCCCATGACCCGTGAGCGCCTGAGGTCGTTCTGTCTCGTTGCCGGGTGGGTGTCGGCGCTTCTGCTGGTTTCGGGCTGTGTGAACGTACCGGACCCCAATCGGGCGGCTCCGAATCCCGAGGCTGCACCGTCGTTCGACTCCCGCGATGCCAAGGCGCCGGTGAACGAAGACACCGCCCGCACGCGTCGCGCGCGGGCGCGGCTCGAGCTGGCTGCGGCGTACTTCCAGCGGGGGCAGTCGGACATCGCGCTCGAGGAGGTCAAGCAGTCGATCCAGGCCGACCCGAACAGCCCGGAGGCCTACAACCTGCGCGGCCTGATCTACTCGGGCATGGGTGACGACGCCCAGGCGGAGGAGAGCTTCCGCCGCGCCCAGGTGCTCAACCCGCGCGACCCCGACACCATGCACAACTACGGCTGGTTCCTGTGCCAGCGCCGGCGCTTCGACGAGGCGGCGGCCCAGTTCAACCAGGCGCTGGCGATTCCGCAGTACGCCGGCGTGCCGCGCACGCTGCTCACGTCCGGCATCTGCGAATGGCGCGCCGGCCACCTCGACACGGCCGAGGCCACGCTGAAGCGGGCCTACGACGCCGCCCCGTCCAACCCGGTCATCGGGATCAACCTGGCGGAAGTGCTCTACCAGCGTGGCGACTACGAACGTGCCCGCTTCTACATCCGGCGCGTCAACCAGTCCGAAGAAACCTCGAATGCGCAGAGCCTGTGGCTCGGCGCCCGCACCGAAATGAAACTCGGCAACCAGCAAGGCGCGAACGAGCTCGGCCTCCAACTGCGCAACCGCTTCCCGAAGTCGCGTGAATCGCTGTCTTTCGACAGGGGCAGCTTCAATGAGTGAGTCCCTGGACCGCAACGACGCGCCGCCCGCAGCGACCCCGCCGGCCGCGCCGCTGACGGCGGGCGGCCTGCTGCGCCAGGCCCGCCAGGCCCGCGGCATGCACATCGCCGCGCTCGCCAACGCGATGAAGGTCACGCCGCAGAAGCTCGAGGCGCTCGAGTCCGACCGCTTCGACGAACTGCCCGGGGCCACGTTCACCCGCGCGCTCGCGCAGACGGTGTGCCGCACGCTCAAGATCGATGCCGCGCCGGTGCTCGCGCTGCTGCCGTCCGTGAACGGGCAGGGTCTCGAGCAGATGAGCCGCGGCCTGAACGAACCTTTCCGCGACCGCCCGGGCCGCCAGCCGCCCACCGAGTACCTGTCGTTCCTGAAGAACCCGGTGCGCCTCGGCGCCATCGCGCTCGTGGTGCTCGCCGTCGCGGTGTACCTGCTGCCCGCGGGCTGGGTGTCCGAACACCTGCGGCTGCCGAGCATCGCCTCGGCGCCGGTGAACGGTGCCGGCCCTGCGGCGAGCGAGCCGGCGGTCTCCAACGTCGTCACCGAGACCGTGGTCGGCGTGGCCGAACCCGTGATGCCGGAAGGTGCTGCCTCCGGCGCACTCGAAACCGTGCATTCGGCCCCGGCCGAAACGGGCGCCACCGCGGAGCCCCAGCCGGCGGTGGCCGCCGCCGCCAGCTCCGCCACACCGGCCTCCGCGACCAGCGCCACCGGGGTGCTGCAGCTGCGCGCCACGTCCGAATCGTGGGTCGAGGTGCTCGACCAGCGCGGTGTCCCGCTCTTCTCGCGCATGCTGCAGCCGGGAGAAACCGTCGGCCTCGACGGGGTTTCGCCGCTGCGCGTCAAAATCGGCAACGCCGCCGCCACCGAGGTCACGTACAAGGGCAGCCGGGTCGACCTGGCGCCGGTGACCTCCCGCGGCAACGTCGCCAAACTGGAACTCAAGTAGGCCGGGCCTCCGGTCCGGCCTTCCTTCACGGCAGCACGCACCATGTCAGACGCAGCAGACTCCGCATACGACGAGTTCATCGAACCGGCCCGCCCGGTCCAGCGCCCCTCGCGGCAGGCCACCGTGCGGTGGGGCTCGCGGGTCGTCACCCTCGGCGGCGGCGCGCCGGTGCGCGTGCAGTCCATGACCAACACCGACACGGTGGACGTCATCGAGACGGCCATCCAGGTCAAGGAACTCGCGGTGGCCGGGTCGGAGATGGTGCGCATCACCGTCAACACGCCCGAGGCCGCGGCCGCCGTGCCGCACATCCGCGAGCAGCTCGACCGCATGGGCATCGACGTGCCGCTGGTGGGGGACTTCCACTACAACGGCCACCGCCTGCTGACCGACTTCCCGGCCTGTGCCGAGGCGCTGTCGAAGTACCGCATCAACCCGGGCAACGTGGGCAAGGGCGACAAGGGTGACAAGCAGTTCGCCCAGATGGTCGAGATCGCCGCGCGCCATGACAAGGCCGTGCGCATCGGCGTGAACTGGGGCAGCCTCGACCAGGAGCTCCTCGCGCGCCTGATGGACGAGAACGGCCGCCGTGCCGAGCCGTTCGAGCCGCAGCAGATCATGTACCGCGCCATCGTCACGTCGGCCCTCGAGTCGGCGAAGCGCGCGGTCGAGGTGGGCCTGAACCCGGACAACGTGATCCTGTCGTGCAAGATGTCCGCCGTGCAGGACCTGGTCACCGTGTACCGCGCGCTCGCGAAGCGCTGCGACCATTCGCTGCACCTCGGCCTCACCGAGGCGGGCATGGGCACGAAGGGCACCGTGGCCTCGGCCACCGCGCTCGCGCTGCTGCTGCAGGACGGCATCGGCGACACCATCCGCGTGTCGCTCACACCCCAGCCGGGCGAGGCCCGCACGCAGGAAGTCGTGGTCGCCCTCGAGATCCTGCAGTCGCTCGGCCTGCGCTCGTTCAACCCGAGCGTCACCGCCTGCCCGGGCTGCGGCCGCACCACCAGCACCACGTTCCAGGAGATGGCCAAGTCCATCGACGACTACCTGCGGGCCCAGATGCCCGTGTGGCGCGCGCGTTACCCCGGCGTCGAGAAGATGAAGGTGGCCGTCATGGGCTGCATCGTCAACGGCCCGGGCGAAAGCAAACACGCGGACATCGGCATCAGCCTGCCGGGCAACGGCGAGGCGCCCGCCGCCCCGGTGTTCATCGACGGCGAGAAGGCACTGACCCTCCGCGGCGACCGCATCGCCGAGGAGTTCCAGGCCCTCGTCGAAAGCTACATCGACAAGCGTTACGGAACGGCGGCCCAGCCGCAGAGTCAACCGGCCTGACCGGCGGCCGGTCCCCACGCACCGCATGGAGCCGCGTCCGCGGCTCGACGCATAATCCTGCCTTCGTCTGAAAGCACCATCATGGCCACCCAACTCGACCTCGAAGAACAAGAACAGCTCGACCAGCTCAAGGCATTCTGGAAAAAGTACGGCAATGCGATCACGTGGGTGCTGATCGCGGTGCTGGCCGCCTTCGCCGCGTACACCTTCTGGGAGAACCGCCAGCGCGAGCAGGCCGCCAAGGCCGGCGTGCTGTACGACGAACTCGACCGCGCCGCCCGTGCCGGTGACGTCGAGAAGGCCGCCCGCGTGTTCGGTGACCTGAAGTCGAATTTCCCCGGCACCGGGTTCGCCCAGCAAGGCGCGCTGCTGGCCGCCAAGGTGCAGGTCGAGAAGGCCCAGCCGGATGCCGCCGTGGCCACGCTCACCTGGGCCGCCGAGAACGCGGCCGAAGCCGAGTACAAGACCGTGGCCCGCCTGCGCCTGGCCGGCGTGCTGCTCGACCAGAAGAAGCCCGACGAAGCGCTGAAGCAGCTTGCCGGTGCCGACGCCCCGTCCTTCGCCGGCCTCGTGGCCGACCGCCGTGGGGACATCCTGGCCGCGCAAGGCAAGGCCGACGAGGCCAAGGCCGCGTACCAGCAGGCGTGGAAGGCGCTCGACGCCAAGCTCGAGTACCGCCGCCTGGTCGAAGCCAAGCTCACCGCGCTGGGCGCCGCCCCCGAGGCCGAAGAGAAGGCCAAGGCCACGTCATGACCGGACGCCTCTCCCGACACCTCCTTCCTCTCGCGCTGGCCGGTGCCGCGCTGGCCGGTTGCTCGAGCGGCCCGACCCGCCCCGATCCCACGCCGCTCGCCCAGTTCGAATCCACCCTGGTGGTGGCCGATGCCTGGAAGCAGAAGATCGGTTCGGTCAGCTTCGCGCTGGCGGTGCCGGTCAAGGACGACACCTTCACGGTGGCCAGCGACGACGGCACGGTGCTCGCGCTCAAGGCGACCACCGGCGCCCAGGTGTGGCGTGCCGACGTCGGCTCGAAGATCTCGGCGGGCGTGGGCAGCGACGGGCGTTTCGCCGCCGTCGTCACCCGTGACAACGAGTTGGTGACCGTCGACAACGGCAACGTGACCTGGCGCAAGAAGCTGCCGTCGCGTGTCGTGTCGGCGCCGCTCGTGGCCGGCGAACGCGTCTTCGTGGTGACGGTGGACCGCACCGTCCTCGCCTTCGACGTCCTCGACGGGCGCAAGCTCTGGGCCTACCAGCGCCCGAACGACCCGCTCACGCTCGCGCAGGCGAGCGTGCTGCAACCGTACCGCGACACGCTGCTGGTGGGGCAGGGCGGCAAGCTCGTCGGCCTCGATCCGCTCGCGGGCCAGGTGCGGTGGGAATCCACCGTCGCGTCGCCGCGCGGCACCAACGAGGTCGAGCGCCTCGCCGACCTCGTGGGCCCCGCCGTCCGCACCGGTGAACTGGTGTGCGTCCGCGCGTTCCAGGTCTCGGTGGGCTGCGTGAACGCCGAACGGGGCACGCTGATGTGGTCCCGCAACGCCTCGGGCAACGACGGCGTCGCCGGCGACGACCGCATGGTGATCGGTGCCGACAACATCGACCGCCTCACCGCCTGGCGCACGATCGACGGTTCCGTCGCGTGGTCGGGTGATTCGATGCTGTACCGCGGCCTGTCGGGTCCGGCCATGGCCGGCCTCGCGGTGGTCTTCGGCGACAGCGAAGGGTACGTGCACTGGTTCGGCCGCGACAGCGGCACGCCGGTGGCCCGCACGCGCACCGATGGCAGTGCCATCCACGTGACGCCGGTGCGCGCCGGCAACGTGACGCTGGTCGTCACGGAAGACGGCGGGCTGTTCGCCTTCCGTTCCGAATGACACGAGGCTGTTCCTGATGAAACCCGTCATCGCCGTGGTCGGCCGGCCCAACGTCGGCAAGTCCACGCTGTTCAACCGCATGACGAAGACGCGCGACGCCATCGTCGCGGACTTCTCCGGCCTCACCCGCGACCGCCACTACGGTGACGGCCGCCTGGGCGACCGCGAGTTCATCGTCGTCGACACCGGCGGCTTCGAGCCCGACAGCACCACCGGCATCGTCAAGGAGATGGCCAAGCAGACGCGCCAGGCCGTGGCCGAGGCCGATGCCGTCGTGTTCGTGGTCGACGTGCGTGCCGGGCTGTCGGCCCAGGACCACGACATCTCGCGCTACCTGCGCTCGGTCAACAAGCGCGTGTTCCTCGCGGTCAACAAGGCCGAGGGCATGAGCGAGTCGCCGCTGCTCGGCGAGTTCTACGAGCTGGGCATGGGCGAGCCCCATCCCATCTCGGCGGCGCACGGGCAGGGCATCCGCAGCCTGCTCGACGCGGTGCTCGCCGACTTCGACTTCGGCGACGAAGACGAGCTGGCCGACGACGTCGAGGACAAGCCCATCCGCCTGGCCGTGGCCGGCCGGCCCAACGTGGGCAAGTCCACCTTGATCAACACGTGGCTCGGCGAGGAGCGCCTGGTGGCGTTCGACATGCCGGGCACCACGCGTGACGCCATCACGGTGCCGTTCGAGCGCCATGGCCAGAAGTTCCAGCTGATCGACACGGCCGGCCTGCGCCGCAAGGGCAAGGTGTTCGAGGCGATCGAGAAGTTCTCGGTGGTCAAGACGCTGCAGGCCATCGCCGACGCCAACGTCGTGCTGCTGCTGCTCGACGCCACGCAGGGTGTGTCCGAGCAGGACGCCCACATCGCCGGCTACGTGCTGGAGAGCGGCCGCGCCGTGGTGCTGGCCGTGAACAAGTGGGACGCCATCGACGACTACCAGCGGGAAACGCTGGAGCGTTCCATCGCCCAGCGCCTCGCGTTCCTGAAGTTCGCCCCGGTGCTGCGCATCTCCGCCATCCGCCGCCAGGGCCTGGGCCCGGTGTGGCAGTCCATCGCCGATGCCCACGCCTCGGCGTTCCGCAAGATGTCCACCCCGGTGCTGACCCGCCTGCTGCACGAGGCGGTGGAGGCGCAGGCACCGAAGCGGGCGGGGGCCTTCCGTCCGAAGCTGCGCTACGCGCACCAGGGCGGCATGAACCCGCCGGTCATCGTGATCCACGGCAACTCGCTGGAACACGTGTCGTCCGTCTACAAGCGCTACCTGGAAGGCCGCTTCCGGGAACACTTCAAATTGACGGGGACGCCGCTGCGCATCGAGATGAAATCGTCGCAGAATCCCTTCACCGACAAAGACTGAGGTGCAATTGTTCAAAGTCGGCTGACGCGGCGCAGCACTGTGTTAACGTGCAGTCTCCTCCCTCTCTCCCACGTCTCTCTCAAACACGGAGCATATCGTGAGCAACAAAGGCCAACTTCTCCAAGACCCGTTCCTCAACCTTCTGCGCAAGGAACACGTGCCGGTCTCGATCTACCTCGTCAATGGCATCAAGTTGCAGGGCCACATCGAGTCGTTCGACCAATACGTCGTGCTGCTCCGGAACACCGTGACCCAGATGGTCTACAAGCACGCCATCTCCACCGTCGTGCCGGGCCGCGCGGTCAACTTCAGCACGGCGGACGCCCCTGAACAGGCCTGACGCCAGCTCGGCCTCACCCGGGAACCCTCGCACCTTGGCTGCGGTGAGCGACCTTCCTCGGGCGATCCTCGTCGGGGTCGACTTCGGCGGCAATTCGCCGTTCGACGGCACCCTCGACGAACTCGCGTTGCTGGCCGAATCGGCCGGCGACCTGCCGGTCGCCCGTGTCACGGCGCGCCGCAAGTCGCCCGATCCGGCGCTCTTCGTGGGTTCCGGCAAGGCCGACGAGATCAAGGCCCTGGTCGAAGGCCACCGCGCCGAAGCGGTGCTGTTCGACCAGGCGCTCTCGCCGGCGCAGCAGCGCAACCTCGAGCGGCACCTCGGTGTCGCCGTGGCCGACCGCACCATGCTCATCCTGGAGATCTTCGCCGCCCGGGCGCAGAGCCACGAGGGCAAGCTGCAGGTCGAACTCGCCCGGCTGCAATACCTCTCCACCCGCCTCGTGCGCCGGTGGAGCCACCTCGAACGCCAGCGTGGTGGCATCGGCAACCGCGGGGGGCCGGGTGAAGCCCAGATCGAACTCGACCGCCGCATGATCGGCGAGCGCATCAAGTCCGTGAAGGAACGCCTCGTGCGCGTGAAGAAGCAGCGCGGCACGCAACGTCGCGCGCGCGAACGCAGCGGCACGTTCCGCATCTCGCTCGTGGGCTACACGAACGCGGGCAAGTCCACGCTGTTCAACGCGCTCGTGAAGGCCAAGACCTACGCGGCCGACCAGCTCTTCGCCACGCTCGACACCACCACGCGCCAGCTCTACATCGAGGAGGCGGCCCGGTCGGTGTCGCTGTCCGACACCGTGGGGTTCATCCGCGACCTGCCGCACAAGCTGGTCGACGCCTTCGAGGCCACGCTGCAGGAGGCCGCGGACGCCGACCTGCTGCTGCACGTCGTCGACGCGTCGAGCCCGGTGCTCCAGGAGCAGATGGCCGAGGTGACACGGGTGCTCGGCGACATCGGCGCCGGCGACATCCCGCAGGTGCTCGTCTACAACAAGCTCGACAACCTCGCCGGCGACCGCCGCCCGCACGACCTGGTCGACGTGCTCGAACTCGACGCCGGCGTGCGCGTGCCGCGCGTGTTCGTCAGCGCCCTCGACGGCACCGGCCTGCCGGAGCTGCGGCGGCTGCTCGCGTCCGCTGCCGCGGGAACCTTGTCGGGGGACTTGAACTCGATGCACTCGTCCTTCAACTGGGACCCGGCGGTGAACGCACTCGCCGGGGAGACCGGCGAGGATCGCACCGGGGCGCCCCAGGACCACCACACTCAACAACCACAATGACCATGAGCCGATCCTCCTCATCGCCCGACTCCTTCACGGCCCGGACCTCCGCCGTGACGACGGCGCTTGCGGCGCTGATCGCCGGCCTCGGAGCCCATGCGCGCTGGCGCCTGGCCGGGCGCCCCCAACCCATCCTGAACAACGGCGGCAACCGTGGCGACGGCCCGCCGGACATGGAAGAGATGTGGCGTGACTTCAACCGCCGCCTGAGCGGCCTGTTCGGCGGGAAGGGCGGCGGTCCGCGTCCCACCGGCCCGAACGGCGGCGGCAACAACTTCCAGCCCGACATGCGCAACGCGGGCGTCGGCATCGGCCTGATCGCCGGCGTCGTCGTGCTGATCTGGCTCGGCAGCGGCTTCTTCATCGTGCAGGAAGGCCAGCAGGCCGTGGTGACGTCGTTCGGCAAGTACGACCACACCGCGAACGCCGGCTTCACCTGGCGCTTCCCTTACCCGTTCCAGGCGCACGAGACCGTCAACGTGACCCAGGTCCGCACCGTGGAAGTGGGGCGCAACAGCGTGGCCCAGTCCACCGGCCTGCGCGAATCGTCGATGCTCACGCAGGACGAGAACATCGTCGACATCCGCTTCACCGTGCAGTACCGCCTGAAGGACGCCCGTGCGTTCCTCTACGAGAACCGTGACCCCGAGGCCTCGGTGGTGCAGGCCGCCGAGTCGGCCGTGCGCGAGATCGTGGGCCGCAGCGTGATGGACTCGGTGCTCTACGAGCAGCGCGACGCCATCGCCGTCGACCTGATGAAGTCGCTGCAGGCGCAGCTCGACCGGCTCAACACCGGCATCCTCGTGGTCAACGTGAACGTGGGCAGCGTGCAGGCCCCCGAGCAGGTGCAGGCCGCGTTCGACGACGCCTTCAAGGCCAACGCCGACCGCGAGCGCTTCAAGAACGAAGGGCAGGCCTATGCCAACGACGTGATCCCGAAGGCCAAGGGCAGCGCCGCCCGCCTGAAGGAACAGGCCGAGGGCTACCGGTCCCGCGTGATCGCCGAGGCCGAGGGTGATGCCGAACGCTTCAACCAGGTGCTCGCCGAGTACCAGAAGGCACCGGGCGTGACCCGCGACCGCCTCTACACCGACGCCATGCGCCAGGTCTTCTCGAACGTCACGAAGGTGATGGTCGACACCAAGAGCAACTCGAACCTGCTGTACCTGCCGCTCGACAAGCTGATCGCCCAGACCGCCGGCACCACCGTGCCCGCGTCCACCGCGCCGGCCGCTCCGGCGGCGGAAACCCTGCCCAGCGCCATGGGGGGGAACACCATCGACAGCCGTTCGCGCGACAACGCGCGCAGCCGTGACCGCGAAAGCCGCTGAGCGCCCGGGAGAACAACAAACATGAATCGCATCGGTCTTATCGTCGCCAGCGCCCTGATCGCGCTGATGGTGCTGTCGTCCACCCTGTTCATCGTCGACCAGCGCCAGTTCGCCGTGATCTACGCCCTGGGCGAGATCAAGGAAGTCATCAACGAGCCCGGCCTGAAGTTCAAGCTGCCGCCGCCGGTCCAGAACGTCGTGTTCCTCGACCGCCGCGTGCAGACGCTCGACAGCCCCGAGACCCGCCCCATCTTCACCGCCGAGAAGAAGAGCCTGGTGGTCGACTGGCTCGTGAAGTGGCGCCTGATCAACCCGAAGGAATTCATCCTCAGCAACGGCGCGGCCGACATGCGGAACTTCGAGAGCCGCCTGAGCCCCATCGTGCAGGCCGCGTTCAACGAGGAAGTCACCAAGCGCACGGTGCAGGCCATGCTGGCCACCGACCGCGACGCGGTGATGCAGGGCGTGAAGAGCCGCCTGGCCGACGAGGCGAAGTCGTTCGGCATCGAGATCATCGACGTGCGCATCAAGCGCGTCGACTTCTCGGCCAACATCACCAGCGCCGTGTACCAGCGCATGGTGTCCGAACGCACCCGGGTGGCGAACGAGCAGCGCTCCACCGGCTCTGCCGAAGGTGAACGCATCCGTGCCGATGCCGACCGCCAGCGCGAGGTCATCCTGGCCGACGCCTACCGCGACGCCCAGAAGGTGATGGGTGACGGCGATGCCAAGGCGTCGGCGCTGTACGCCGAGGCCTTCGGCCGCGACGCCCAGTTCGCCCAGTTCTACCGCAGCCTGGACGCCTACAAGGCAGCCTTCCGCAGCAAGGCCGACGTGATGGTCGTCGACCCGGACACGGAATTCTTCAAGGCCATGCGCGGCGCCGGCAAGAAGTGACAGTGACACCGCGGCGCGCCTGATGGACGGATCGCTCGGCGACCTGCTCGTCGGCGCGTTCGCGCTGATGCTCGTGTGCGAAGGGCTGCTGCCCTTCGTCAACCCGGGCCTGTGGCGCCGAATCTTCGAGCGCGCCACGCAGCTGAACGACGGCCAGATCCGCTTCCTCGGGCTCGGCAGCATGATCGCCGGCCTGCTGATGCTGGCTTTCTTCCTGCACTGAGAAGCTGTGAACGAATCGGTCACACCCGCTCGTGCCGCCAGAGGGCGCCCCCTCTGCGTTGCAAATGCTCGCCGTAGCCCGGGCTACGGCTGCGCTTTGCGCCTTGATGGGCCTCCCTCTGGCGACCCGCTCGGGCGCGCCCGATTCATTCACAGCTTCTGAGGCTTCAGACCACCCGCGGCGGTCAATTTTTGCGGTCGCCCCCGCGGTGACCGGTACAATCTCGTTTTTAATCCCCCGGTCATTTCTCATGTCGTCTGCTTGGCTGCTGCCCGAGCACATCGCTGACGTCCTGCCGTCCCAGGCTCGACGCATCGAAGAACTCCGCCGCGAACTGCTGGACGGAGCACGGGCTTATGGTTTCGAACTCGTGATGCCGCCGCTGCTGGAGCATCTCGACTCGCTGTTGTCCGGCACGGGCAGCGCGCTCGACCTCAAGACGTTCAAGCTGGTCGACCAGCTGAGCGGCCGCACCCTGGGGGTGCGGGCTGACACCACGTCGCAGGTCGCCCGCATCGATGCACACCTGCTGAACCGCCACGGCGTCACCCGCCTGTGCTACTGCGGTCCGGTGCTCCACACCCGCCCCGACGGCCTGCACGGCACCCGCGAACCGCTGCAGTTCGGCGCCGAGATCTACGGCCACGCCGGCCTCGAGGCCGACCTGGAAGTGATGGAACTCGCGCTCGACGCGTTGCAGCGCGCCGGTGTCGCCAAGCTCACGCTCGACCTGGGTGATGCCCGCATCGTGCGCGGCGTGCTCGCCGACGTGTCCCTCGACGCTGCCAGCCGCGATGCCGTGTACGCCGCGCTGGCCGCGAAGGACCAGTCCGGCCTCGAGGAGCTCACCGCGTCGTTCCCGGCCGAGTCGCGCGCCGCGGTGCTCGCGCTGTTGCGCCTGTACGGTGGCGACGACGTGCTCGTGGCGGCCCGCCGTGAACTGCCGGCCCGTCCGCTCATCACGGCCGCGCTCGACGACCTGCAATGGCTCACGTCGCACCTGCGCGCCGCCTATCCGGGCGTGCGCATCGGCTTCGACCTGGCCGACCTGAGCGGCTACGCGTACTACAGCGGTGCCCGGTTCGCGATCTTCGCCGCCGGTTCGGCCGATGCGCTGGTGCGCGGCGGCCGCTACGACGAGGTCGGCGCCATCTTCGGCCGCAACCGTCCGGCCGCGGGGTTCAGCACCGACCTGAAGCAGCTCGTCGTGCTGGCGTCCGCCCATCCGCTGCGTCCGGCCGTCCGGGCGCCCTGGGGCGAGGATGCCTCGCTGCGCAACGCCATCCGCCAGCTCCGGGAGCAGGGCGAGTCGGTCGTCTGCGTGCTGCCCGGCCACGAACACGAAGGCCAGGAATTCGACTGCGACCGCGAGCTGGTTGCCTCGGGCGGACAGTGGGTCGTGCGCGCGCTCTGAGCGCGTGCCCCTGCTGACGCGTTACCCATTTCTAGAACCGGAATCTCTGACATGCAACAGAAACGCAGCGGCCACAACGTGGTCGTCGTCGGCACCCAATGGGGTGACGAGGGCAAGGGCAAGGTCGTCGACTGGCTGACCGACCACGCGCAGGCCGTGGTGCGCTTCCAGGGCGGCCACAACGCGGGCCACACCCTCGTGATCAAGGGCGTGAAGACGGCGCTGCAGCTGATTCCGTCGGGCATCATGCGCGACGGCGTGAAGTGCTACATCGGCAACGGCGTGGTGGTCGATCCCACCCACCTGCTGAGCGAGATCGAACGCCTGGAGGCCATCGGCCTCGACGTGCGCTCGCGCCTGTTCATCAGCGAATCGTGCCCGCTGATCCTGCCGTTCCACGTGGCCGTGGACAAGGCCCGCGAGGCCCTGCGCGAAGACAGCGGCGCCGGCAAGATCGGCACCACGGGCAAGGGCATCGGCCCGGCCTACGAAGACAAGGTGGCCCGCCGCGCACTGCGCGTGCAGGACCTGAAGCACCCCGAGCGCTTCGCGAAGAAGCTGCGCGAGCTGCTCGACCTGCACAACTTCGCGCTGACCGGCTACCTGAAGTCGGATGCGCTCGAGTTCCAGCCCATCTTCGACCACGCGATGAAGGTGGCCGAGCAGCTCAAGCCGATGCTGGCCGACGTGGGCTACACGCTGCACACCGCGCACAAGCAGGGCGACAACATCCTGTTCGAAGGCGCGCAGGGCACGCTGCTCGACATCGACCACGGCACGTACCCGTACGTCACGTCGAGCAACTGCGTGGCCGGCAACGCCGCCGCGGGCGCGGGTGTGGGGCCGGACCTGCTGCACTACATCCTCGGCATCACCAAGGCCTACACCACGCGCGTGGGCAGCGGTCCGTTCCCCACCGAACTCGACTGGAACACGCCGGGCACCGTGGGCTACCACCTCTCGTCGGTGGGCCAGGAGCGTGGCACCGTGACCGGTCGTCCGCGCCGCTGCGGCTGGCTCGACGCCGCGCTGCTCAAGCGCTCGGTGATCATCAACGGCATCTCGGGCCTGTGCCTGACGAAGCTCGACGTGCTCGACGGCCTGGCCGAGATCAACGTGTGCGTGGGCTACGAGCTCGACGGCAAGCAGATCGACATCCTCCCGCTGGACGCCGACGAGATCGAGGCCTGCAAGCCCGTCTACGAAGTGTTCCCGGGCTGGACCGAAAAGACGTTCGGCCTCACGAAGTGGGACGAACTGCCGCTGAACGCGCGCCGCTACCTGGAGCGTGTGCAGGAACTCATCGGCGCGCCGATCGACATGGTGTCCACCGGCCCCGACCGCGAGCACACCATCCTCCTGCGCCATCCGTACCAGGCCTGAATTACCGAAGGACCCCGCAGCACCATGCTCACCGACGACGGCAAACACCTCTACGTCTCCTGGGACGAATACCACATGCTGATCGAGCGCCTCGCGCTCAAGGTCGACGCCTCGGGTTGGCAGTTCGACCAGATCCTGTGCCTGGCCCGCGGTGGCCTGCGTCCGGGTGACGTGATGTCGCGTGTGTTCGACAAGCCGCTGGGCATCATGTCCACGAGCTCGTACCGCGCTGAGGCCGGCACCATCCAGGGTCGCCTCGACATGGCCAAGTACATCACGATGCCGAAGGGTGACCTCGCCGGCCGCGTGCTGCTGGTCGACGACCTCGCGGACTCGGGTGTCACGCTCAAGGCCGTGGTCGAGCGCCTGCGCGGCATGCCGGCCATCACCGAGCTGCGCTCGGCGGTCATCTGGACGAAGGGCGTGTCCACGTACACGCCGGACTACTACGTCGAACTGCTGCCCACGAGTCCGTGGATCCACCAGCCGTTCGAGGAGTACGACGAGCTGCGTCCGGAAGGCCTCGCCAAGAAATTTGCCATCTGAGCAAAGTCATCAATAATGAAGGCCCGCACTTCGCAGGCCTTCGACATGGACCACGACGAGGTACCGATCGCTTCTGAAGCCGATCGCCAACCCGGGCAGCCCCTTCGCGGGCGGCCGAGGTCGTCGTCTCCCTCGCGAAGGGCAGGGCGCTTCTCCCGAAGCGTGCTCTCGTGGTTCTCGCGGGATGCGCTTGCATCAGCATCTGCATCCCGCTTCGCCCGGCACACGCTCGTGTGCCGATCCAACCCAGGTGCGCGCCGCACCGGGTTCGAAATTCCTCCTCCTGTTCGCCTGCCTGCAATGCCGTCACGACGTGTCGTCGTGGTTGATGCGCGCGTGTTCGTTCGCGTGTGCATCGAAGGTGTCGCAGGCTCGAAAACATCGGGCCGCACAAAGCAAAAGGCCCTGCGATTTCTCGCAGGGCCTTGCTATTTTGGTGCCCAGAAGAGGACTCGAACCTCCACGGAGTTACCCGCTAGTACCTGAAACTAGTGCGTCTACCAATTCCGCCATCTGGGCATCTCAGGAAGACTTGGATTCTATCATCAAAAAATCAAACGCACAACACTCTTCTTCAACAATCAGCACGGAGCTGATGAATGAAGTCGAAGGCACGGTGCAAGGTCACCGTGATGGACACGGGTTCCTGGTCCGCGACGACCACCAACCCGACCTCTATCTCTCGCCTCAGGAGATGCGCGCGGTGCTGCATCGCGACCGCGTGCGCGCACGCATCGTTCGCTATGACCGCAAGGGCCGGCCCGAAGGCCGCGTGATCGAGATCATCGAGCGGCGCAAGGCGCCCATCATCGGCCGCCTGCTGCACGAGAGTGGCATCTGGCTCGTCGCACCCGAAGACAAGCGCTACGGCCAGGACATCATGGTCCCGAAGAACGCGATCGCGAACGCGACCGCGGGCCAGGTAGTGGCCATCGAGCTCACCGAGCCGCCGTCGCTCTACTCGCAGCCCATGGGCCGCGTGACCGAGGTGCTCGGCGAGATCGACGACCCGGGCATGGAGATCGAGATCGCGGTGCGCAAGTACGAGGTGCCGCACCAGTTCACGCCCGAGACGCTGGCTCAGGCCGCGAGCCTGCCCGACAAGATCCGTCCGGCCGACCGCAAGGACCGCATCGACCTCACCGACGTGCCGCTCGTCACCATCGACGGCGAGGACGCGCGCGACTTCGACGACGCGGTGTACTGCGAGCCGCTGAAGACGGGCCGCGGCAAGACCGCGTTCGACGGCTGGCGCCTCGTGGTCGCCATCGCCGACGTGAGCCACTACGTGAAGCCGGGCGAGCCCATCGACGAGGATGCGTACGAGCGCGCCACGTCGGTGTACTTCCCGCGCCGCGTGATCCCGATGCTGCCCGAGAAGCTTTCGAACGGCCTGTGTTCGCTCAACCCGAACGAGGACCGCCTCGCGATGGTGTGCGACATGCTGATCACGAAGGAGGGCGCGATCCACGCATACCAGTTCTTCCCGTCGGTGATCTGCTCGCACGCGCGCTTCACCTACACGGAAGTGGCGGCCATCCTCGGCAACACGCGCGGGCCCGAGGCCGCGCGCCGCAAGGACCTCGTGCCGAACCTGCTCGACCTCCACGACGTGTACCGCGCGCTGCTGAAGGAGCGCGGCAAGCGCGGCGCGGTGGACTTCGAGACCACCGAGACGCAGATCGTGTGCGACGACAACGGCCGCATCGAGAAGATCGTCCCGCGCACGCGCACCGATGCGCACCGCCTCATCGAGGAGGCCATGCTCGCGGCGAACGTGTGCTCGGCCGACTTCATCGCGACGAACAAGCACCCGTCGCTGTACCGCGTGCACGAAGGCCCGACGCCCGAGAAGAAGACGCTGCTGCAGAACTACCTGAAGGCCCTGGGCCTCGGGCTCTCGATCAGCGACGACCCCGAACCCGGCGAATACCAGGCCATCGCCGCCGCCACGAAGGACCGGCCCGACGCGCAGCAGATCCACACGATGCTGCTGCGCTCGATGCAGCAGGCCATCTACACCGGCACGAACAGCGGGCACTTCGGGCTCGCGTACGAGGCCTACACGCACTTCACGAGCCCCATCCGGCGCTACCCCGACCTGCTGGTCCACCGTGTGATCAAGGCGCTGCTCGCGGGCAAGCGCTACAGCCTCGTCACCGGCACCGTCGAAACGGCCGCGAAGGCAAAGAAGGGTGCGCACGCCGAAGGCGAGCAGTGGGAGGTCACCGGCGCGCATTGCAGCGCGAACGAACGCCGGGCCGACGAGGCCTCGCGCGACGTCGAGGCGTGGCTCAAGTGCCGCTTCATGCGCGAGCACCTGGGCGAGGAGTACGCCGGCACCGTCACCTCGGTCACGAGCTTCGGCCTCTTCGTCACGCTCGACTCGCTGTACGTCGAAGGACTGATCCACATCACCGAACTCGGTGGCGAGTACTTCAAGTTCGACGAGGTGCGCCAGGAGCTGCGCGGCGAACGCTCCGGCGTGCGCTACACGGTGGGCGCGCGCGTGCGCGTGCAGGTCATCCGTGTCGACCTCGACGGTCGCAAGATCGACTTCCGCATGGTGCGCGAGGGCGAGGATCCCGCGACGGCCCCGCGTGCCCGCCGGGGCGAGAAGGCCGCCGAGAAACACGCCAGCGCCGTCGCCGAACTCGCGTCGGTGAAGGAGACGGACCGTGCCGTGAAGAACGCCACCAAGGCGCGCAAGACGAGCGCGGCCGGCCATCCGGTGAAGGCTGCCAAGTCGGCGGCCCGCAAGACCGCCGGGGGCAAGGCGCCGCGCCGTCGCTGAGGCGTTTCAGCGGCGCGACAGGGCGTGCAGGGCCTCGACGAGGTCCGCCGCCCGCAGCGGGGTGAGCGGGCTGCGGTCCGCCGCCTCGCCGTGCTGCCACGTGCCTCGTTCGGCGGCTTCCACGGCCGTGAGGCCGTGGGCTGCCCACAGGCCTGCGATCCAGCCCGCCAGCACGTCGCCGGTGCCCGCCGTGGCCAGGGCCGCGTTGCCGGTCGGGTTGATCGCCGGTGCCGTGTCCGGTGACGCGACGACGCTGCCGGAGCCCTTCAGTACCACCACGCACGCGAACCGGCGGGCGAGCTGGAGCGCGGCCGCGAGGCGGTCGCGTTGCACCGTGGCCGTGTCGGTGCCGAGGAGCCGTGCCGCTTCGAGTGGATGCGGCGTGAGGACCGTGCCGAGGCCGAGGCCACCGCGGGCCGTGAGGGCCGCCTGGAGCGTCGGGTCCGTGGCCAGCGCGTTCAGCGCGTCGGCGTCGAGCACGAGGCGTTCGGACACGGTCAGCAGCCGGGGCAGGGCGGCGGCGATCGGGTCGCCTCCGCCGCAGCCGGCCACCACCGTGGCCGAGGCGGGCAGCGCCGCGCGCCGCTCGGACGGGCGGAACATCAGTTCGGGCCGCACGAGGTCGTGTGTGAAGGCGTTGTCGTCGAGCAGGTCCACGTGCACCCGCCCGGCACCCGCCGCGTGCGCGGCGCGGGCGGCCAGCACCGCGGCCCCGGCCATGCCGTGGCTGCCGCCCACCACCAGCACGTCGCCGAAGCTGCCCTTGTGCTGGGCATGCTGGCGTGTGGTGGCGACCGGCGGCGCCGGCAGCCAGGCCGTGGCGGGCTCGTTCCCCCGTGGGGTGTCGAGGTCGTCGAACCAGACCTCTCCGGTGTGGTCGCGGCCCGCGCCGGTGAACAGTCCGGGCTTGAGCGTCAGCAGGCTCAGCGTGTGCGTGGCGTGCACGCAGTCGGGGCCGAGCGGCTGGCCGGTGTCGGCGTCGAGCCCGGACGGCAGGTCGATGGCCAGCACGGCGCACGGCTGGGCGTCGAGGTGCCGCACGAGCGCGGCGAGGTCGCCGGCCGGCGCACGGGTGGCGCCCACGCCGAGCAGGGCGTCGATCGCGAGGTCCTGCGGGCCGAGCGGTGCGGGCAGGCCGGTGCCGATGGGCACGCCGGCCGCCACCGCGCGCTGGTGGGCCGTGCGGGCATCGGCCGGCAGCCGGGCAGGATCCGCGAGCAGCGTGACCTCGACGGCGATCCCTGCCTCGTGCAGCAACACGGCCACCTCCAGGCCATCGCCGCCGTTGTTGCCCGGGCCTGCCGCGATCCAGACGCGTCGCGCGTGGGGGGCGATGGCCCGCGCGAGCGCCGCGACGGCGCGGCCCGCCCTCGACATCAGCGTGAAGGGCGGCAACGCCGCCTGGGCCGCGTCCTCGACGCGGCGCGTGGCCTCCCGCCCGAACAGCGGCTCGCGCTGCGGGAGAGGGCGCAGGCGCCGCAGCCGGCTCATCGTGCGAGCCGTTCGATGCCGAGGCCGTCGATCTCGACCTCGGGTGACCGCGCGGCCAGCGCGTCGGCCACGAGGCGCGCGGAGCCGCAGGCCATCGCCCAGCCCGCGCCGCCGTGGCCCAGGTTCAGCCAGACCCCCGGGATGCCGCTGCCGCCGAGCACCGGCGGGCCGTCGGGCAGCATCGGGCGCGCGCCGCTCCAGCGCTGCGCCTGGCTCACGCGGGCCGCGCCCGGGAACCAGTCGTCGAGCACCTGGTAGAGCCGCGCCAGTTCGTCGGTGTGGCCGCCCTTGGGCGGCGGGCCCATGCGGGCGCCTCCCGAGACGCGCAGGCGCGACCCGAGCCGGTTGATCACCACGCGGTGCCGGTGGTCGGTCACGGCCGACTTCGGGCCGATGTCGGGGTGGGCCTCGTGGTGGCGGATGGGCGTGGTGACCGACTGCCCGTACACCGCGGCCATCGGCAGCTTCAGGCCGTGGGGCGCGAGCAGCGGGTTCGACCCGAGCGCGGCGCACACCACGACGGCGTCGAACGTTTCATCGACGGGGCCGTCGAGCGGCACGGTGGGCTGGAACGCGGGGGTGTTCGGCGTGTCGCCGTGCGAGGCGATGCGGCTCGTCGTCTCCTCGTGGGGCGAGTGCATCACGGTGAGAACCGGGCGGCGGCCCGGCTCGAGCGACTGCACGGTCGAATGGAAGCGGAACTCCGCACCCATCTGCTCGGCCGCGGCGCGCAGCAGCAGCGCGAACTGCCGGCAGTTGCCCACCTCGTCGGCCGGCAGGTGGATGCCCGCGTGCAGTGGCGTCTCGGTGTTGAGGCCGGGTTCCACGGCGAGGCAGCCCGCCGCGTCGAGCGTGTCGAAGCGGATGCCCTGTTCCGTCAGCAGCCCCAGCGCGGGCTGGACCTGGTCGAGCTCCTTGCGTGTGCGCAACAGCACGAGGTGGCCGTCGCTGCGCTCGTAGTCGAGCTTGAGCGACGCGGCCAGGCCGTGGAGGCGGTCGCGGCTGTAGGCGGCCAGGCGCTGCATGCGCAGCTGGTTCGTGCGGTGTGCGGCGGGCTTGCCGGCGCGCCACCAGCGCCACATCCAGCCCCAGGCGCCGGCGTTCGCGCCCACGCGCCACGGGTTGCGGCGGTCCGTCAGCGTGCGCAGCAGCCGTCCGGCCGAGCCCGGGCCGGTCCAGGGACCCACGGCCCCGGGCGACGCGAGGCCGGCCTGGGCGAAGCTCGATTCGACCGCGACACTGCCGCGGCGCTCGAACACGACCACCTCGTGGCCGTCGGCGGCGAGTTCGTATGCGGTGGTGACGCCGACGACGCCGGCTCCGATCACGGCGACCCGCATCAGGCGGCTCCCGCGCCGGCCAGCGCCCGTTCGATGGCGAGCGAGGTGTCGAGCACGGTGTCGTCGGCCAGCGCCGGGCCCCACACCATCAGGCCCATGGGCAGTTCGCCCGCCGCATGGCAGGGCAGGGACAGCGCGCAGCCGTCGAGGAAGTTGATCACGGACGGGTTGCGCAGGAGCAGGGCGTTCATGGCGAAGAAGGCGTCGTCGGTCGCGAGCGACGCGATGGAGGGGGCGACCACGGGGACCGTGGGCGAGAGGAGGGCGTCGTAGGGCCGCAGGCGGTGTTCCACCCGGGCGATCCAGTCGCGCCGGGCGTCGATGAGCTTCAGGTGGTCGGCCGCGGAAATGGTGGCGCCGCGGCGGATGCGGGAGACGACCCGGGGATCGTACCGGGCTTCGTCGCGGGCGAGGAGGTCGCGGTGCCACGCCCAGGCCTCGGCCGCCGGGAAACCGCCCAGCGCGTTCATCGAACGCAGCTCGGCCAGTTCGTCGAGGGCGATGTCGTCGATGCGGGCGCCGGCCTGCCGGAGCGTCGCGAGGGCACGCTCGAACGCGGCGGCCACGGCGGGCTCCAGCCCGTCGAGCAGGGTGGTGGACGGCACGGCGAGGCGCAGCGAGGCCGCGGGCCGGTGCCGCAGCGTCACCTTGCGGTCGGCCAGCACCTCGTGCAGCAGCACGGCATCGCGCACGGAGCGGGTGATGGCGCACGCGGTGTCGAGCGTGGGCGACAGCGGCACCGTGCCGGCCGTCGGCGTGAGCCGCGACGTGTTCTTGAAGCCCACGAGTCCCTGCAGCGCGGCCGGGATGCGGATGGAGCCGCCCGTGTCCGAGCCGAGCGCCGCGAAGGCCGCGCCCGAGGCGACGGACACCCCGCCGCCGGACGTCGACCCGCCCGGGATGCGCGGCGTGCCGTCGAGGGCGGCCGTGGCCGGGTTCGGGGGCGTGCCGAGGTGCGGGTTCAGGCCCACGCCCGAAAACGCGAACTCGGTCATGTGGGTGTGGCCGGTGAGGGCGGCGCCCGCGCGGCGCAGGCGGGCGACCACGGGGGCGTCGGCGGCGGCCGGAGCCTGGTCGCGCAGCACGAGCGACCCCGCGGTGGTGGGGAAACCCGCCACGTCGAACAGGTCCTTGATGCTGACGGCGAGGCCCGCGAGCGGAGGGAGCGGGATGCCGGCGCGGTGCTGCAGGTCGACCGCGGTGGCGGTGGCTTCGGGCTGGCCGGCGAAGCGGCGCACGTAGGTTTCGGCGGGGGCCGCCCGGGCAGCCTCCGTGCAGCGGGCAAGGGCGTCGGAGGCGCTGTGCTGGCCGAGGAGGATGGCTTCGCGCGCGGCGCTCAAGTCATGGGTCATGGAGAAAGGGTCGAAGGCCGTGCTACACTCTACGGGTTTATCTGAGGGCCGCCCTGTCGGCTGCCCCGGTGAAACCGCAATCCTGCGAAATCGCGAATCCGGTCATTCAAGGTGTTGAGCGCCCCTCGCTGCTCGGTGTTTCACCGCACTGCAGCTGATACAGAGGCTTTCAATTCAAGCCGGATTCTAGAACCAACCTTTGGAGTAAACATGTCTGTCACCATGCGTGAGATGCTGGAAGCCGGCGTCCATTTCGGCCACCAAACCCGCTTCTGGAACCCGAAGATGGCCCCGTACATCTACGGCCATCGCAACAAGATCCACATCATCAACCTCGAGAAGACGCAGCCGCTCTTCAACGACGCGATGAAGTTCATCAAGCAGCTCGCCGCCCGCCGCGGCACCGTGCTGATGATCGGCACGAAGCGCCAGGCCCGCGAAGTGATCGCCGCCGAAGCCCAGCGCGCCGGCATGCCCTACGTCGACCAGCGCTGGCTCGGCGGCATGCTGACCAACTTCAAGACGGTCAAGGGTTCGCTGAAGAAGCTCAAGGACATGCAGGCTCAGGTCGAGTCCGGCACCGAGATCCGCATCAAGAAGGAAGCGCTGCTGTTCCAGCGTGACCTGGCCAAGCTCGAGAAGGACATCGGCGGCATCCAGCACATGAACGCGCTGCCCGACGCCCTGTTCGTGATCGACGTCGGCTACCACAAGATCGCCGTCCTCGAAGCCAAGAAGCTCGGCATTCCCGTCATCGGCGTGGTCGACTCCAACCACTCGCCGGACGGCATCGACTACGTGATCCCGGGCAACGACGACTCGTCGAAGGCCGTGGCGCTGTACGCGAAGGCCGTGGCCGACGCGGTCCTCGACGGCAAGGCCAACGCGACGAACGACGTCGTGCAAGCCGTGTCCGCCGGTGGCGACGAGTTCGTGGAAGTCAACGAAACGGCCTGAGGCCCTGAGCCCCGGCTCGCCTGAAAAGGCGTGCATTGAAAGGGGCTGATTCAGCCCCTTTTTCACACCCCCGATTCAATACTCCGGCACGCGGGCGCCCCGCGCGCGTGCCGAACCTCACGGAGATTCAAGATGTCCGCTATCACCGCAAGCATGGTCGCCGCTCTGCGCGCCAAGACCGACGCGCCCATGATGGAATGCAAGAAGGCCCTGACCGAAGCCGCTGGCGACATGGACAAGGCCGAAGAGCTGCTGCGCGTCAAGCTCGGCACGAAGGCCGGCAAGGCCGCCGACCGCATCACGGCTGAAGGCGTCGTCGCCGCCGCCGTCGAAGGCAACACCGGTGCCCTGGTCGAAGTGAACTGCGAAACCGACTTCGTCTCGAAGAACGACGACTTCCTCGCCTTCACGAACGCCGTCGCCAAGCTGGTCGCCGAGAAGAACCCGGCCGACGTGGCCGCCATCGGCGCCTACGAACTGTCGCAAGCCGGTTTCGGCCCGACGGTGGAAGACGTGCGCAAGGGCCTGATCGGCAAGATCGGCGAGAACATGTCGATCCGCCGCTTCAAGCGCTACTCGGGCGGCGGCCAGCTGGCCAGCTACCTGCACGGCACCCGCATCGGCGTGCTCGTCGAGTTCACCGGTGACGCCGTCGCCGCCAAGGACGTCGCGATGCACATCGCCGCGATGAAGCCGGTCTCGCTGTCGTCGGCCGACGTGCCCGCCGAGCTGATCGAGAAGGAACGCGCCGTGGCCGCCGGCAAGGCCGCCGAGGACGCGAAGGCTGCGGAAGCCGCCGGCAAGCCGGCCCAGTCCGCCGACATCGTGACGAAGCGCATCGAAGGTTCGGTCCAGAAGTACCTGAAGGAAGTCAGCCTGCACAACCAGGTCTTCGTGAAGGCCGCCGACGGCAAGGCCACGGTCGAGCAGCACCTGAAGGGTGTGAAGACCGAGGTCAAGGGCTTCACGCTGTACGTCGTGGGCGAAGGCATCGAGAAGAAGGTCGACGACTTCGCGGCCGAAGTGGCGGCCCAGGTCGCCGCCGCCAAGGGCGCCTGATCTCCCGGCGACCCTCTGGAACAAGGGGCTCGATGCCCCTTGTTCCATCTTCACGGATAGACTTCGAAAGGCACCACCCGCGTGCCTGAACAGCCAACACAGGGAGATCCCCGCATGCCGGCGTACAAGCGCATCCTGCTCAAACTCTCGGGCGAGGCCCTGATGGGCGACGATGCCTATGGCATCAACCGCGCCACCATCGTGCGCATGGTCCGCGAGGTCCAGGAAGTCACGAAGCTCGGCTGCGAAGTGGCCGTCGTGATCGGCGGCGGCAACATCTTCCGCGGCGTGGCGGGCGGCTCGGTCGGCATGGACCGCGCCACCGCCGACTACATGGGCATGCTGGCCACGGTGATGAACTCGCTGGCCCTGGCCGACACCATGCGCCAGGAAGGCATGACCGCCCGCGTGATGTCCGCCATCGCCATCGACCAGGTCGTCGAGCCGTACGTGCGCCCGAAGGCGCTGCAGTACCTCGAGGAAGGCAAGGTCGTCGTGTTCGCCGCCGGCACCGGCAACCCGTTCTTCACCACCGACACCGCCGCCGCGCTGCGTGGCGCCGAGATCGGTGCCGAGGTGGTGCTGAAGGCCACGAAGGTCGACGGCGTCTACACCGCCGACCCGAAGAAGGACCCCACGGCCACCCGCTACAGCAAGATCAGTTTCGACGAAGCCATCAGCCGCAACCTGCAGGTGCTGGACGCCACGGCGTTCGCCCTGTGCCGCGATCAGAAGCTGCCCATCAAGGTGTTCAGCATCTTCAAGGAAGGTGCCCTGAAGCGCGTGGTGATGGGTGAGGACGAGGGCACGCTCGTCCACGTTTGAGGAAAAAGCCATGAGCATCGCAGACATCCGCAAGAATGCCGAACAGAAGATGACTCGCTCGATCGAGTCCTTCAAGAACGAACTCCAGAAGATCCGCACCGGCCGCGCCCACCCGGGCATCCTCGACCAGGTCCAGATCGACTACTACGGCTCCATGGTGCCGATCAGCCAGGTGGCCAACGTGTCCCTGCTCGACGCTCGCACCATCACGGTCCAGCCGTGGGAGAAGGGCATGGGCCCGAAGATCGAGAAGGCCATCCGCGAGTCCGACCTCGGCCTGAACCCCTCGGCCCAGGGTGACCTGCTGCGCGTGCCGATGCCCGCGCTGACGGAAGAGCGCCGCCGCGACCTGACGAAGGTCGTGCGCAACGCCGGCGAAGACTCCAAGGTCGCCATCCGCAACCTGCGCCGTGACGCCAACGACCAGGCCAAGAAGCTGACCAAGGACAAGGAAATCTCCGAGGACGACGAGCGCCGTTCGCTCGACGACCTGCAGAAGCTGACCGACCGCTACATCGCCGAGGTCGACCGGCTGATCGCCGCGAAGGAAGCGGAAATCCTGGCCGTCTGATGGCCCTCATTCCCACTGGCCGCAGTTTCTTCCAGAAACCTCCCTTGGACGCCACCCCTCACATCCCCCGCCACGTGGCCATCGTGATGGACGGCAACGGCCGGTGGGCGAAGAAGCGCTTCATGCCCCGGTTCTTCGGGCACAAGCAGGGGGTCGACGCGCTCGTGCGCACGGTCCAGGCCTGCGCCGACCGCGGCATCGAGTACCTCACCGTCTTCGCGTTCTCGAGCGAGAACTGGAAGCGTCCCACCGAGGAAGTGTCGGGCCTGATGGACCTGGTGCTCGTCGCGGTGTCCAAGTACCTGGCCAAGCTCGCGTCCGAAGGGGTGCGCATCCGCATCGTGGGCGACCGCTCCCAGGTCTCCGACAAGGTGCGCAACGCCTGGGACCAGGCCGAGCGCGCCACGGAACACAACCGGCGCATCACGCTGTCGGTGGCGTTCAACTACGGCGGCCGCTGGGACATCGTGCAGGCCTGCCAGCAGGCGCTGCGCGACGGCGTGCCGGCCGACGAACTCGACGAGGCCCGCCTGTCGCGCTACATGGCGATGAGCTACGCCCCCGATCCCGATCTTTTCATCCGCACCGGCGGGGAAGTGCGCATCAGCAACTTCCTGCTCTGGCAGGTGGCGTACGCCGAACTCGTGTTCAGCGACTGCCTGTGGCCGGAGTTCGGTGACGCCCAGCTCGACGCGGCGCTCGCCGACTTCGCCGGCCGCGACCGGCGGTTCGGCGGGGTGAAGCCCACCGAACCGCAAACCGCGAAGGCCTGACCCCATGCTCAAGCAGCGCGTCATCACCGCAATCGTCCTGTTGCTCGTGCTGCTCCCCGCCGTGTTCGCCCCGGTGGCCTGGCCGTTCGCCCTGCTGACGCTGGTCATGGTGGCCGCCGCCGGCTGGGAGTGGGGGCGCCTGAACGGTGCCTCGTCCGCGGCCTCCGTCTCGATGGGGGTCGTCGTCGCCGTGCTGTGCCTCGCCGCCTACCTGGCGGGCTGGGTCGGCGTGGGCGGAAGCCCCGCGTGGTGGATCGCCTGCGCCGTCTGGGTGCTCGGCGGTGCGCTCGCCGTGAAGGTGGGCCCGTCGTCCTGGCCGCAACTGCCGAAGGCCGGCCGCTGGGTGCTCGGTGTCGCGATGCTCTTCACCGCGTGGCTGGCACTCGCGAGCGCCAAGGTCGTGGGCCTGAACTTCCTGCTGTCGGTGTTCTGCCTCGTGTGGGTGGCCGACATCGCCGCGTACTTCGGCGGACGCACGTTCGGCCGCCGCAAGCTGGCGCCGTCCATCAGCCCCGGCAAGAGCTGGGAAGGCGTCTGGAGCGGCATGGTCGGCGTGATGGTGCTCGCCGCCGTGTGGATCTGGATCGACAAGACCTGGGCCACCGGCTCGCCCAGCCTCTTCACGCTGCTGTGGCAGCGCTTCGACGCACCGGGGCTCCTGCTCGCCCTGGTGTTCCTCTGTGCCATGAGCGTGATCGGCGACCTGGTCGAATCGCTCGTGAAACGTGCGGCGGGGGCCAAGGACAGCAGCCAGCTGCTGCCCGGCCACGGCGGTGTGCTCGACCGTGTCGACGCGCTGCTCCCCGTGTTCCCGATCGCGCTCGCGCTCAGCTCGATCTGACTTGGCGGGTCGTCCCGTCCCTCCTGGTAGTCCTCATGTCCACGACACCTTCGGCCCGCCTGCGGGTCTGCGTCCTCGGTGCCACCGGCAGCATCGGCACCAACACGCTCGACGTGCTGGCCCGCCACCCCGAACGTTACGAGGTCGTCGCGCTGACGGCCCACGGCCGCGTGCCCGAACTGCTGGCCCAGTGCCTGCAATGGAAGCCGCGTTTCGCGGTGATGTCCTCCGCGGACGCGGCGGCCGCGCTCCAGCGAGAACTGCGCGGCGCGGGCCTTCGCACCGAGGTGCTGCACGGCCCTGACGCGCTGTGCCACGTGTCGGCCCATGCCGACGTCGACGTGGTCATGGCCGCCATCGTCGGTGCTGCCGGCCTCGAGCCGTGCCTTGCCGCGGCGCGCGCGGGCAAGCGGCTGCTGCTCGCGAACAAGGAAGCCATCGTCGTGGGCGGCGCGCTGTTCATGGACGCCGTGCGCGAGGGCGGGGCCACGCTGCTGCCCATCGACAGCGAACACTCCGCCATCTTCCAGTGCCTGCCGGAAGACCGCGGCACGTGGGCGCAGCGCATCGACCACATCGTGCTGACCGCCTCCGGCGGCCCGTTCCGGGACCGCGACCCGGCCACGCTGGCGGCCGTGACGCCCGACGAGGCCTGCGCACATCCCAACTGGGTGATGGGCCGCAAGATCTCGGTCGACTCGGCCACGATGATGAACAAGGCGCTCGAGGTGATCGAGGCCCGCTGGCTGTTCAACCTGAAGCCCGAGCAGATCAAGGTGGTGGTGCACCCGCAGAGCATCATCCACTCGATGGTGGTGTGCCGGGACCGCTCGGTGCTGGCCCAGCTGGGCACGCCCGACATGCGCGTGCCCATCGCATATGGCCTGTCGTTCCCCGAGCGCATCGAATCGGGCGCATCTTTGCTCGACTTTACACAGCTGCCCGGCCTGACATTCCGCCCGGCCGACACGGCCCGCTACCCCGGCCTGCAACTCGCCTGGGACACGCTGCGCGGCCCCGAGGGCAGCACCGCCGTGCTGAACGCCGCCAACGAGGTGGCCGTGGCCGCGTTCCTCGCGGGAACCATCCGGTTCGACCAGATTCACAGCGTGAATGCACGCTGCCTCGATGCCGTCTCCCCCTCGTCCGACGCCTGTCGCAGCGTCGCCGGTCTGCTCGCCCTCGACGCGGACGTGCGCCGCCACGCCGAGTCCGTGGTCGGAACGCTGAACGCATGAGCACGCTGCTGGCCTTCATCGTCACGCTCGGCCTGCTCGTGACCATCCACGAGTACGGACACTACCGCGTGGCGCTCGCTTGCGGCGTGAAGGTCGAGCGGTTCTCCTTCGGCTTCGGCCCCGTGATCTGGCGCTACCAGCGCTCGCCCGACAGCACCGAATTCACGCTGTCGGCGGTGCCGCTCGGCGGGTACGTGCGCATGCTCGGCCACGGGCCGGACCCGGTGCCGCCGGGCCTGCAGGACCAGGCCTTCCGGAACAAGACCCTCTGGCAGCGCACCGCCATCGTGGCCGCCGGCCCCGCGGCCAACCTGATCCTCGCCGTGCTGCTGTACGCCGGGTCGAACTGGATCGGCATCGACGAACCCCAGGCGCGCCTGGGCACGCCGGCCGCCGCCACGCTCGCCGAGCGCGCCGGGTTGCGCGCGGGCGACTGGGTCCGCGCCACGTCCACGGACGGGCAGGACTGGAGCGAGGTGCGCTCGATGGCCGACCTCCGCTGGTCGCTGACCCAGGCCGTGCTCAACGGCGAACCGCTGCACCTGAACGTGAGCAACGAACGGGGGCAGGGCGCCCGCACCGTCGTGCTCGACATCGACAGCCTCGGCACCCGCGAGGTCGACGCCGGCGTGTTGCGCCGCATCGGCATCGCGCTGTCGATGGGCGACCCCGTGCTGGGCGAGCTGGGCGCCGGCCCGGCCCGCGCCGCGGGTCTGCACACCGGCGACCGCGTGCTCTCCGTGGACGGCGTGTCCATGGTCGACAGCAACCAGCTGCTGGCGGCCATCCGCGCCAACGGCGGCGGCGCCCCGATGGCCTGGCGTGTCGAGCGGGCCGGGCAGGTGCTCGAGATCGAGGTGCACCCCGACAGCGTGGTGGAGCAGGACCGCACCATCGGCCGCATCCAGGCCGGGCTGGGCCAGGCGCCGCAGACGGAGCGTGTCTCCTACGGGTTCGTGGAAGGCCTGACCAAGGCGGCGGCCCACACGTGGAGCATGTCGGCGCTGACCGTGAAGATGCTCTGGCGCATGGTCACGCTCGACGCGTCCTGGAAGAACCTGAGCGGCCCGCTGACCATCGCCGACTACGCCGGCAAGTCCGCCCGGCTGGGCCTGTCGTACTACCTGGGCTTCCTCGCGGTGGTGAGCGTGAGCCTCGGGGTGCTGAACCTGCTGCCATTGCCGATGCTCGATGGCGGGCACCTGATGTATTATCTTTTCGAGGCAGTGACTGGGCGCCCCCCTTCAGACGTGTGGCTGGACCGGCTCACACGCGGCGGCCTTGCCATCATGATCGTGATGATGTCGCTCGCTTTCTACAACGACGTGGCCCGGTACCTGGGCCTGCACTGATCACCCGATGCGAACTCCCTCCGCTTTCACTCTGTCCTGCCCGAGTCCTGCCCGCCTTTCCGTCGTTTCCATCGCCGTGGCTGCGGCATTCGCCGCGGCGCCTGCGTACGCGGTCGAACCGTTCGTGCTCAAGGACATCCGCGTCGAGGGGCTGCAGCGGTCTGATGCCGGCACCGTGTTCGCGGCGCTGCCGTTCCGCGTGGGTGACACCTACAACGACGCCAAGGGTGCCGCCGCGCTGCGCGCGCTGTTCGCCACGGGCCTGTTCAAGGACGTGCGCATCGAGATCGACGCCGACGTCGTCGTCGTGGTCGTCGAGGAGCGGGCCGTCATCGCGAACATCGACTTCGTGGGCCTGAAGGAATTCGACAAGGAAGCCCTCAGCAAGTCCCTGAAGGACTTCGGCATCTCCGAGGGCATGCCGTTCGACAAGGCACTCGCCGACCGCGCCGAGCAGGAACTCAAGCGCCAGTACCTGACCCGGAGCCTGTACGGCGCCGAGGTGGTGACCACGGTCACCCCGCAGGAACGCAATCGCGTGAACGTCACGTTCACCGTGACCGAAGGCGCAGCGGCCCGCATCAAGGAAATCCGCATCACCGGCAACAAGGCGTACTCCGAGAGCACGCTCAAGGGCCAGCTCGACCTGAACGACGGCGGCTGGCTCAACTGGTACACCAAGTCCGACCGCTACTCGCGCTCGAAACTCACCGCCGACCTGGAAACGCTGCGCTCGTGGTACCTGAACCGCGGCTACCTCGAGTTCGCGGTCGAGTCCACGCAGGTGGCCATCTCGCCCGACAAGCAGGACATCACGATCACGATCAACGTGAACGAAGGCCAGCGCTACATCGTCACGGGCGTGAAGCTCGAGGGCGAGTACCTCGGCAAGGACGACGAGTTCAAGACGCTCGTGAAGATCCGTCCGGGCGAACCCTACCGCGCGGAAGAGGTCGCCGAGACCACCAAGGCCTTCACCGAGAAGTTCGGCAACTTCGGCTACGCCTTCGCCCGCGTCGACTCGCGTCCCGAGATCGACCGCGCCAAGGGCCAGGTGGCCCTGACCCTCGTGGCCGAGCCCGCGCGTCGCGTGTACGTGCGCCGCTTCAACGTCTCGGGCAACAGCCGCACGCGCGACGAGGTGGTGCGCCGCGAGTTCCGCCAGTTCGAATCGTCGTGGTACGACGGCCGCCGCATCAAGCTCTCGCGCGACCGCGTCGACCGCCTGGGCTACTTCAAGGAAGTCAGCGTCGAGACCAACGAGGTGCCCGGCACGGCCGACCAGGTCGACCTGAACATGAACGTGGTCGAGAAGCCCACCGGCAACCTGATGCTGGGTGCGGGCTTCTCGAGCGCCGACAAGTTCTCGCTGAGCGGTTCCGTCAAGCAGGACAACGTCTTCGGCTCGGGCACGTACCTCGGCATCGAGGTCAACACCAGCAAGTCGAACCGCAATCTGGTGCTGAGCGCGTCCGACCCGTACTTCACCATCGACGGCATCTCGCGTTCGTACGACCTGTTCTACCGCACGAGCCGCCCGATCAACAGCCAGGGCGAGGACTACAAGCTCGTGACGCCGGGCGGTTCCATCCGCTTCGGCATCCCGTTCACCGAGTACGACACCGTGTACCTCGGCATCGGCGTCGAGCAGACCGAGATCCGCGGCGACTTCGGCCTGCCGTGGCAGTACCGCCGCTACCGCAACGAGTTCGGCGAGAAGAGCACGTCGGTGCCGCTGACCATCGGCTGGACCCGGGACGGCCGCGACAGCGTGCTCGTGCCGAACGACGGCCAGTACAAGCGCATCAACATCGACTGGGGCCTGGCCGGCGACACGCGCTACGTGCGCACCAACGCCCAGTTCCAGCAGTACTGGCCCATCACGAAGCAGTACACCTTCGCGTTCAACGCCGAGGTGGGCTACGGCAAGGGCCTGCAGGGGCTCCCGTACCCCATCTTCAAGAACTTCTACGGCGGCGGCCTCGGCACCGTGCGCGCCTTCGACCAGGGCTCGCTCGGTCCGGTCGACTGGGGCGGCGCCTACCTGGGCGGCTCCAAGCGCTTCAACATGAACGGCGAGCTGTACCTCCCGGTGCCCGGCTCCGGCAACGACCGCACGCTGCGCATCTTCGCGTACACCGACATCGGCAACGTCTGGGGCGAACTGGAAAAGGCCACCATCGACAGCCTGCGGGCCTCGGCCGGCCTGGGCCTGAGCTGGATCTCCCCCATCGGGCCGCTGAAGCTCAGCTACGGCACGCCCATCCGCTCCGAGCGATTCGATAGAATCAACCGTTTCCAATTCCAAATCGGGACCGCGTTCTAATGAAAAGCCCTTCCGTGAAGTGCGTCTTGGCGATCGCCGGCCTGGTCCTGGCCGCTTCGGCGGCACAGGCGCAGGAGCTGAAGATCGGTTACGTCAACAGCGACGTCGTGCTGCGCGATGCGGCGCCGGCCAAGGCCGCCCTCACGAAGCTCCAGGCCGAATTCACCAAGCGCGAGAAGGAACTCACCGAGATGGGCAACCGGCTCAAGGCCGCCGGCGACCGCTTCGACCGCGACCAGCCCACGCTGGTCGAGTCCGAGAAGGTGCGCCGCCAGCGTGAGCTGATCGAGCAGGACCGCGAGTTCCAGCGCAAGCGCCGCGAGTACCAGGAAGACCTGAGCCAGCGCCGCAACGAGGAACTGGCGTCGGTGGTCGAGCGGGCGCAGAAGGCGATCCGCCTGATCGCGGAACAGGAGCGTTACGACCTGGTGGTGCAGGAGGTGCTGTATGCCAGCCCCCGCATCGACATCACCGACAAGGTGATCAAGGCCCTCAACGCCCAAGGCGGCAAGTGAGCGGTGGCCACGATCACTCTGGGTGACATCGCCGCACACCTGGGCGGCGAACTGATCGGCGACCCGAACCAGCCGATCGACCGCGTGGGGCCTCTCGAGACCGCCACGCCCACCACGATCTCCTTCCTCTCGAATCCCAAGTACGAATCGCAGCTGGCCTCCAGCGCCGCGGCGTGCGTGATCGTGGGCCCGGCCTTGCGCGATGCCGCCACGGCCCGCGGCACCGCGCTCGTCATCGCCGACCCGTACCTCGCCTTCGCCCGCCTGACGCAGTGGTGGGCCGCGAAGACCCGCCCGGCGGCCGAGCCCGGCGTGCACCCGTCCGCGTTCGTTCACCCGTCGGCCCAGGTCGCCGCCAGTGCCAGCATCGGCCCGTTCGTGATGGTCGACGCCGACGCCGTGATCGGCGAGGGCGTGCGCATCGACTCGCACGGCCACGTGGGCCGGGGCGCCACCATCGGCCGCGGCACCTGGTTCAAGCCGCACGTGACGCTGTCCCACGGTTGCCACATCGGCGAACGGGGCATCGTGCATTCGGGCGTCGTCATCGGCGCCGACGGCTTCGGCTTCGCGCCGCACGAAGGCGGCTGGGTCAAGATCGAACAGCTCGGCGGCGTGCGCATCGGCGACGACGTCGAGATCGGCGCGAACACCTGCATCGACCGGGGCGCGCTCGACGACACGGTGATCGAGGAGGGCGTCAAGCTCGACAACCTCATCCAGATCGCCCACAACGTGCGCATCGGCGCGTACACGGCCATCGCGGCCTGCACCGCCATCGCGGGCAGCACCACGATCGGCAAGCACTGCACCATCGCCGGCGCCGCCATGTTCGTGGGGCACATCAGCCTCGCGGACCACGTCCACGTGACGGGTGGCACCGCCATCACCCGGTCGATCACGAAACCCGGCGTCTTCAGCGGCCTGTACCCGTCCCAGGAACACGCCGACTGGGAAAAGAACGCCGCCACCCTGCGCAACCTGCATGCGCTGCGCGACCGCGTGCGCGCCCTCGAAAAGAAGAACTAGCCCGAGCTCAACATGATGGACATCTACCAGATTCTCAAGAAGCTGCCGCACCGCTACCCGATGCTGCTCGTCGACCGCGTGGTGCACATCGAACCGGGCAAGGACATCAAGGCGCTGAAGAACGTCAGCATCAACGAGCCGTACTTCAACGGGCACTTCCCGAACCGCCCGGTGATGCCGGGCGTGCTGATGATCGAGGCCCTGGCCCAGACCGCCGGCCTGCTGTCCTTCGCGACGCTGGGCGTCGAGCTGGCCGACGACCAGGTCTTCTACTTCGTCGGCATCGACAACGCCCGCTTCAAGCGCCCCGTGCAGCCCGGTGACCAGCTGGTCCTGGACGTCACCCTCGAGCGCTCGAAGGCCGGCATCTTCAAGTTCAAGGGCCAGGCCTCGGTCGACGGCGAACTCGCCGTCGAGGCCGAGCTGATGTGCACGATGCGGCGCGTGTCCTGACCGGGAGACCTGCGATGGCCACGACGATCCACCCCACCGCCGTGATCGAGCCGGGTGCCCAGCTGGGCGACTCGGTGACCGTGGGCGCCTACAGCGTCATCGGCCCGAAGGTGCGCATCGGCGACGGCACCACCATCGGGCCGCACGTCGTGATCCAGGGCCGCACCACCATCGGCCGCGACAACCGCGTGTTCCAGTTCGCATCCCTCGGCGCCGCGCCGCAGGACAAGAAGTACAAGGGCGAGGACACCGAGCTCGTCATCGGCGACCGCAACCTGATCCGCGAGTTCGTCACGTTCAACACGGGCACCGTGCAGGACGGCGGCGTCACGCGCGTCGGCAACGACAACTGGATCATGGCGTACGTGCACTTCGGGCACGACTGCCAGCTCGGCGACCACATCACCATCTCCAACAGCGTGCAGCTCGCGGGCCACGTCACCGTGGGCGACTGGGTCACGCTCGGCGGTGTCACGCTGATCCACCAGTTCTGCAAGATCGGCTCGCACGTGATGACCGGCATGGGTTCGGCCATCGCGCAGGACGTGCCCCCGTTCATGATCACCACGGGCGCACCCGCCGAGGTGCGCGGCCTGAACAGCGAAGGCCTGCGCCGCCGCGGTTTCTCGCCCGAGCGCCTGGCCGTCATCAAGCAGATGCACAAGCTGCTGTACCGCCAGGGCCTCACGTTCGACGCTGCACGCGAGGCCATCGCGGCGCTCGCAGGCACGGTGCCCGAAGCCGATGGCGACGTGGCGCTGATGACGCAGTTCTTCGCAGCCTCCACCCGCGGCATCTTGCGTTAAGCCCCATGGCAACCGACACACCGCGTTTCGCGATGGTCGCGGGCGAGGCGTCCGGTGACCTGCTGGCCGGCCTGCTGCTCGGCGGGCTGAAGGCGCGCTGGCCAGGGCTCGAGAGCCACGGCATCGGCGGCCCCCGCATGGCCGAGCACGGCTTCCAGGCCTGGTGGCCCCACACGAAACTCGCGGTGCGCGGCTACACCGAGGTGCTGCTGCGCCTGCGCGAGCTGCTGCGCATCCGCCGCGAGATGGGCGACCGCGTGCTGCAGGAGCGGCCCGACGCCTTCATCGGCGTCGACGCGCCCGACTTCAACCTCGGCCTCGAGACGCGGCTGAAGGCGCAGGGCGTCAAGACGATCCACTTCGTGGGCCCGTCCGTCTGGGCCTGGCGCAGCGACCGCATCCTGAAGATCGGGCAGGCCGTCGACCACATCCTGTGCCTGTTCCCGTTCGAGCCCGCGCTGTACGCGAAACACGGCATCGGTGCCACGTACGTGGGCCACCCGCTGGCCGACACCATCCCGATGGAGGTGCCGCGTGACGCCGCGCGCGCCGCGCTGGGCCTCGCGCCGGGCGACACCGTCGTTGCGCTGCTGCCGGGCAGCCGGGGCGGCGAGATCAAGTACATCGCGCCGAAGCTGCTCGCCGCCGCCGAGCTGATGGTGAAGCAGCGGCCGGGCCTGAAGTTCGTGCTGCCGGTGGTGCCGGGCCTGCGCAAGCTGGTGGAACCGCTGGTGCCTCGCCTCGCGCCCACCGCCGGGGTCGTGCTGCTCGACGGGCGTTCGCACGAGGCGCTGGCCGCCTGCGACGTCACGCTGATCGCCAGCGGCACCGCCACGCTCGAGGCCGCGCTGTTCAAGCGGCCCATGGTCATCACCTACACCATCCACTACCTGGAGTGGCTGCGCCTGCGCCGGCTCCAGCTGCAGCCGTGGATCGGGCTGCCCAACATCCTGTTCAACGAGTTCGTGGTGCCCGAACTGATCCAGCAGAAGGCCACGCCCGAGGCGCTCGCGCAGGGCGCCTTCGACTGGCTCGACCAGCCCGCGCGTGCCGCGGCGCTGGCCGAACGTTTCGCCGGGCTGCACCGCGAGCTGCGCCGCAACACCGCCCAGGCGGCCACCGATGCGATCGAAAAAGTCCTCGCGGCCTGAGCAGCTGGGCCTGCACTTCGACGTCACCGGGCTGATGGCCGGGGTGGACGAGGCCGGCCGCGGGCCGCTGGCCGGTCCGGTCGTGGCCGCGGCGGTCATCCTCGACGACCTGAACCCCATCCAGGGCCTCGACGATTCGAAGAAGCTCACCGAGCGCGCGCGCGAGCGGCTCTTCGACGAGATCCGGGCGAAGGCGCTGTGCGCCTGCATCGCCGAGGCCACGGTCGAGGAGATCGACCGGCTCAACATCCTGCACGCCACCATGCTCGCGATGAAGCGCGCGGTGGAGGGGCTGCGCCTGAAGCCGGCCAAGGTGCTGGTCGACGGCAACCGCATTCCCGTGATCAAGATCGCGGCCGAGGCCATCGTGGGCGGCGACGCCAAGGTGCAGGCCATCTCGGCCGCGTCCATCCTCGCGAAGGTGCACCGCGACCGGCTGCTGCAGACGCTGCACGACGCCCACCCGCAGTACGGCTTCGCCGGCCACAAGGGTTACCCGACCGCCGAGCACCTCGCGGCGCTGCGGGCGCACGGCGCCTGCGTCCACCACCGCCGTTCGTTCGCCCCGGTGCGCGAGGCGCTCGAGATCGTGCGGCTGACCGAGGTCACCGCGGTCGTCGAGGTGCGGGCCCCATGACGGTCAAGCACGTCACCTCGCGCGACAACCCGCTGCTCGTGCGCCTGCGGAAGCTCGCGGGCGACCCGGGCGGCTACCGCAAGGCCGGGGAGGTCTGGCTGGAGGGTGACCACCTCGTGTCGGCCTTCCTGCATCGGGGTGGCCGTGCGCCGCAGGCCGTGATCACCGAACGGGGCTGGGAGAATGACCGGCTGCGTGAACTCGCCAACCAGGCGGACGCCGTGGCCATCGTGCCCGAGGCGCTGATGGCGGGCCTGGGCACGCTCGAGTCGCCCGTGCCGCTCGGGTTCGTCGTGCCGTGGGCGGGCGCGGGTGCGCCGCGGCCGAGCGAACCCACGGTGGTGCTGGACCGCCTGCAGGATGCGGGCAACGTGGGCGCCGTGTTGCGCAGTGCATCGGCCTTCGGTTTCACGCAGGTGGTGGCGATCAAGGGCACGGCCGCGCTGTGGTCGCCCAAGGTGCTGCGCGCCGGCATGGGAGCCCACTTCGCGTTGCACCTCGTCGAAGCCGCCGATCCATCGGTGCTCGATGGTCTGCGCGTGCCGCTCGTGGCCACCAGTTCGCATGCCGCCCAGGCGCTGCACGAGGTGCGATTGCCGTGGCCTTGTGCGTGGGTCATGGGACACGAAGGGCAGGGCGTGTCGGCCGACCTGATGGCGCGTTGCGCGCTGGCACTGCGCATTCCCCAGCCCGGCGGCGAGGAGTCGCTCAACGTGGCGGCCGCGGCGGCGGTGTGCCTCTACGAATCGGCGCGCCAGCGCGCCTGACCGGCCCGGATCAGTCCGCCGGTGCGTCGACGATCGACGCGATCACCTCGAACAGCCATCGCAGCGCTGGATCCTGCTCGCGCGCCGCATGGAACGCGATCACCACCTCGATGGGCGGCAACTCGAGTGGTGCCGGAGCGCGTACGAGCCCGAAGTCGCGTTGCCAGGACGGAGCCAGCACGTCCGGCACCGTGGCGATGGCGGGCACCTGCTGCAGCACGCGGGGCAGCGAGGAAAAACGCGGGCTGGTATAGGCCACGTGCCGCGAGCGGCCCAGTGTGCGCAGGGCCTCGTCCACCGTGCCCTCGAGCGCGTTGCGGTAGGTGACGAGCAGGTGGGGCAGGGCGACGTAGCGGTCGAGCGTCAGCGCGGCGTCGCCGCCGAGCAGGCCGGGGCGGTGCATGCAGCAGTAGTGCACGGTGGCCAGCGGGCGCTGGTGTTGCCAGCCGGGGGCGCCGTGGAACCCGCCCACGGCGAAGTCGACCTCCTCGCGCGCCAGCATGTCGGGGAGACGGAAGCGGTCGGTGATCAGCACCTGCACGCGGGCGTCCGGTGCATCGCGGTGCAGCCTGGCGAGCAGCGGGGCGAGCAGCCACGCGTCGACCCAGTCCGGCAGGCCGATGCGGAAGGTGCGCTGGGTGGCCCCGGGGTCGAACGCCGGTTCCTCGGTGACCAGCGCCTGGATCCCCTGGAGCACCGGGACGAGCGCGGCCTGCAGGGCCAGGGCGCGGGGCGTCGGCTGCATGCCGCCGGGAATGCGCACGAGCAGCGGATCGCCGAAGACAGCGCGCAGCCGCGCGAGGGCACCGCTCACCGCCGGCTGGCCCACGTGCAGGCAGGCCGCGGCCCGCGAGACGCTCCGCTCCCGCAGCAGCACGTGCAGCGTGATCAGCAGGTTGAGGTCGACGCCCCGGAAATCGCGCTCCCTGATATCGGTCATCAAGCCAATCGATTTGCGTGATACAGGGTTTCGATTGGATCATGCGTCCCAGCCGATTTCAAACGGCCCTGCGGACACAGGGCTTCGGGGCGGGCGTATTCTCCGCGCCGGATGTCCGCGTTCGATCTTCACCTTTCTGAAAGCACTCCCATGTTCGCCCTGACCCCGCTGAACCGCACCCTCCGCGCCGTCGCGCTCTCCGCCGCCTTCGCGGCCGGCTCGGCCGTCGCACTGCCCGTCCTGGCCGCCGCCCCCCAGGTCAAGACCCAGGCCCCCGGCTACTACCGCATGATGCTCGGCGACATCGAGGTCACCGCGCTGAGCGACGGCACCGTGGACTTGCCGGTCGACAAGCTGCTCGCCGCCCCGGCCGCGAAGACCCAGGCCGCGCTGGCCAAGGCCCACCTGAAGGTGCCGCTCGAAACCTCCGTGAACGCCTTCCTCGTCAACACCGGCTCGCGCCTCGTGCTGATCGACGCCGGCGCCGGTGCACTGTTCGGCCCCACGCTCGGCAAGCTGCTCGAGAACCTGCAGGCCGCCGGCTACAAGGCCGACCAGGTCGACGACATCGTCATCACCCACATGCACCCCGACCACGTGGGCGGCCTCGCCCCGCAGGGCACGCCGGTGTTCCCGAACGCCACGGTGCACGCCGACAAGGCCGACTCGGACTTCTGGCTCTCGAAGGCGAACCAGGACGCCGCCCCGGCCGAGTCCAAGGGCTTCTTCCAGGGCGCGATGGCGTCGTTGAACCCGTACGTGGCCGCCGGCCGCTTCAAGGCGTTCACGGCCGACACCGAGATCGCCCCGGGCGTGAAGTCGAGCGCCGCGCACGGCCACACGCCGGGCCACACCGTCTACGTGGTGGAGAGCAAGGGCGAGAAGCTGCTCCTGATCGGCGACCTGATCCACGTGGGCTCGGTGCAGCTCGACAACCCGGACGTCACCATCGCGTTCGACAGCGACCAGAAGCGCGCGCTGGCCGCCCGCAAGGCCGTGTTCGCCAAGGCGGCGAAGGAAGGCGCCGTCGTGGGGGCGTCGCACCTGCAGTTCCCGGGTCTGGGTCGCCTCGTGGCGCAGGGCAAGGGGTACCGCTGGGTGCCGGTGAACTACACGGCGCAGGTGCGCTGAGGCGGCACTCGGGGAGGGCGCCGCGGCGCCTTCCCGCGCGAGGAGGTCAGTACATCAACCGGTCCGGCCGGATGTCCCGCAGGATCGTGGTGGCGATCTCCTCGATCGACTTGTGCGTGGACGACAGCCACGAGATGCCCTCGCGGCGCATCATCGACTCGGCCTCGGCCACCTCGTGGCGGCAGTTCTCGATGCTCGCGTACTTGCTGTTCGGGCGCCGCTCGTTGCGGATCTCGCAGAGGCGCTCGGGCGCGATCGTGAGGCCGAAACACTTGGCCTTGTGGGGCGCCAGGCTGGCCGGGATGGCCCGCCGTTCGAAGTCTTCCGGGATCAGCGGGTAGTTGGCCGCCTTGATGCCGTGCTGCATGGCCAGGTAGAGCGACGTGGGCGTCTTGCCGCTGCGGCTCACGCCCACCAGGATCACGTCGGCCTGTTCCAGATTCTTGGCCGACTGGCCGTCGTCGTGGGCCAGCGAGAAGTTGATGGCCTCGATGCGGTCCGTGTACTCCTGGCTCTTCGAGATGTCGGAGAACCGGCCCACGCGGTGGTTCGACGTGATGCCGAACTCGGTTTCCAGCGGTTCGATGAAGGTGTTGAACATGTCCAGCACCATGCCCTTGCACTGGGTCTTGAGGATGGCCAGCAGCTCGGAGTCGACCAGCGTGACGAACACGATGGAGCGGCGGCCCTCCAGTTCGGTGGTGTGGTTGATCTCGCGGACCACCTGGTGCACCTTGTCGACGGTGTCGATGAACGGGCGGCGGACGTGGCGCGGCTTGATCGTGAACTGCGCCAGGATCGAGTTGCCGAAGGTCTCGGCGGTGATGCCGGTGCCGTCAGAGATGAAGTAAACGGTGCGATTGAGCATGAAAACCTGCAAGTGCGGGGGTTCCGACATGATAGGCAAAACCCCGTAGAATCCGGCCCAAGTCTTTCCCCATATGCACGGTCGATGCCTACACCCACTCGAACAACGCGCCTGACCGTGCGCGGCCATCTGCTGGAGCCCTCGAAGCATTGCTCGGGTTCGCTGGGCCATGGGAGCACACCGGTTTTTCATCATCACGGAGCTTTCCCATGTCAACCCCAAACCTGGCGACCGCCCTGGTCGTGCCGTTTGAACACCTGAGAATGACCGACGTCGAGTCGGTTGGCGGCAAAAACGCCTCATTGGGCGAAATGATCAGCCAACTGGCGGCCTCCGGGGTGCGTGTCCCCGGTGGTTTCGCGACCACCGCCCACGCGTTCCGGCAGTTCCTCGCCCACGACGGCCTGGCGGACCGCATCGCGAAGCGCCTCTCGACGCTGAACACCGACGACGTCCGAGCCCTGGCCGAGGCCGGTGCCGAGATCCGGCGCTGGATCGAGGAAACCCCGTTCCCGGCCGACCTGCAGGCCGCCATCACCACCGAGTTCGCGAAGCTCACGGCCGGCAGCCCCGGCGCGTCCTTCGCCGTCCGTTCGTCCGCCACCGCGGAAGACCTGCCCGACGCCAGCTTCGCCGGCCAGCAGGAAACCTTCCTGAACGTGGTGGGCATCGACGACGTGCTGCACAAGATGAAGGAGGTGTTCGCCAGCCTCTACAACGACCGTGCCATCAGCTACCGCGTCCACAAGGGCTTCGCGCACAGCGACGTCGCCCTGTCGGCCGGCGTGCAGCGCATGGTGCGCTCCGACCTCGGTGCGGCCGGCGTGATGTTCACGATGGACACCGAAAGCGGCTTCAAGGACGTGGTGTTCATCACGTCCAGCTACGGCCTGGGCGAGACGGTGGTGCAGGGCGCGGTGAACCCCGACGAGTTCTACGTCCACAAGCCTTCGCTGAAGAACGGCAAGGTCGCGGTCATCCGCCGCAACCTCGGCTCGAAGCTCATCAAGATGGAGTTCGCCACGCCGGAAGAGAAGGCGAAGAGCGGCAAGCTCGTCAAGACGGTCGACACCGCCACCGAGCTGCGCAACCGCTACTCGCTGAGCGATGCCGACGTGACCGACCTCGCGAAGTACGCCCTGATCATCGAGCAGCACTACGGCCGCCCGATGGACATCGAGTGGGGCAAGGACGGTGGCGACGGCCAGCTCTACATCCTGCAGGCCCGCCCGGAGACGGTGAAGAGCCAGCAGGCCGGCAAGGCCGAGCAGCGCTACAAGCTCAAGGGCACGGGCACCGTGCTCGTGGAAGGCCGCGCCATCGGCCAGAAGATCGGCACCGGCCCCGTGCGCATCGTGCACAGCCTGGCCGACATGGACACGGTGCAGCCCGGCGACGTGCTGGTCACCGACATGACCGACCCCAACTGGGAGCCGGTGATGAAACGGGCCGCGGCCATCGTGACGAACCGCGGCGGCCGCACCTGCCACGCCGCCATCATCGCGCGCGAGCTGGGCATCCCGGCGGTCGTGGGCTGCGAGAACGCCACCGACGTCCTGAAGGACGGTTCGCTGGTGACGGTCGCCTGCTCCGAGGGTGACACGGGCTACATCTACGACGGCCTGCTCGAGACCGAGGTCAGCGAGGTGCAGCGCGGCGAACTGCCGTACTGCCCCATCAAGATCATGATGAACGTGGGCAACCCGCAGCTCGCCTTCGACTTCGCCCAGATGCCCAACAGCGGTGTCGGCCTGGCGCGCCTCGAGTTCATCATCAACAACAACATCGGGGTGCACCCGAAGGCCATCCTCGACTACCCGAACATCGACCCCGACCTGAAGAAGGCAGTCGAGTCCGTGGCGCGCGGTCACGCGTCGCCGCGCGCCTTCTACGTCGAGAAGCTGGTCGAGGGCATCGCCACCATCGGCGCGGCCTTCTGGCCGAAGCCGGTGATCGTCCGCCTGTCCGACTTCAAGAGCAACGAGTACCGCAAGCTGATCGGCGGTTCTCGCTACGAGCCGGAAGAAGAGAACCCGATGATCGGCTTCCGCGGCGCGGCGCGCTACGTGGCCGAGACCTTCCGCGAAGCCTTCGCGATGGAGTGCGAGGCGCTCAAGCGCGTGCGCGGCGAGATGGGCCTCACCAACGTCGAGATCATGGTGCCGTTCGTGCGCACGCTCAGCCAGGCCAAGCTCGTCACCGAGATGCTGGCCGAGCAGGGTCTCAAGCGCGGCCAGGATGACCTGCGCCTGATCATGATGTGCGAGGTGCCCAGCAACGCCGTGCTCGCCGAGCAGTTCCTCGAGTACTTCGACGGCATGTCGATCGGCTCGAACGACCTGACGCAGCTCACGCTCGGCGTGGACCGCGACTCGGGCCTCGAGATCCTGTCGCGCGACTTCGACGAACGCGACCCGGCCGTGAAGGCGCTGATCTCGCGAGCCATCGCGGCGTGCCGCGCCGTCGGCAAGTACGTCGGCATCTGCGGCCAGGGCCCCAGCGACCACCCCGACTTCGCCGACTGGCTCGCCCAGGAAGGCATCGTGTCGATCTCGCTGAACCCGGACACGGTCGTCGACACCTGGCAGCGCCTCGCCAAGGGCTGATCCAGCGCGACGGCGGCCGTGCCCGAGTCCCTGCTGCTCGCACGGTCGCTGAAGCTGCTGGCCGAGATCGCGCTCCTCGCGTGGCTCGGCCAGGCGGCGCTCGGCGCGCTCCTCGGCGCCGGGCGTGACCGCAACGTGGTGTATGGCCTGTTCCGGGCCGTCACGTCACCACTGCGGTGGGTGTCCGGCCGGTGGCCCACCGGCTGGTCGCCCCGGGTGCGCACCTCGCTCACCGTCGTCCTGCTCCTCCTGCTGTGGATTGGCGCGCTCGCCTGGAAGGTGAGCCTGTGCCTCGGCGCGGCCGCCTGCCGCTGACCGCCACGCGCGGGTTCTCCGGGATCGACACGCCCCGCGGGGGCGACCCAGAATGCCGGGTCCGGTCCGGAGCCCTTCCCGTGCATTCCCCTTCCGCTTCCGATCCACCCCGCTGGCGCCTCGTTCGCGCCGTGACCCTGGTGCTGCTGGCCGTGTGGTTCGGGGTCACCTTCGTCACGACGTTCTTCGCCCGTGGGCTCGACCTCCGCTGGTTCGGCTGGCCGCTGAACTACTGGATCGCCTCCCAGGGGGCGCTGCTCGTGTTCCTGCTGCTGATCGGCGTGTACGCCTTCGTGATGGATCGCCTCGACGCGGCCGACGCGGAGGCGGGCTGACGTGTTCCGTTTCTTCCCGGTGCCGGGGCCTCGTTCGTTCACGCAGCAGCTCAACCGCGTCTACGCCGGCTACACCGTTGGCCTCCTGTTCTTCATCGCCGCGCTGGCCATGCTGGAGCAGATGGGCCTCGGCAAGCGCTGGATCGGGCTGATCTTCCTGCTGTCCACCGTCGTGCTGTACGCGGGCATCGGCATGCTGTGCCGCACCACCGACGCCGACGAGTACTTCGTGGCCGGCCGGCGGGTGCCGGCGGCCTACAACGGCATGGCCACGGCGGCGGACTGGATGTCGGCCGCGTCCTTCATCAGCCTGGCGGGCACGGTGTACCTGCAGGGCTATGCCGGCCTCGCGTTCATCCTCGGGTGGACGGGTGGCTACTGCCTCGTGGCGCTGCTGCTGGCGCCGTACCTGCGCAAGTTCGGCGGCTACACCATCCCCGACTTCCTCGGCGAGCGCTACGGCGGCAACCTCGCCCGCGGCGTCGCGGTGCTGGCCACCGTGCTGTGCTCGTTCCTGTACGTGGTGGCGCAGATCTACGGGGTGGGCCTGATCACCGCGCGGCTCACCGGCGTCACGTTCGAGATCGGCATCTTCCTGGGCCTCGGCGGCGTGCTGGTGTGTTCGTTCCTCGGAGGCATGCGGGCGGTGACGTGGACCCAGGTCGCCCAGTACATCGTGCTGATCATGGCCTACCTGGTGCCCGTGGTGTGGCTGTCGGTGAAGCAGACCGGCGACCTCGTGCCGCAGGCGATGTACGGCGCCCAGCTGCAGCAGTTGAGCGAACGCGAGCGGCAGCTCGAGCACGATCCGAAGGAGCTGGAGGTGAGGGCGCTCTTCCAGGCGCGGGCCGACGAACAGCGCTCGCGGCTCGCCGACGTGCCCGCCGCGCTGGCGCGCGAGCACGACCTGGCCCGCGCGCGGGTCGACGCCCTCCGCACCGCGCAGGCGTCCCAGGCCGAACGCCAGGCGGCCGAGCGGGCGCTGGCCGCGCTGCCGGTGGACGAGGCCGCGGCCCGTGCGGCGTGGACGCAGGCGCAGGCCGGCGACGAGATGCGGTCCCGCCCGCTCGGCGGCATGCCGCCCCACGCGACGCCGTTCGCGGGCGACCCGGACGGCAGCGAGGTCGACCGCGCGGCCTTCGACGACTCGCGCAACAACTTCCTGGCCCTCGTGTTCTGCCTGATGGTGGGCACGGCGGCGCTGCCCCACGTGCTGATCCGCTGCTATACCACGCCCTCGGTGCGGCAGACGCGGCAGTCGGTGACGTGGTCGCTCGTGTTCATCCTGCTGCTGTACCTGTCGGCGCCGGCGCTCGCGGTGATGGTCAAGCACGAGGTGTTCACGTCCCTCGTGGGCACGCCGTTCGACCGCCTGCCGGCCTGGATCGCCCACTGGACGAAGGTGGATCCGACCCTGCTGTCGGTCGTCGACATCAACCTCGACGGGCTGCTGCAGCTGGGCGAGATCCGCATCGGGGCCGACATCGTGATGCTCGCCACGCCCGAGATCGGCGGATTGCCCTACGTGGTCTCGGGCATGGTGGCCGCCGGCGGGCTGGCCGCGGCGCTGTCCACCGCCGACGGCCTGCTGCTGACCATCGCCAACGCCTTGTCGCATGACCTGTACCACCGCATGGTCGACCCGCACGCCTCGGCCCGGCGGCGGGTGATGCTGTCGAAGATGCTGCTGCTCCTCGTGGCCCTGGCCGCGGCGGCGGTCGCCGCGCAGCGGCCCACCGACATCGTCTTCCTGGTGTCGGCCGCCTTCTCGATCGCCGCCTCGGCGTTTTTCCCGGCCCTGGTGCTGGCGGTGTTCTGGCGCCGGGCCAACGGGTGGGGCGCGGTGTGCGGCATGGCGGCCGGCCTCGCCCTGGCGCTGTACTACATGGTGCGCAACGAGACCTGGCTGCGGGGCGTGTTCGGGGTCACGACCGAACCCTGGCTCTGGTTCGGCATCCAGCCCATCTCGGCCGGGGTGTTCGGCGTGCCGCTGGGCTTCGTGGTGATGGCGGTGGTGAGCCTGCTCACCGGGCCTCCCGATGCCCGTGCCATGGCCCTGGTGGACCGGCTCCGGGCCCCGGCGGAAGCGGCTCCCGCCTCCGCGAGGACATGATCTTCCAGACGCCGCTCTTTTCGGAGTACAATCGCGGGCTCACCTTGCCACACCCGACTGAATTGACGCTTCGGGGTGGCTTCCTCCACGGAAATCAGAAGGAGTTCCAATGCGTCACTATGAAATCATCCTGCTCATCCATCCGGATCAGAGCGAACAGGTTCCGGCCATGCTGGAGCGCTACAAGGGCATCGTCACCGCCGCCGGCGGCAAGGTGCACCGCGTGGAAGATTGGGGCCGCCGTCAAATGGCGTACCTGATCCAGAAGCTCGCCAAGGCTCACTACCTGTGCATCAACATCGAAGTCAGCAAGGAAGCCCTTGCCGAACTCGAGACCGGCTTCCGTTTCAACGACGCCGTGCTGCGCCACCTGACCGTCGTCAAGACCAAGGCCGAGACCGGCCCGTCCGTCATGATGAAGTCGGTCGAGCGCGAAGACGCCCGCAAGGCGCCGCAAGAGGCATCGGCCTGACGAACACGACTGTGCCTGCGACGCCGTCCGCGTTGGCCGCATGAACCGCCTGGTTCTGCAAGCCGAAGTGGTCGAACGGAGCGCGGCGCGATACACCCCGGCAGGCTTGCCGGTCTGCGAGTTGAGCCTCCGGCACGAATCGCAGCTCTCCGAAGCCGGCCAGCCCCGCAAGGTCTCCATGGAGATCCGCTCCGTGGGCATCGGTGAGATCGCATCGCAACTCCAGCGTCTGGAGATCGGGGCATCCGGCCAGTTCGCCGGTTTCCTGACCAACCAGCGCAACGGCCGCGGCATCGTGTTCCATGTGACCGAATTCAATCGTTCCGGATCAAATAGTTAAGAGGTGAAATATGGCTCCCCCACGTGGTAAAGGTCGGTTCTCGAAGGACCGCAAGCCCAAGCGCAACCAACAATCCCTGCTGTTCCGCCGCAAGCGCTTCTGCCGCTTCACGGTGACCGGTGTCGAAGAGATCGACTACAAGGACATCGACACGCTGCGCGACTTCATCGGCGAAAACGGCAAGATCACGCCCGCCCGCCTGACCGGCACGCGCGCGTTCTTCCAGCGCCAGCTGACCACCTGCATCAAGCGCGCTCGTTTCCTGGCCCTGCTGCCGTACAGCGACCAGCACAAGGTCTAAGGAGCAACGAACATGCAAATCATCCTGCTCGAAAAAGTCGCCAACCTCGGCAACCTCGGCGATGTCGTCAAGGTCAAGGACGGCTACGCCCGCAACTTCCTGATCCCGACCCGCCAGGCGCGCCGCGCCACGGAATCGGCCATCAAGGAATTCGAAGCCCGCCGTGCCGAACTGGAAAAGGCCGCCGCTGAAAAGCTGGCCGCCGCGCAAGCCCTGGGCGAAAAGATGAGCGGCCGCACGGTCCACATCACCCAGAAGGCCGGTGTCGACGGTCGCCTGTTCGGTTCGGTCACGAACCAGGACATCGCCGAAGCGCTCACGCGCATCGACTTCAAGGTCGCCAAGGCGCAGGTTCGCCTGCCCAACGGCCCGCTGAAGACGGTCGGCGAGCACGCCGTGACGGTGGCTCCGCACACGGACGTCGTGGTCGAAGTGAAGGTCGTGGTCGTCGGCGAAACCGACTGATCCTGCTTCACCCGCGAGTCCGAGGGGCCGGCTTCTGCCGGCCCTTTTTCATTCCGGTCCGCTCTTTTGTGTTCCTTTGGTGCTTGTGCACCGGCTGCCCACGGGAAGTCCACAGACTTGCCCACAGCCGAGGTGCGTCCGCGCCCGTATGATCCGACGATGTCCGCAGTCTTCTCGAACCCCGAATCCCTCTCGTCGCCGGGCGCCGCCACGGGCGACGACGAAGTCGCCCGCCTGCGGGTCCCGCCGCACTCGGTCGAGGCCGAACAGGCCGTGCTCGCCGGCCTGCTGCTCGACAACAGCGCCTGGGACCGCGCCGGCGACCTGGTCAAGGAATCCGACTTCTATCGGGCCGAGCACCGGCTGATCTTCGGTGCGCTCGCCACGCTGATCAACGCGGGCAAGCCGGCCGACGTGATCACGGTGTTCGAGCACCTGCAGACGCACGGCAAGACCGAGGAGTGCGGCGGCCTCGTGTACCTGAACGCGCTGGCGCAGAGCGTGCCCAGCGCGGCCAACCTGCGCCGCTATTCCGAGATCGTGCGCGAGCGGTCGGTGCTGCGCAAGCTCGTTGCCACCAGCGACGAGATCGCCACCGCGGCGTTCAACCCGCAGGGGCGCCTCGCGTCGGACATCCTCGACGAGGCCGAAAGCAAGATCTTCAAGATCGGCGAGGAAGGCTCGCGTTCGCGCGAAGGCTTCCTCAGCATGGACCAGCTCGTGGTCGACCTGATCGACCGCGTCAACGAACTGCACGAGAACGGCGCCGAGGAGGTGACCGGCGTCAGCACGGGCCTGTACGACCTGGACCGCATGACGGCCGGCCTGCAGCCGGGCGACCTGATCGTGCTGGCCGCCCGCCCGTCGATGGGCAAGACCGCCTTCGCGCTGAACATCGCCGAGAACGTCGCCGTCAACGAAGGCCTGCCGGTCATCGTGTTCTCGATGGAAATGGGCGCCGCGCAGCTGGCGCTTCGGGTGGTGGGTTCGCTCGGCCGCATCGACCAGGGCCACCTGCGCACCGGCGCGCTGCGCGACGACGAATGGGGCCGCCTGGCCGAGGCCGTCGAGAAGCTCGGCAAGGTCAGCATGTACATCGACGAAGGCTCTGCGCTGAGCCCGAGCGAACTGCGCGCGCGCTCGCGCCGCCAGGCGCGCATCAGCGGTCAGATCGGCCTCATCGTCATCGACTACATCCAGCTCATGAGCGGCAACGGCGGCGGCAGCGAGGAGAACCGCGCCACCGTCGTGGGCGAGATCTCGCGGAGCCTGAAGTCCCTCGCGAAGGAACTGAAGTGCCCGGTGATCGCGCTGTCGCAGCTGAACCGGAGCGTGGAAACGCGCACCGACAAGCGTCCCATGATGAGCGACCTCCGCGAATCCGGCGCCATCGAGCAGGACGCGGACGTGATCATGTTCATCTACCGCGACGACTACTACAACCGCGAGACCAGCAAGGAACCGGGTGTGGCGGAGATCATCATCGCCAAGCAGCGGAACGGTCCGGTGGGCACCTGCAAGGTCGCGTTCCTGAAGCCGCTGACCAAGTTCGACAACCTGGCGCCGGGCTACGCGCAGGGCGGCGACGAGTACTGATCGGGCGCGACGGCCCCGGCGTCACTTCGTGGCGCCGAAGGTCAGGCCCTGCACCAGCTGCTTCTGGCAGAACCAGCCGAACACCACGACGGGTGCGATCGCCATCAGCGAGGCGGCCGACAGCTTCGCCCAGAACAGGCCCTCGGGGCTGGCATACGACGCGATCAGCCCGGCCAGCGTGGCCGCGTGGGCCGACGTGAGGTTGAGCGACCAGAAGGCCTCGTTCCAGGCCAGCACGAGGCACAGCAGCCCGGTGCTCGCGATGCCACCCTTCGTGAGCGGCAGCACCACGTGGCGGAACTCCGCCCACGTCGACGCGCCGTCGAGGCGCGAGGCCTCGATGATCTCCCTCGGCACGTCCTTGAACGCGCTGTAGAGCATCCACACCATGATCGGCAGGTTCGTCATCGTGAAGACGGCGACGAGGCTCCACAGCGAGTCCAGCAGCCCGGCCGACTGCGCCAGCACGTAGACCGGCAGCAGCGCGCCCACCGCCGGCATCATCTTCGTCGACAGCATCCACATCAGCAGGCCGCGTGTGTTGCGCGTGCGGAAGAACACCATCGCGTACGCGGCCGGTGCGGCGAGCAGCAGGCCCAGCACCGTGGAGGCCACGCTCGACACGAGCGAGTTGCCCGCATGGCGCAGGTAGTCGCTGCGCGCGTTCACCTCGGCGAAGGTGTCCAGCGTCGGGGTGAAGAACGCCCGAGGCGGCACGGCGATGGCCTGCATCTCCGTCTTGAACGCCGTGAGGCCGAGCCAGAACAGCGGGAAGAACAGCAGCAGTGCGGCGCTCCAGGCGGAGAGGGTGCGGACCCACGGGATGGCGAGGCGATTCATGTCAGTCGAGGTTCCTGCCGACGAGGTGGATCAGGAACACCGCCGCGACGTTGGCCAGCAGCACCGCGATCAGCGCCCCGGCCGAGGCCACGCCCACGTCGAAGTTCATCAGCGCCTGCTTGTAGACCAGGAACGCGAGGTTCGTGCTCTCGTTGCCGGGGCCGCCCGACGTGGTGGTGAAAATCTCGGCGAACACACTCAGCAGGAAGATCATCTCGATCATCACGACGACGGCGATGGAACGGCCGAGGTGCGGCAGCACGAAATGGCGGAACCGCTGGAAGCGGCTGGCCCCGTCCAGCCGGGCCGCGTCGAGCAGTTCACGGTCGAGGGACTGCAGCGCGGTGATGAACACCAGGCACGCGAACGGCAGCCATTGCCACGACAGCATGATCACCACCGACAGCAGCGGCACGTCGGTCATCCAGTCGACCGGCGTGGCACCGAAGAATGCCCACACCTGGGCGAGCAGGCCGTGGATCGGGTTCATCATCATGTGCTTCCACAGCAGCGCGTTGACCGTGGGCATCACGAAGAAGGGCGAGACCAGCAGCACGCGCACGATCCCGCGGCCCGGGAACGGCTCGTTCACCAGCAGCGCGAGGCCCGTGCCCAGCACCACCGTGATCGCGATCACCGAGGCGGACAGCACGAGCGTGTGGCGCACCGACGGCCAGAAGTCCGGGTCGGTCAGGAAGTAGTGGTAGTTCTCCAGGCCGGCGAAGCCGTGTTCGCCGGGCTGCATCAGGTTGTAGCGGATCAGCGAGAACCAGACCGTCATCGCGAGCGGCACGATCATCCACAGGAACAGCGTGACCACCGCGGGCGCGAGCAGCAGGCGGCGCGTCCGGTGCGACGGGCGGTGACGGAGGGGGGCGGGGAGGGCGTTCATCGGTTCGGGGAGGATGCCGGCCGCGGATGACCCGCGTGCGGCACGCAGGGTTCCGCCGCAAGTGCCGTGCCGGCTTCGCGGGACTGGCGGTGCCTTCGGGTCCGCACCGCGCGGTCACGGCCACGCCCTCCACGATGGGGCAGTTCTTCGGATTCGATCGACCAGGGAACGCCCGTTGCGACACTTCCACCTGAGCAAGCCATCCTGGCTGAGCCGCTCCGCCCCCGCGGAGAAACCGGCCGAGCCTCGTGCCGCCCCGAAGGGCCCGCCGCCGCTGCCGCCGCGGTCCGCGACGGGGCTGCCGTCGACCCGGCCGGGGGCGACGATCGGCACCACCACACCCATGGGCACCTTCGCCGCCCGGCAGCCGCTGACCACGGGCCTGGGCAAGCTGTCGGCGCTGCGCGACCGCACCGTCACGCCGGCCGCGCAGCCGGCGGTGCTCGCGAGTGTCGACCTGGCGGGCAACCTGGCCACCCGCAGCGTGCGCGTGCCCCCGATGAACGTCTCGGTCACGTGCAGCGATCCGAGGCTGCTCGCGCACTACGGGGACGGGCGCGAGAGCATCGTGCTCCAGCGCCTGCAGATGAAGGCGTTCGAGTCGATCCAGGAAGCTTCCCGCGAGGTGCAGGCGGCCATCCGCGACTTCGACGACGCGATGACCCGGCAGCCGCCCGCGTCGCCCCGGGAAGCCGCGGAACGGCAGCGCACGTTCGAGTCGGTGTGCCGGAACATCGCATCGGCCCAGCAGGCGAACATCGACCGCGCCGTGCAGCAGGAATGGGGGATGCAGAAGCAGCGCGACACGGCGCTGCTGGCCAGCAACGTTCGCTTCGGCGTGAAGCTGACGATGCAGACGGTGTCGGTGGCCGCGAACGCCACCACCACGGCGCTGCTGCCCAATCCGCTCAGTCCCGCGAAGGCCGCCTACTCGCTGTTCCGCATGGGTCAGACGATCCAGCAGTTCGCGAAGGACCGCGAGCAGGCCGCGCGATCCATCGAGAAGGGCGACGCGGCGCTCGTGAAGCTGCAGGCGGGGGACGCGGCCGATGGCGGCGGCGCGCATGGCTGGCGCACGCGCACGCGCGAGCTGGTCTCGGCGGTCCACGTGCCGTTCACGCAGAAGCTGTTCCGCTCGGTGCACCACCAGGAGCAGAAGCTCGACGAGTTCCTCGCGAAGTCGGCGCGTGTCGACAAGGAAACGCGGGCGATGTACGCCCAGGCCCACGAGCTGATGGCCACGCTGGCCGACCTGCCGGAGCCGCCACCCGGCCGGCCCGATCCCCACGCCGACATGCGCCGCGAGGTGGGCGGGCTGCTGGACTCGCTCGGCGACCTGATGCAGTCGATCGAACGCGACAACGCGTTCTACCGGCACCACCAGGACCGCTGCCGCGCCTTCCATGCGAAACAGCCGGCCGGGCTCGCGCAGCAGGCCGACGCCGTGGACTGGGGGGCGTCGGCGCTGCGGGTGGGGCGTTTCGCCGGCAACCTCGCGAAGATCGCCGCCCACCTCGGCGCCTGACGGCGCCGGGTACGGCCGCTCAGTCCCGCTTCCAGCGGTCCTCGTCCTCGGTGCGCTCGGACGACGGCAGCCGGACCTTCGACGGGCCGGCCGGGGCCGGAGAACCGATCGCCTCGGCGGCCATGCCCGTCGGGATGTCGTGCGTCTCCGTCTCGGCTTCGACGCGGTTCGGCGCCTGCGCCTCCGTGGCCTCGGCGTCCGCGGCAGCCCGAGCCTCCGCCACGAACCCGTCGTACTCCGACCGCACGCGCTGGAAGGTGGCTTCGGCCTCCCGCAGGATCTGTCCGGCGATGCCCGCGGCGGGGTGCGACGCCAGCTTCGCGGCCTGCCTGCCGGCCCGCTCGCGGAGCAGGCTGGAGCGGCCCATCGCCTCGGCCAGCGCCACCCCCGCGCGGCGTGTCGCCATCCCGAGGTTCGCGGGCGGCGTGGCGCCGGCCTCCGCGGCGGGGAGCCTCGCCCGCAGGTGCATCGCACCGTGTTCCGCCTTGTCGGCGAGCTTGCGCCCGACGTGCTGGAGCACGCCCGCGGCGGCGTCCTGGACGGCCGGGTCCCGCAGGGTCTGCCGTGCGATGTCGGCGACGGTGTGGAGGGCCCGGGTGAGGTTCGGCTTGTGGCTCATGGTCGTGCCCCTGCGGCAGGTGGAGGTCCTTGCACTGTGGGGGCGAGTGCGGGCCCGGCGGGCCGCACGCCCGAAGCCGGCGATGCCGGAGCGAAGCGCCTTTGCCGATGCACGCCGTGGCGGCGGGATGTGGCCAGCACCGCGCGGCAGGCTTCGCCGGTGTGGCGGCCGCTTCGGATGCAAGGCGTTACCACTGGTTGCGGGCAGCAATAGTCATGGCACGGGTCCGCACCGGAGACGGGCCCGGAAGGAGGACTTCATGCTCACCCAGGAAATGCTCGACACGATCGAACGTGATGCCGCGGCCACCCCTGCCCGGGTTCTGCGGATGCACGCCACCACCATCCGCGCGGACCTGGCCCGGGCGCACGCGCCCGCGCTGCGGGCGGCGGCCGAGGCCTTGCTGCTGAAGCTCGACCACCTGGAGCGGTGCGACCGGGTGGCGACCGCAGGGCCGCTCGCGTACCTGTCGCCCTCGCTGCTCGTGCTGCCGCCCCTGGCGGCCGCGGCCTGACGCCTCCCGGCGTCGCGCGATCCCGGGGACCGGTGAATGCCGGTCCCCTTTTTTTCGTCGCCCGTTCCGGCGGGGAGCGATCCAAAAAAAGGGGCCGGCTCGCGCCGGCCCCAAGGCTCTTCGACCGCGTGGCGCTACGCGGCCACCTCCTCCCGGAGGCCTGCAAGAATCGATGAACCCAGCTCGTCCTGCGCGGCCCGTTCGGCTTCGAACGCGCGCAGGCGCCACGCGGGGTCCTTCTGCGCGTGCAGCGTGTAGGCGAGCAGGGCGCCGACGAGCGGCACGCGGTCCGCGTGCCGCTCGACACCCTCCAGCGCTTCGCGTGCCGGCTGCAGGTCGCCGGCCAGCAGGTGGCGCTGGGCCAGCGCGATCGACAGCTCGGGCCAGTCGGGCCGCGCGGCGTGCAGGGCCTGCAGCGTCGCGAGCACATCGTCGGACGCGCTGTCGTCGGCAGCGACCGACAGCACGCCGACCAGTGCCTCGAACACCTCGTCGGTCAACGGGGGAGGGGTTTGGGAAAGGGATGGCATGCGGTGGGTCTCCATGGTGGATCAGGCCGCCCGCTGCTGCTGGTAGCCGTGGACTTCGTTGGTGACCTGGCCGGTCACCTCGGCCTTGGCACCGGACTCCTCGAAGGCGGTCATCGCACCGTTCTTGGTGGTGCTCTTGGCGGCCTCCTTGCCGGCTTCCTTGGCGAGTTCGCCCTTCGTGATGTCGGTGCTGTTGTTCACCGCCTGGTTCGCCCAGGTCTTGCCGCCGGTCTTGGCGCCCTGTTCGGCCGCCTCGCCCGCCGCCTTGCCGACGGCCTTGCCGCCGCCCGGGATCACGACACCGACCGCGGTGCTCGCCACCCCGATGCCGGCGCTGACCGCGGCACCCTTCACGTCACCGCCTTCCAGCGCCGTCGAGGCGACCTTCGCCGCACCCGAGGCCGCCTTCGCGCCCACCGCACCCGCGGCGGCCAGCCAGCTCAGGCCGGGGATCTTCAGGTTGGCGACCACGCTCAGCACATCCGACACCACCCCCGTGATGAACGAGTAGGCCTTCAGGAAGAAGTTGGCGATGTCGCGCAGCTGGCCACCCTTCTTGTGCTTGTTGTCCGGCTGGTTGTACGTGCCGTCCGACATGTCCTGCGCGGCCTGGGCCGCGGCGGTATTCTGCGTGCGGGCGGCCTGCCCGGTGCGGCCGGACTTCTCCGCGGCACCCGTCTCGGCCGCCGGCAGCGTCTTCTCGGCCGGTGCGACCGTCTTGTTGCGGTCCTTCAGCACACGGTCCAGGTCGCCCTGGCCGATGCTGCGGTCGTCGGCCGCGTGGATCGCATTGCCGCCGTGGCCGTGCTTGCCGTTGTCGAGCATGTTGAACAGCAGCGAACCCTTCTTGTCGAGCAGCGCCGTCGCGGCCTCGCGCACCTCGGGTTTCGCGGCCGGATCCTCGGAGATCTGCTTGAGCTTCTTGTCGTTCAGCGCGCCCTTGCCGAAGAAGGCGTCGCGGTTCTCGTCGAGCACCTTCAGCGTCTTGTCTTCCGAGGGCGTCAGCTCCATCGACTTCGTGACGCGATTGGCCAGCCCGTCCTTGCGGATGGACTCGTTCGCGCCCTTGCCCATGTCCTTCTCCCAGGCGGCCGGGTTGTCGACGTAGAACTTCGCCGCGGCCACGAGCTGCGGCGGGCACTTGCCCTGTTCGGACGTGCCGTCGACGATCTTCTGCAGGCTCTCGCGCGAGACGTGTTTCGGCAGGTTGTCCGAGTAGCGGAAGAGTTCGCGCTGCGCATCGTTGTTGGTGATGGGGCGCGGCTTCGCGTTGGGGTCCTTCGAGTCCGACGGGATGTAGGTCTGCTCGAAGTCCTCGGCCTTCTGCTCGGCGAACGCCTTGTTCGCCGAGTTCGACTGCAGGATGTTGATGTCCTTCGCGCTGATCTTGCCGTCGGTCTTGCCCGTCTTGGCCTTGTCGAGCGCCTCCATCATCTGCGGGTCGGCCTTCAGGTCCTGGATCGCGCGCTTGAGGTCGGGCGGCGTCTTCTCGTCCTTGAGCATCTTGTCGAGGCCGTCGCCGTCCACGGCCTTCTTGAACTTGCCTTCGTGCCGGCCGAGGATCGCGATGGTTTCCATGCGCTTCTGCTCGACCGCCGGATCGGCCGCGGCCGCCTGCGGCTTCTGCATGCAGGGGTCGCACGCCTGCTGCGACTGCGAGTCGCCGGAGATGGGCGACCCGGCGCTGAACGCCGAGTTGCACAGCTGGCGCACGAGGTCGACGAACTTGGCGAAGTCGAGTTCGCCTTGCTGCGGCTTCGCGGCGGGCTTGTCGTTCACGTTCTCGAGGGCGGGCGACGAGGCCGGCTTGTCGAGCGCGCCGCCGGCGGCGCCGCAGCCGCCGCCCTGGCCCTGGGCGCCCTGGAGCTGGCTCCGGAGCATCAGGAGGGCCGCGCCCCAGATGGCCGCGGCGAGGGGAGAGGGCATGCCGGGTGGCTTGCAGGACGCGGGTTGCCGCGCGCAGCCCTGCATCGCGGCGCCGGGCGCAGCGAAGAGGGCCGATTGCGGTTGCCGCGAGACGGTCGTGTTCATGGGTGGATCCTTCGGTGGGTGGAGGAGGGAACGCCGGTCGCGCCGGTACGGATCGACGACGGCCGAAGCCGACGCGGAACCGGCCCCGGCGAGCGGGCCCTCCTTGCCGCCTTTCGGGCAGTCGCGATGGGTGGACGGTAGAGGGGGCGTGCGCGAGGTGGCGGCGCGATCACGAAGCGGCGTCGCGCGGCCCGAAGCGGGTGTCACGGACCTGCCATGCCCGGGGTGTTCCAGGTCCACCGGCCCGTGGAACTTTCAAATTGACGCAGACTTTCAAAACGATTCATCCCGCTTTGAGGACGATTTAGCGGGATGTGTGGACACTGGTTCGAAGAAAGCAGTACCTCAATCCAGGAGCCCACGATGAGCCTCTCGCCAATCTTTCAGCGGGACCTGTTCGGTGCCGACAGCGGCCTGTCGGGCTGGCCCTCGGACGGGCTCGACGACCCGCCCCCCGCGCCGGCCCTCGTGGCCGACCTCCGGACGTCCTCGGCGCGCGCCCTGCGCGTGGCGCTGGGCTTGCCGCCGTCGCCCCGTCAGGGCGACGTGACCGCTCCCGCGGTTCCCTCGGCGCCGCCGGGCGGCGCGTCCGCCGGCGAGTGAATCCGGCCGCCGCCGGGCGGTGTGTGGGCGGGCCCGTCCAGCAGGTCGGGCACATCGCCCGCGGCGAGGGCGCGGCCCTGCGCGCGGGCCCCCTCGAAGGCGAGGTCGCCGAGCCGGTCGCGGGCCAGCGCCTCGGCCCGGAGGGCGGCGGCGCGTTCGTTGGCGACACGGGTCGTGTGGTACAGGTCGTAGCCGGTGTCCCCGAAGCCCAGCAGGCGTGCGGCATCGTGGGGCCGGCCCGCCGTGGCGAAGGCGAGCGCGAGGTAGTCGGCCCAGTAGGGTTGCAGCCCTTCGGCCACCGCCAGCGGCCATGCTTCGCGCGCGAGTTCGAACACCGCGGCGCCGAGGCCCTTGGCGACGTACGCCGCGGCGAGGTTCAGCTGCGCCACACCGAGCACGCCCCGGCGCCGTTCGTCGCGCAGCTGCGTGACCACGGCCTCGCCGTGCGCGATGGCGTCGTCCACGCGCCCCTGTCCGAGGGCCGCGTCGAGCAGGTTGATCTGCGCGTTGGCGACGTTCAGCGAGTCGCCCTGCAGGTGGGCGAGGGCCAGGGTTTCGGTGAGGAACCCGGCGGCGGCGTCGGCGTCGCCCGCCACCGCGGCGGCGATCGCGCACGCCGAGGCGCCGTGCCGCCGGGCCTCGGGCGACAACGACACGTCGAACAGGCGCGCGAGCCGCGTGCGGTGTTCATCCACCGCGACACCCCGCCGCGCCGCGACGACCAGGTGCGCGGCCTGGGCGGTGTATCGGCCGTCCGCATCGCCGAGCGTGTCGTACAGCGGGGCGGCCCGGGTCGCCCAGCGGTCCATCGCGTCCACGTTGCGGTTCCACCAGAACAGCGCGCAGCCGAGGGCCCAGTCGGCCAGCACCCGCGCGGGCAGGCGGTCGTCGGCATGAGGCGCCGTGCGTTCCCACAGGGCCTGCGTTTCGCGGGACCGCGCCTCGGCCGCGACGAAACTCAGCGCCGGCATGAGTGCGCACGCGCCGGCGGGATCGTGGGACAGCGCCCAGGCCATCGCGGCGTGGGCATTGTCGAGGTCGCGCTCCAGCGCGCCCCGCAGGTCGTCGAGCCGCACGCGGTTGCCGTGCACCTCGGCCATCGCCGCGCGGAACCGCGCCACCACGGCGAACGCATGGCGCTGGCGCAGCGGCTCCATCTCGCCGGCGTCCTCGAGGTGCTCCCGCGCCAGCGAGCGGGTGGACTCGAGCAGGCGGAGCCGGTCGGGCCATCCCGCTTCGGCGTGCACCAGCGACTTGTCGACGAGGGAGCCCAGTGCGGCGGTGACCCGTCCCGCGTCCAGGTCGGTGTCGGAGGCCACGGCGGCGAGCATCTCCACGGAGAAGCCGCCATGGAACACGCCGGTGCGCCGGAACACCACCCGTTCGGCCGGGGTCAGCATGCCGAGGCTCCAGTCCAGCGCCGACTTGAGCGTGGCATGGCGTGCGGAGATCGACCGGTTGAACGAGCGCAGCAGCCGGAAGCGGTGGTCCAGCAGGCTCGCGAGCGCGCCGGTCCCGAGCGTGGCCGCGCGGGCGGCGGCGAGTTCGATCGCGAGCGGGATGCCGTCGAGGCGGCGGCAGATCGTGATCACGTCGGTGACGTTCGTGTCGGTGAGCTGGAACCCCTCGGAACCCTGCGCGGCGCGACGCACGAAACACTGCACCGAGCCGTGTTCGAGCGCCTGCGCGGCGGTGGCCGTGGACGCCGGGATCGACAGCGGCTGCAGCCGCAGCACTTGTTCGCCGTCGAGGCCCAGCGGCAGCTGGCTGGTGACGAGCACGCGGATGCCGGGCGCGGCGTTCCGCAGGATGTCGACCACCCGCGTCACCTCGTCGACGACCCGCTCCACGCCGTCCAGCACGATGAGGATCGACAGCGGGCGCAACGCGTTGGCCACCGCACCCAGCAGGTCGGCGGCGTTCTGCCGGAGGGACAGCGCCCGCGCGATGCGGCCGGTCACGGCCTCCGGGTCCGTCACCGCGTCGAGGTCGCACCACGCGGCGCCGTGGAGGAAGGTGTCACGCCGCTCCTGCAGCAGCCGCTGGGCGAGGGTCGACTTGCCGATGCCGGCGGCGCCCACGAGGCTCACGAGTGGATGGCGGCGCACCAGCCGATCGAGTGAATCGAGGTCGGGTTCCCGTCCCACCACCGGCACGAGGGGCGCCGCGGGCGGGCCCGCGGGGGCCGGATGCGGTGGGGACGAGGAGCGGCCCGGCAAGGTCAGCCGGTAGCCGCTGCCCGGCACCGTGGAGATCGCGCCGGGCCCGAGCAGGCGCCGAAGGGCGCTGACGTGGACTGCCAGATTGTTGTCGTCGACGACATATCCCGGCCACACCGCGGCCATGATGTCATTTTTTGTCACCACCTCGCCGGGACAGGCCAGCAGCGTCAGCAGGATGTCGAAGGCCCGTGAACCGACGCGCACGCGTTCGCCGTCGATCAGCAACTGGCGCTGGTCAACGAGCACGGTACAGCGATCGGACAGGTGGTGGACGGTCAAGCGGATGGGCCCGACCGGTGATGCGCGGGGACGGAATCAGGGTGGGCGCGCGGTCGGGACCGGCTTCGGGGGCAAGACACGTGCCACGGCCGACACGGCGGCCTCCGGACCCGGCCGGATCAGGCGCGGGGCGCACGCGGGTCCACCTCGACGTCCGGCCCCATGTCCGGCGACTGCGCCTTGCGGGCCGACAGCATCGACAGCTTGTTGCCACGCGGCGGCATCGGCATGTCCGACGCCGACGGCGTGCCGGCGCGGCCGGCCGGGCCGTTCCCGTCGAGGCGCTGCAGCACCTTCTGGGTCAGCTTGTCCGTGGCGGCCGTCGCGATCGTCTTGCCGGCCTCCGTCGCGAGCGTGCGGGCGGTCTCCGATTGCGCGACCCGCGTGGCGAGGGTCTTGACGGCGGCGGCGATGGGCAGGGCCATGGGGTGTCTCCTTTGAAAGGCCGACACCGACGGTAGCGCCCGGTCGATGCCATGGTGCGGCCTCCGGCGAAGCGCCGTGCCGTCCGCCGAAGTGCCGCCGGCGGGTTCGTGTCCGTGTCGCGCGCTTCGGATTCGGAGACACCGTCCCGCGTCCCGCTGTCCAGACTCCGGTCACCGCAATCGACTGAGAGGAGAGACGAGATGGCTTGGAACGAAGGCTACGTGGTCGAGGAGGCCTACACGAGCGGCTTCTTCCGCAAGCAGAGTCCGGTGCACCTGAGCGTCGCCTGCGCGCTCAACGGCTTCGAGCCGGTCGACACCCGCAAGCCGTTCACGTACCTCGAACTCGGCTCGGGGCAGGGCTTCACCGCCAACGTGCTCGCCGCGGCCAACCCGCATGCGCAGTTCTTCGCGGCCGACTTCATGCCGGGGCACGTCGTGACGGCGCAGGAACTCGCGGACGCCGCCCGGCTCGGGAACGTGACCCACCTCGAGAACAGCTTCGCCGAACTCGCCGCCGGCGCCGCCGACCTGCCGCCGCTCGACTTCATCACGATGCACGGCGTGTACTCGTGGATCAACCCCGAGAACCGCCGCCACATCGTCGACCTCGTGGCGCGGTACCTGAAGCCGGGTGGCATCCTCTACGTGAGCTACAACGCGCTGCCGGGCTGGTCGGCCGCCACGCCGCTGCAGCGCCTGGTGATCGAACACGCGCGGGTCCATCCCCAGCGCCTCGGCACGCAGGTCACGCAGGCCAAGGCCCTGATCGACCAGCTCGTGGATGCCAAGGCCTACTACTTCACCTCCAACCAGGAGAGCACGGTGCTGCGCAGCCGGCTCGACTCGTGGGCGCGCGACAAGCCGGTCTACCTCGCGCACGAGTACCTGAACGCCTCGTGGCAGGCCCTCTACCACGCCGACGTCGTGCGCGACTTCGCCGCGGCCAAACTCGACTTCGCCGCGTCCGCCGAACTGTGCATGAACGTGGACCCGCGCCAGCTGCCGGACGACCAGCGGGCGATCGTCGAATCGATCGACGACCCGGTGCTGCGCGAGACCGTGCTCGACTACATCCAGAACACCGCGTTCCGCAGCGACATCTTCATCCGCGGCGCGCGCCGCATGAGCCCGGCGCGGCGGCAGCAATGGTGGGACCAGATCGGTGTCGCCCTCACGGTGCCGCGCCGGTTCGCCACGCTCGGCCAGCCGGTGGAGGAGGGCGCCAAGGGCTTCGCGAGCCCGCTGCTCGACATGCTGGAGGACGGGCCGATGTCGGTGCTCGAACTCGCCGAGCGCAACCGCTGCGCGCCCGACGCGATCGCGAACGTGATCTCGCTGCTCGTGTGGCACGACCAGGGCGCGCCGTTCATCGTGAGCGCGCAGTCGCCGGCCAAGGCCGCGTCGGTGCGGCTCAACACCGAGGTCGCGCTGGACGCGGTGCTCAACGACCGCTACCAGGCGCTCGCATCGCCGCTGCTGGGCTCGGGCATCAGCTCGAGCGCGCTGCAGCGGCTCGTGTACCACGCGCTGTGCGAGCGGCCCCAACCGGTCGACCGCAACGCGCTCACGCAGTGGATCTGGCAGGTGCTCACCGACCAGGGCCCTCCGATCATCCTGCACCACGACCCGCTGCCGGACCGCGAGACCGAGCTGCAGGAGATCGGCCGCGCGGTGGACGACATCCTCGCGCTGCGCGCGCCCATCTGGCACCAGCTCCACATGGTCTGAACCTGCCGGCGCCGGTTCGTGTTACCGGCGTCCGCTTCGTGCCGTGGAGGCCGCCGGCCTCTCCCGGCCCCTAACGTAGAGCCCATCGAACGACACCCGCGACGGTGTCGTCCCTGAAACCCGGAGCCCCTTCCGTCATGCGATTCGCAAAACTCGTGGGTGTGGTGCTGATCTCGGCGGCCCTGGTGGCCCACGCCAACCTGCCCGGCAAGCGCTTCGTCTACCGTGCCGACGGCAAGCGCCTCACGGAAGTGCTGCAGGACTTCGCGGCCGCCCAGTCGATGTCGATCGTGGTCGACGCCGGCGTCGAGGGCACGGTCAACGGCCAGTTCAACGCCCGGCCCGACGAGTTCCTGACCGCGCTCGGCAAGAGCTACGGGATCATCTGGTACTTCGACGGGGTCACGCTGTTCGTGTACCCGTCGCGCATGATCGAGAGCCGCGTGTTCCGCATGCGCGGCTACAACCGCGACAGCGTGCGCCGCATGCTGTCGTCGATGGGGCTCGGCGATCCGCGCTACCCGCTGAAGTTCAACGACGCGGAGCAGACCCTGCTCGCGTACGGCCCGCCGCGCCACATCGAGCTGGTGCAGACGGTGATCGACACGCTCGACGGCACCGCGCGCGACCGCGTGGGTTCGGCCATCCGCGTCTTCCCGCTGAACAACGTCGTGGCCGCGGACCGGGTCACCGGCAACGTGCGGGTGCCGGGCCTGGCGAGCACGCTCAACAACCTGTTCTCCCGGGGCAGCCGTGCCGCCGGGGGCGCGCCCGAAGCCAACATCGCCCCGGGCAACGAGACCCCGTCGAACGGCAACCCGAACAAGCGCCGTGCGATGGAACAGACCTACGGGGCCCGCGCCGACGACCCGCAGAGCGGCCCGGCGCGCAAGGACGGCGTGCGCGATGCGGCAGGGCGGCTCGTGGTGCCCGAGGCAGGGGTCGACACCGTGCGCGACGACACCCCGTTCTTCCAGGCCGACGAAGGCTCGAACTCGATCATCGTGCGCGGCGTGCCCGAACGCATGAACCAGTACCAGGCGCTGATCCGCCAGCTCGACGTCTCGCAGGGGCTCGTCGAGATCGAAGCGACCATCATCGACGTGAGCACCGAGTCGTTCGATTCGCTCGGCATCGAGTGGGAGTATTCACGCACCGGCAAGGGCAGCATCGCGGTGTCGCCCGGCAGTCCCAGCACGGGTTCGGGCACCGGTCCCGCCGTGACGATCGGCGTGCCGAACGTCACCACGCTCGTGGCCGACGCGGGCCGCTCGCTGCTCACCCGCATCCGCGCGCTCGAAGGCACCGGCAAGGCCCGCATCGTCGCGCGCCCGAAGGTGCTCGGCACCGCGAACCGCATGGCGAGCATGGTGGACAAGCGCCAGGCCTCGGTGCGCGTGGCCGGCAACCTCGACGTGGCGCTGTTCACCGTCGAGGCCGGCACCACGCTGCAGGTCATGCCGCAGATCGTGGCGAGCCCGCAGCGAAGGGAAGTCCGGCTGTCCCTCTTCATCGAGGACGGCAGTTTCGAAGGGGCGGTGGTCGACGCGATCCCGATCGTCAAGAAGACCGAGATCCGCACGGATGCCGCGCTGCTGGAAGGCGAGAGCCTGCTGATCGGCGGCATCTCGGTCGAGGCCGACGTCAATGGCCGCAGCGGGTTGCCGGGCCTCGGCCGCGTGCCGTTCCTCGGGGCGCTGTTCCGGCACGACGAGGGCAACAAGGTGCGCCGGGAACGGCTCTTCCTGATCACGCCGAAACTCGTGAGCCTGACGCCGCAGCAAGCGCCGGTGCCGCCGCAGGTGCCGGCGCCCGAGGTGCCGCCGCTGCCCGTGCCCACGCCGCCGTCGTCCTTGCGCCAGCAGGGCCTGCCGCCGAAGACCGCGGCCCGGGCGCGCGACGCCGGCACGTCCCGCGTGGCGGCGTACCGTACCCCGTTGCCCGAGCCCGTGCAACCGGTCACCGTGTCGCTGCAGGCACAGCAGTTCGCTGCCCTCGGCAGGACCTCGCGCGACATGGCGCCGGAGGCCACGCGATGAAACGCCTGCGCATCCTCACCGGCCGCCACGTCGGCGCGCACCTGGACCTCGCCGAGGGCGTGCACGTCGTCGGCGCGGGCAACGACTGCGACATCATGGTCACCGACTGGACCTTCGCGCCGCTCGAGCTGACGGTGGCGGAGGGGGGCGTGTCGTGCCGTTGGTACGACGGCGCGGAGGTGCCCGCCGCGCCGGACGCCCGGCCCGGCGCCGAACGCCGCGTCGAACTGGGCGACCTCGCGCCACGCGAGTTCGACGGCATCGTGCTGTGTGTCGGCCCGGCCGGGGATGCGTGGCCGAGCGACGTCGAGCTGCTGTCGGCGGTCTTCGCGCCCACGCCGAAACGCGTGGCGCGCTGGGCGCGGGAACGCCTGCCCGCCCGGCTCGTGCCGCTGGGCCTGGCGGCCGGGGTCGTGGGGGCCGTGGCGTTCGCCTGGCCCTGGCTCGAGGCGTCGCCGCCGCCCGTGGTGGTGCCGACGATCGAGGAATCTCGCGCGCGCGTGCAGCACGAGCTCGATCGGGTCACGGGCGGCCGGCTGGTCGCCGTGGCGGAGCAGGGCACGCTGTTCCTCACCGGGCTGGCCGAGACCCCGCAGGACGCCGCCTCGGGCCGCGCCGCCGTCGACGCCCTGCGCGTGCCCTACAACGTGGTGCCGCGCTTCGCGGTCGCCTCGTCCATCGCCGAGACGTTGCGTGGCACCGGCGGACTGACCAACCCGACCGTGCGCCATGAAGGCGGCGGCGTGTTCTCGCTGTCGGCCGAGGTCACCGACGAACGTGCCGCGCGCGCGGCGGTCGACCGCATCGCCGCCGACCTGGCGCCGGCCGTCACCAAGGTCCATGCGAGCTTCGAACGCATCTACCCGACCGACCCGCTCGGGCCGATCCTGTCGCGCTCCCAGCAGGACGGCCTGTCGGTCGTGCAGACCCGCGACGGCGTCAAGCACATCGTGATCGAGGCCGTCCGCGCGGCGGCGCCCGAACCTTCCCCGGAGCCGCCGGCTCCTCCGCCGGCGGCGGTGGCGGTCCGCCCCGCGGCCATGACCACCGCCCACGCCACTTCAACCCAAGGAGCCACCCCATGAGCACCGAAGCCCTGAACCCGCCCGTCAGCCTGGTCGACGACTTCAAGGACCTGCAGATGACGATCTTCCAGGACCGCGACGGCGACAAGACCCGCCAGCTCGTCGCGTACTTCCGCCAGGCCGAGATCAAGAGCCGGGAGATGCAGCTGCGCACCACCGAGTACGAGCAGAAGCAGTACGCCCAGATGCTCGCCGACGCGTTCGCCGCGTCCACGCGCATCCTGCTGGCGGCCTGGCAGAAGGCCCACGGCTCGGACCTGCACGTCTGACCGCGTCGCCGACCGCCCCGATTCCGTCGTTGCACCAGGAGCCGACCATGATCGTTCTCGAGCGTTTCCACATGCCCTTCGCGGCGATGCCGCCCGTGGCCGAGCCGCCGCCGCCGTCGCCGCTGATGTACCAGGTCGAGCTGGTGCGCAAGCTGATCTCCACGATGATGGTGGGCCAGATGCATGGCCAGTCCGACGACGTCGCGCACGTGTTCCGCACGCTGTCGGAGATGCTCGGCGACGGCCGGCACCTGCGCATCAGCCTCGCGCTGGCCAGCGCGATCGGCGGCGATGCCCAGCCGGCGCGCGACCTGCTCGACGAAGGCATGGACGACTGGCCCGGCGCCGAGCCCGCGAAGGTCTCGGTGGCCATGGCCCTCAAGATCGGCGGCGACCCGCGATGGGTCCATGTCTGCGAACAGACGCTGGCCGTCAGCAACGACGACGACGCCCGCCGCTTCGCGCGGCAACTGCTCGACCAACCGTATCTCCAGGCTTAGGCGCCACCTGCAGCCGGCGCCTGGGACGCCCCTTCGCGAAAGGGTCGTTTCGAAGGCTGCGAAACCCGCTCCACCCCACGCACCACCACCCGAAAGGAACGCTCATGTCCGGCAGCAAACTGGGTCAGGTTCTCGACCCGTCCACCAACGCGATGCTCAACTCCGCCTCCGGTGCGGCCACCACGGCGGCCGAGTCCGGCGCGGCCACGAAGTCCGCCGAAAGCATGGTGAACACGCAGATCGGCAACTCCGACAAGATGTCCAAGGCCAACGAGGCCATGAACACGCAGGCCATGCTGAACAACGCACGCAAGGCCGCCTCCGAACTGCTCAAGGGCGCGATCTGATCGGCCCGCGACCTCCTGATCGTCTTCTTCACCCACCCCACTGAAAGGAACTCCCATGTCCGTCTCCACCATCGGCAATTCCGCCTCCGGCGCCGCCACCACCGCCGCCGAATCGGGCGCAGCCACCAAGTCCGCCGAAAGCATGGTGAACACGCAGATCGGCAACTCGGACAAGATGTCCAAGGCCAACGAAGCGATGAACACGCAGGCCATGCTGAACAACGCGCGCAAGGCCGCCTCCGAACTGCTCAAGGGCGCCATCTGAGCGTCGCCGACGCCCCAACCATTCCAAGGAGAGAACCATGACCATGGTCGCAGGCAAGATCGAAGGATTCGCCGCAGCCCAGCCGGCGAACACCGGCAAGCTGGACGTCCTCAAGAACTGCATCGAGTGCCTCGAGAAGCTGAGCAAGGGCGACACCGCCGGCGCGCTGAACGAGCTCAAGGAAGCGTGCGATGCGGCCAAGTCGGCCGCCGAAGGCACGCAGAAGCCCGCCCCGGGGCAGGGCATGGACCTGTACGAGCTGCTGCGCCAGATCCTCGAGCAGGGCCAGAAGAACTCCGAGGCCAACAAGGCCGGCGGCGGTCCCGGCGGCGCGCAGGGCGCTGGCGGCCCCGAGGGTGCCGGCGGCGCCCAGGGCGGCCAGCAGGCCGGCGGCATGGCCGACATGATCAAGATGCTCGTCGAGATGCTGCTGCAGGACATGCAGAAGCAGGGCGGCATGAAACAGGCGGCCTGACCCGGCGTGCCTCGAGCCACGCCCGATCCCCGGATCGGGCGTGGCGATTTCCCCAGACCCCATCCACTGATACGTGAGTCCAGGCGACTGGATCGGAGACCGACATGACTTCAGCCCAGACCGACAAGCCGCTCGTCGAGGCCCTCGCGGCCGTCTTCTACGTCGGCAGTGACCTCGAGGAAGACGAGCAGACGCTGCCCGTGCTGCGCCTCATCCGCCGACTGCGCCCCGACTCGCCGAAACTCGCGGTGGTCGAGGCCCAGCAGCTCATCGAGTGCGGTGACCTGCAGGGTGCCCGGCTGCTGCTCGACGAAGCCGACGAACGCAGCCCCGACACCCCCATCGTCAAGGCGATGCTCGCCCTCGTGCTGCAGCAGCAGCGCAACGGCCTGTGGGCCGCCTATGCCGACGAGGCCCGCAACCTGCCGCACGACGACAAGGCGCAGTCCATCCTCGACTTCCTCGACCGCATCGCCCGCGGAGACCCGTTCGAGGCCGCTGACACCGAGGCGGAGCCCGCGGCGCCCGAACCGGCGCCCGTCATGTCCTACATGCCCTACATGGGTGTGGCCTGCTGAACCGGAGCCCGCCGCCATGAACCCCGTCGAACCCGTCTCGGCGGTCGCCTCCGTCGGCCAGGTGATGTCCGTCGCCGGCGCCGGCCCCGCGTCCTCCGTGTCGTCCCCCGCCGCCAGCGGCCCGTCGGTCGAGGAACTGACCCAGCGGTTCCGCACGATGATGGACACCCCGAACCCGGTCGAGCACGCGCCCTCCGGCCCGCAGGAGAGCCTGCTCACGCACATGATGGCCAATGGCGAGGAGTTTCTGCGCCACACGCACGAGAAGGTCGCCGAACTGCGTGCGCAGGCGCCGCACATGAGCCCCTCGGAGTTCGTCGCCGCCTCCATCGAGGTGAGCAACGCGGCCTCCATCGGGGCGTTCCGCCTGCAGGCGGCGACGTCGCTGGCCTCGGGCACCAACAAGAGCATGCAGTCGCTGCTCAAGAACCAGTGACCGGGAGGCCCGCCATGTCCTTCTTCCGAATCCACCGCGGGGTGGCCCGCGTCCTGCTGCTGGGCCTGGTGGTCGTGCTGGCCGGCTGCAAGCAGGACCTCCATTCGAAGCTCGCCGAGGCCGATGCGAACGAGATGCTGGGTGTGCTGCTGACCGCCGGGCTCGACGCGGCGAAGAAGTCGCCCGACGGCAAGACGTGGACCATCTCGGTCGAGGGCGACCAGCTCGGCGAGGCCTTGTCGGTGCTGCGCGCGAACGGCCTGCCGGCGCAGGCCCACGCGAGCCTGGGCGAGGTCTTCAAGAAGGACGGCCTGATCTCCACACCCACCGAGGAGCGCGTGCGCTTCATCCACGGCGTGTCCCAGGAACTCGCCGCCACGCTCACCGCGATCGACGGGGTCATCACCGCGCGCGTGCACGTGGTGCTGCCGAACAACGACCCGCTGGCCGACAACGTGAAGCCGTCCAGCGCCTCGGTGTTCATCAAGCACCGGCCCGAGGCCAACGTGGCGACGCTGGTGCCCGTCGTGAAGAACCTCGTGATGCGCAGCGTCGAGGGGCTGTCCTACGACAACGTCAACGTCACCGTGGTCGCGGCGGCGCCGCTCGCACCCGCGGTGCGGCACCTCGTCGAGAAGAAGGCATCGCCGTCGCTCGCCATGATGGCGATGCTGGGCCTGCTGGGCACGGTGCTGCTGCTGCTCGGTGTCGCCACGCTGCGCCCGGCCTGGTTGCCCGCCGCCGTGAGCGGCCCGGCCGGCCGACTGCTCGGCCGGCCCGCGGGGGCGGGAGGGCCGGAGGCCTCGGCGTGAACGCGCCGCTGCGGCGGCTGCTGCGGGCCATCGACCGCAAGGCCGGCGCCTGGCCCACGGAACTGCACCCGGCCTGGGTGGACGCCGCCGCCGCGCGGCTCGGGCCACGTGCCGCGGCGTGGTGTGCGCGGGTGCCGCCGCGCCGGCATGCGGCGCTGCTCGAACACACCTACGGGCTCGTGTGGCCCGACCTCGCCGAGTTCCGCGAACCGGCCCACCGCCTCGCGCTGCTCGACCGCCCGAGCCTGCTCAAGGTGCTCGCCACCTGCGCGCTCGACGGCCGCCGCGACAGCGTGCGGCGCTCGGTGGGCCGGGTCGTGCGCGACCTGCTGATCGAGGGCATCGGCGAAAGCGCCTACGAGCGCGTGCTCGACGGCCCCACCCGCGGCCTGCAGGCGGCCGAGCCGCTCGGGGCGGTCGAGGCGAACCCCGAACGCCTCGCCGCCGACGGCTTCCGCGCGCTGTGTTCGCAGGCGGCCTGGCGCCACCCCACGCTGATCACGATGGTGCGGCTCTGCCTGCCGCCCGGCGTGTCCGCGGACGCCGTCCCGGCCGCACCGTCCCCGCGCGGCGCGGACCGGGTGATCGATCGACTACCTGACTACTTTCCGGAGCTCGCATGGTTGTTTGGTTCAGACATGGATCGTGCACTGTCGGTGTCGAGGACGGGCTCGTCCGCGCCGATGACTTCGCCACACTGACGGACCTGGTCGACGCGGCCCGGTCGCTGCAGACCGAACGCGAACGCCTGCTGGCGGGCGTCGGCGAGGAGATCGAGGCGATGCGCGCCGAGGCCCGGCGGGAGGTCGACGCGCAACTCGTGGCCGCCCGCGCGGAGCGCGACATCGCGCGCGAGGCCGGGTTCGCCGAAGGGCTGGAGGGCGCCGCCGCGCGCTGGACGGAGTCCGCGCTGCGCGAGGCGGCCTCGACCCAGCGCAGCCTGATCCGCCAGACGGAGCGGCTGAGCCAGATCGTCTCGCTGGCCCTCGAACGCATCATCGAGCACGAGGACCGCGTCACGCTGTTCAACCGCGCGCTGGCCACCATCACGAAACTCGTGCGCGACGTGCCGATGGCAACGCTGCGCGTGAGCCCGGCCGAACTCGACAGCGCGCTCGCGGCGGTGACGGCGTTCGCGCCGTGCGCGGCGGGCCGGCTGCAGATCGAGGTCAAGGCCGACTCCGGCCTGCCCCCCGGCAGCTGCCTGTTCGAGTCGGACCAGGGCCTGATCGACGCGGGGTTGAAGACGCAGCTCGCGGGCATCCGGCGCGCGATGGCGCGCGCGGCGGAACACCTGCTGCTCGACGAGCCCGGCCCGTCGGCCGCCGGCGAGGTGGTGGGCCTGGAAACGGCCCCGGCCGGCACGCCGTCGGCCCACGCGCAGAACGACGAGCGGGCCGGGGAACCCGCGGCGTCCGACGCGGCCTGAGCGGCCGTTCGGCGGGCCGGCCTCGGCTTCGCGCCGGGCGCCCCGGCCCGCCGCCGGGGCGGTCACAGTGGGACACGATCCCGCAACCTCCCGACGCCCCCATGACCGACCTCCTGCGATTTGCCCGCGCCCTCGAGGACGAACTCCAGCACGAATCGGTGCTGACCCGGACCGGCAAGGTATTCGAGGTCGTCGGCACGCTGATCCGTGCGAGCGGCCTCGACGTGCGCGTCGGTGAACTCTGCGAGCTGCAGGACACGCGGGGCCGCCGCATCCAGCGCGCCGAGGTGGTCGGCTTCGGCAAGGGCGGCGCGGTGCTGTCCCCGTTCGGCGGGCTCACCGGCGTCAACGACACGACGCGGGTGCTCGGAACGGGCAAGCCGCTGTCGGTGCGGGTGGGCCCCGGGATGCTCGGGCGGGTGATCAGCGGCCTCGGCGACCCCATCGACGGCAAGGGCCCGATCGCCGGGGTCGAGGACCGGGCGGTCTTCGCGGACCCGCCCGACCCGATGAGCCGCGCGATGATCGAACACCCGCTGCCGACCGGGGTGCGCATCATCGACGGCCTGATGACCTTCGGCGAGGGCCAGCGCATGGGCATCTTCGCGCCCGCCGGCGCGGGCAAGAGCACGCTGATGGGCATGCTCGCGCGCGGCGCGCAGTGCGACGTCAGCGTGATCGCGCTGATCGGCGAACGCGGCCGCGAGGTGCGCGAGTTCATCGAGTTCATCCTCGGACCCGAGGGCATGGCGCGGTCGGTGGTGGTGTGCGCCACGTCCGACCGCTCGTCCATCGAACGCGCGAAGGCGGCCTACGTCGCCACCGCCGTGGCGGAGTACTTCCGCGACCAGGGCCAGAAGGTGCTGCTGATGATGGACTCGCTGACCCGCTTCGCCCGGGCGCAGCGCGAGATCGGCCTGGCCGCCGGCGAACCCCCGGCACGCCGCGGCTTCCCGCCGTCGGTGTTCGCCGAGCTGCCGCGCCTGCTGGAGCGCACCGGCATGGGCGCGCGCGGGTCCATCACCGCGCTCTACACCGTGCTGGCCGAGGACGAAAGCGGCGGCGACCCGATCGCCGAGGAGGTGCGGGGCATCCTCGACGGGCACATGATCCTGTCGCGGCGCATCGCCGCGAAGAACCAGTACCCGGCGATCGACGTGCTCGGCAGCCTGAGCCGGGTGATGACGCAGATCGTGCCCGGCGAACACGTCGCGATGGCGTCGACGCTGCGCAGCCTGATGGCCAAGTACGACGAGGTCGAGATGCTGCTGCAGGTGGGCGAGTACAAGCCCGGCAACGATGCGATGGCCGACATGGCGGTGCAGCGCATCGAACACATCCGGGCGTTCCTGAACCAGGCCACGAGCGACCTGCGCCCGTTCGACGACACGCTGGCGCACCTCGCGTCGCTGGTGCAGTGAGGAGAACGCCATGGCCGACAACGCCATCCGCAGCCTGCGCGTGCTCGCCGACATCCGCCGCCGGCGTGGCAAGGCCCTCGAGAAGGCCCTGGCCGACCAGCGCGCGGCGATGGACCGCTGCGTGGCGGACACGCAGTCCGCGCGCGAGCGCCGCGACGACACCTCCACGCGGCACGAGCAGGCCCTCGACGGCCGCACGCGCCTGTTCGAGCAGGCCTTCACGCCGGCCCACGTGAAGGCCGCGGACATCGCGATCGAGACCTGCGCCGCCGAAAAGGCCGAGGCCGAGAAGGTCCTCAGGCGGTGCGAGTCGAGCGAACAGCGGCAGGCGCAGGAGGTGACCGCGGCCCAGGCGGCCGTGCGGCGCAACAACGAGCGCATCGAGCGCTTCGATGCCCGCATCGCGGCCGCGCTCGCGGGGAAGCAGTCCGCCGAGGACGAGGCGGCCGACGAGGAGGCCGAGGAGATGGCCAGCGCGCGGATCGGCGGGCGCCGCCGTGCCGCGCGGGAGGCCGCGGAACATGCCTGAACTCGACATGATGCACGTGGGCGCGGCTTTCGGGGACATCCTGAAGACCGTGGCGTTGTGCAGCCTGCGCTTCTACATCGTGTTCCTGGTGCTGCCGGCCACGGCGGGCGATGCGATGCAGGGCATGGTGCGCAACGGGATGGTCGTGCTGTTCGGCATGTTCGTGGCCGCCGGCATGTCGTGGGAAGACGCGGGGGCGCTGTCGGCGTCGACGTGGCTGATGCTGGCGATCAAGGAGGCCATCATCGGCCTGATGTTCGGCTTCGCCGCGTCCACGGTGTTCTGGGTGGCCGAGAGCGTGGGCGCGCTGATCGACACCCAGGCCGGCTACAACAACGTGCAGCTGACCAACCCGCTCAGCGGGCAGCAGAGCACGCCGGTGTCGGACACGCTGCTGCACCTCGTGATCGCCGTGTTCTTCGCGATGGGCGGCATGCTCGTGCTGCTCGGCGCGCTGTTCGAGTCGTTCCGGGTGTGGCCGCTGATGGCCCCGCTGCCGTCGATGCAGGGCTTCTCGGACGTCTTCTTCCTCCGGGAGGTGGACAGCATGATGACGATGACGCTGAAGTTCGCGGCGCCCGTGCTGCTGGTGCTCGTGCTCATCGACCTCGGCTTCGGCCTGGTGACACGCGCGGCGGACAAGCTCGAGCCGCATTCGCTGTCCCAGCCCGTCAAGGGCGCGGTGACCATGCTGCTGCTCGCCTTGCTGGCGGGGGTGTTCATCGCCGAGGTGCGCCAGTTCCTGCTGCCGGTGGACCTGACCCCGCGCCTCGAGAAGCTCCTGCCCGGCCATTGAGCGGGCGTTCCGGTGAAATGTATCCGCGGCGGCCCGCGCCGTGGCGCCGCGGTGTTGCGGCTTGCCGTTCGCGGTCGTGCGACGGTCCGGCTTCGTTCTCCGCGACGGCGCTTCGGGTGGCGAGGCCGGGGTCGCACCTCCGGGCGTCGGCGGGGCGGTCTTTCGCAGAAGTGCGACGGATGCGCCAGGACTTTTCTCACGACCTGTTGCGAAACTCGCCTGACGATTCATGAAATTCCACACGAACCTCCGCTCCTAGCATGAAGGCATCCCACCACCCGCACACCACCTAGGAGCGACGATGTACTTCTGCATGCTGACCGCCATGACCCGGTCTTCCACCGCGCGGGACCTGTTGCCGATGGTCCTCGACGGCCGCGCCCAGCAGGCCGCGTCCCTGGCCCTCGCCACCCTCGACGGCATGGGCGCCACGCGGCACGGCGAACCCGCCGTCGAGCTGTCGAGCCTGGCCGCCGACCTCCTGCTGGCCCAGGACTGCGCCGAGGACGCCGAGGACCTGTACCGCCAGGCCCTGGTCGCCGCGGCCACGTCCCCGCGCGGCCAGGTGCGGGTCATCTCGTGCCGCAACATCGGCATGCTGAGCCTGTACCAGCGCCGCTACGGCGCCGCCGCGAACAGCTTCCAGCGTGTCACGGAAGACGACGCGGCCACGCTGGCCCAGCAGGTGGAGGCGCTCGCGGGCATGGCGCTGACCCACCACGCGCTCGGCCGCAACGAGCTGGCGACGCAGGCGCTGGACGAGGCCGCGGCGCGGCTCGACGGCACTTCGGCCGACGGGCTGATGCCGGCGGTGGCGTCGCTGCGCCTCTTCGTGCGGGTGGTCCGCGCGGAGCTGGCCGTCCAGTACACCATCCGCACGAGCGGCGCGCTGGCCGACCACGTCTTCTGGCAGTCCGACACGGTGTATGCCGGCGCACGCCGCGACGAGAGCGGACTGCTCGGCGAGCTGAACGCATGCCAGGCCGCGGCCGTGGGCCATGCGTTGCTGAGCGAGCGCCTCGCCCAGCTCGCAATGCTGGTGCGGGCCGGCATGGGCCAGACCCGCGGCCTGGCCGCCGTCCACGACCACCTCGCCTGGCTGCGCCGCATGCACCTGGCCGCGCCGGAGCGCGAGGCCCGGCTGGAGTGCGCGCTCGTGGCCATCGCGACGAACCAGCCCGGGCTGGCGCGCAGCCTTCTCGAACCGTTCGGCACGCGGCAGGACGAAGGCCCGCAGCGCTGGAACTTCGAACTGTCGTACTGCCGCGCCAAGCTGTGCGAGATGACCGGCCAGAGCGAGGAATGCCACCGCCACTACCAGCGGTATGCGCTCGAGTCGGCGCGGTGCCTGCGCAGCGAGACGCAGACCGTCGCGCCGGTGGCGGCGACCAAGGGCCGGGTCGCCGAGACCCGTGACGAAGCCGAACTGGCGCTGCCGGCGAAGTACCGCCGCGCGTACCGCTACCTGCTGTCCCAGATGGACCGGGCGGACCTGAGCGTGCGCGAGATCGCCGAACACATCGGCGTGACCGAACGTGCGGTGCAGTCGGCGTTCCGCACCCACCTCGGCATGACCCCGGTGGAAGTGCTGCGCCGCTGCCGCGTCGAACGCATCCGGGACGACCTGCTGAGCGCCGAGGGGTGCGGGCCCACCGTGATCGAGACCGCCGCGCGCTGGGGCATCCGCAACCGATCGACCCTCGTGTCGTCGTACCGCAAGCATTTCCGCGAGACCCCGGCCGACACGCTCGCCCGCCGCGAGCCGCCGGCGGCACTCCATGCGTGACGGTGTGTCGCGGCTGTGCTGGCTGCTCGTGCTGCCGTGGCTGCACGGGCCGGCGTGGCCCCGCGACGGGCTCGTGCTCGCCCCGTCGGCCGGCGGCGGCGCGCTGCGGCTGGAGTCGCTGGCCGGCTGCGGCACCGGACTGGTGCTGGCGGGCGCGGCGCCCCGCGGTTCCACGCGGGTCGACGGCGAACTGGCGCGGCTGATCCACGAGGTGGCGGCCGACCACGGGCTCGAGGCCTCCCTCGTCACGGCCATCGTGCGCGTGGAGTCGGCCTTCGACCCGCGGGCGGTCTCGCACAAGGGCGCGCTCGGCCTGATGCAGATCATGCCGGCCACCGCCCTCGGGCTGGGCGTGGCCGACCCGGCGCGCGACCTGCTGGACCCGCACACCAACCTGCGGGCCGGCGCCCGCCACCTGCGCGCGCTGCGCAACCGCTATCCCGACCGGCTGGACCTCGCGATCGCGGCCTACAACGCGGGCGAGGGGGCGGTGAGCCGGTGGGCGGGCATCCCGCCGTATGCGGAGACGCGCCAGTACGTGGCGTCGGTGCTGTCCTGGTACGACACGTACCGGGACGGCGTGCCCGTCGTCCTGCCGGTGGTCAGAGGCTGTTCATGAGCGGCAGGCGCAGGTGCAACACCACCCGGCCTTCCGGCGCGGGGACGCAGGTCAGGTGGCCGCCGACCTCGTGGGCGATCTCGGCGCACAGGGTGATGCCGACGCGCCCCGACACCCGCCCCACGTCGCCCGTGCCGCAGCCGAGGCTCATGCCGCACGTCGTGCCATCGCTGTCGATGGTGGCGGCCAGGTCGTCGGGCGCCGTCACGCGGTCGGCCTCGATCAGCAGGATGTGCAGCAACACGGCCAGGCGCTGCGCGTCGACATGCACCACGGGCCGCTGGCGCGACTCGATGGCGAGCTGGCGCGTGCGGCCGTGCCGCCAGAGCGAGGCATCGGCCCAGGCCTGTTCGAGGGCCAGCCCGAGGTTCACTTCGCTCGGCTGCGGCGAAGCGCGGTACGAGAACATCTTGAGCTGACGCACGAGCGCCGACGCGGCGTCGACCTGTTCGATCACGTCGTCGAGCGCGATGCGCAGCCGGCCGGGGTCATGGGGCCGGTCGGTGGCGGACAGCAGCTGCCGCAGCGTCGCCCGCACGGCCGCGAGCGGCTGGGCCAGCGCGTGGTGGATCTCGGCGATCAGTCGGCCGATCACGTCCAGCCGCTGCACGTGCACCAGCACCTCGTCGCGCAGGCTGTGCCGGCGTTTCTCATCGCGGTCGGATTCGGCGAAGCTCCAGCGCACCTCGTGGCGTTCCGCCTGCAGCCGGGTGTTGTCGGCCTCGGCCTGCCTCAGCCAGTGCAGGGCCCGGTCGTGCCGGCCGAGCCCGGCATGGAGGGCGGCGAGGCGGCGTTCGGTGGCCCCGAGGTGGGACTGGTTGCGCGCCGCACGCAGCTTGCGCACGGCGTTCTCGAGGCAGGCCGCGCCGCGGTCGGGCCGGTCGCGGCCCAGGTGGTAGTCGGCCAGCGCGAGCATCGCGTAGGTGCGGTACCGCTCGCTCGACCGGTTGCGGCGGGCCTTCGCGACGCAGATGATCGCCGCCTCGCGGGCCGCCGCCAGGTTGCCGAGGCGGGACTGGATCGACAGCCACGTCTGCAGCGCCGCGGGGGCCGCGTCGCTGCGCAGGGGCGGCAGCTCACGCACGGCCGCGCTTCGGTGCGCACTCGCCGCGGCCTCGTCTTCGGCGCCCTCGGCGCGGACGAGGTGGATGCCGGCGGCATTGACCCGCGCGAAGAACGCCCCCGGTCCGCCGTCGGGCAGGGTGTCGTGCAGCCGGGCCGACCGGGCGAGGCAGGCGAGGGCGTTGTCCTGGTCGCCCACCATCTCGAAGACCACGGCCTGGTTGTGCAGCAGCGTGGCGCGCTGCACCGCGTCGTCGGCCGCCTCGGCGAGCGCCAGCGCCCGCGTGGAGTGTTCGAGCGCCCGCACCAGGTCGCCGGTCTCGATGCAGGTGATGAAGCAGTAGTTGAGCGCCCGGCCGCGCCGCGCGGAGTCACCGCAGCGCGCCAGCGCCGTGCCGGCATCGAGTGCCGACTCGTACGCGAGCGCGTAGTCGAACAGCCGGTAGGCGTAGTGCGCCTGCAGCAGCAGGGACTGGCCCAGCACGTCGTCGGAGGCCCCGTCGCGCCGCGCGGCGCTCACCGCGAGGGCGGACAGGCGCAGGCCTTCGGGGAAGTCGAGGCCGGCGGCCGCGGCGGACTCGAGCAGGTGGATCGAGGCATCGACACCGGGGGTGTCGGCGTGGGGCGAGGTCATCGGGGGCGGCGGACGCGGAGGTGACGCGAGGTTGGCGTCGGGTGGCGCGCTTGTCAAGCCGGACCGCCGTCGCGTTTCCGTACGGTGCTTCGGGCACAGCGGCCCGCGCGCCTCGGGCGATCCGTAGTCTGCGATGGCCGGTGCGACGTGCATCGGCGACGCCCCGAGAAGTTCCCGCAGCGAAGCCCACCGACATGTCCGACGAAAAGACAGAAGAGCCGACAGAGCACAAGCTCGACAAGGCGCGCGAGAAGGGCGAGGTCCCGAAGAGCCAGGACGTGGCCGTGGCCGCGTCGATGCTGGGTGTGGTGATCGTGCTCCAGGCGACGGCGGATTCCATCCTGCAGCGCCTGAAGCTCGTGCTGGCGAGGTCGCTCGACTTCGGCGACGGCGACATGCCCCTCCACGAGATCTTCGGCCGCATGCAGGAGATGGCGCTCGAGACCGTGATCGCGGTCCTGCCGCTCGTGATCGCCGCGGCGGTGGGGGCGGCGCTCGGGCTGATGTCCCACGTCGGCTTCCTCGTGGCCATGGAGGCGGTGGCCCCGAAGCCGGAGAAGCTCGACCCGGTGGCCGGCGTGAAGAAGCTCTTTTCCGTGAAGTCGCTGCTGACCTTCCTGATGATGCTCGCGAAGGCCATCATCATCGGCTGCGCGGTGTGGCAGGTGATCCTGATGCTGCTGCCGCTGATCAGCGGCGCCACCTACCAGTCGGTGTCCGGCATCGGCACCATCGCCTGGTCGGCGATCCTCAAGATGCTGATGATCGCGCTGGTGCTCTTCATCGCGCTCGCGCCCGTCGACTTCGCGATGCAGCGCTGGCTCTTCATGAAGGACCAGCGCATGTCCAAGGACGAGGTCAAGCGCGAGCACAAGGGGCAGGAGGGTGACCCGCAGCTCAAGGGCCAGCGCAAGCAGCTGCAGCGCGAGAACGCCAACGGCCCGCCGCCCAAGAAGGCCGTGGCCTCGGCGAGCGCGGTGGTCGTCAACCCGACGCACTACGCCGTGGCCATCCGCTACGTGGCGGAGGAGGGCGGCCTGCCGGTGGTCGTGGCCAAGGGCCTCGACGCGGAGGCGCTGCAGATCCGCCGCCTCGCCGAGTCGCTGGGCGTGCCGGTGTTCGCGAACCCGCCGCTCGCGCGGGCGCTGCACAAGGTGGATCTCGGTGCGGCCGTCCCGGCCGAACTGTTCGAAGCGGTGGCCGCGGTGTTGCGCTGGGTCGACCGCATGGCGCGCCGTCCGGGCGGCGCGGGCGCAACATCTGGAGGCCATGCAACGTGAGTCAGACCATCACCCGCCCGGTGGGCAAGAAGGGGCACGGCGAGGAGATCGGGACGCTGCTCGCGATCGTCGCGATCCTCGCGCTGATCGTCTTCCCGCTGCCCACGCTGATGATCGACATCCTGCTCGGGGTCAACATCACCGTCAGCGTGTTGCTGCTGATGGTGGCCCTCTACATCCCGAACGCGGTGGCGCTCAGTTCGTTCCCGTCGCTGCTGCTTTTCACCACGCTGTTCCGGCTCGCGCTGAACATCGCGTCGACGAAGCTGATCCTGCTGCACGCCGATGCGGGCCACCTGATCGAAGCCTTCGGCAACCTCGTCGTCGGCGGCAACCTGGTCGTGGGCATCGTCGTCTTCCTGATCATCGCGATCGTGCAGTTCATCGTCATCGCGAAGGGATCGGAGCGGGTGGCCGAGGTGGGCGCGCGGTTCACGCTGGACGCGATGCCGGGCAAGCAGATGGCCATCGACGCGGACCTGCGCGCGGGCCACCTGACCGGCGACGAGGCCCGCATCAAGCGCGCCCACCTGGCGATGGAAAGCCAGCTGCACGGCGGCATGGACGGGGCGATGAAGTTCGTCAAGGGCGACGCCATCGCGGGGCTCGTCATCACGGCGATCAACCTGCTCGCCGGCATCGTGATCGGCATCACGTACCACAAGATGCCCGCGGGGGAGGCCGCCAACCTGTTCGCCGTGCTGTCGATCGGCGACGCGATGGTGTCGCAGATCCCGTCGCTGCTGATCTGCGTGGCCGCGGGCGTGATCATCACCCGCGTGGCCGACGACGCGAAGAAGCCGAAGGCGCTCGGCGCCGAGATCGCCGGCCAGATGATGTCGAACCCGCAGGCGCTGTACCTCGCCGCGGCGCTGCTGTGCGGTTTCGCGGTGGTGCCCGGATTCCCGTGGTACGTGTTCCTCGCGCTGGCCGGCGTGCTGGCGATGGTGGCGCGCAAGCTGCAGGGCGGGACGCGCGCCGACCCGGACGCGAGCCCGTACAAGGGCCTGCAGCGCGAGGGCGCGAAGGGCGAGGCCGGGGGCATCGAGGAGGCGCCCGCCGCGTTCAGCTGCCCGCTGGCCGTGACGCTGTCGACGTCGCTCGCCACCTCGCTCGACGGCGCGATGCTCGGCGCCGCGTTCGAGAAGGAGCGCAATTCGCTGCAGGAGCGGCTCGGCCTGCCGTTCCCCGGCATCCGCCTGTGGCGGCAGCCGCTGCTGCCCGAGAACGGGTACGAGGTGCTGGTGCACGACGTGCCGGCGAGCGACGGCACGCTGCAGCCCGGCAATCACCTCGTGGTGTCGCCGTCCACCGAACTGATCGCACGGTGCGAGATCGCCGGGCCGGCCGGTGGCGAGACCGAGAGTTTCTGGCTCGCCGACGCGGAGGCCGCGCCGCTCGCGAAGGCGAACGAGGGCGTCGTGCTGACCCACGAGCAGGCCATCGCCCGGCACGCGGTGCAGGTGCTGCACGACCAGGCCCACCTGTTCCTGGGCATCCAGGAGGTGCAGTGGGTGCTGGAACGCGTGGGCGTCGAGTACCCGGGCCTGGTGGCGGAGGCCCAGAAGGTGCTTCCGCTGCAGCGCATCTCGGAGGTGCTGCGCCGCCTGCTCGAGGAACAGCTCCCGATCCGCAACATGCGGGCCATCTGCGAGAGCCTGATCGTGTGGGGGCCGAAGGAGAAGGACATCCTGATGCTCACCGAGTACGTGCGTGGCGACCTCGGCCGTTACCTGACCCACCGGGCGACCGGGGGCACCGGGTCGCTGTCGGCCGTGCTGCTCGATCCGATGGTGGAGAAGATGATCCGCGAGGCGATCAAACCCACGCCGGCGGGCAACTACCTCGCGCTGCCGCCGGACACCATGGCCACGATCGCCGCGAACATCGGGCGGCTGGCCGGCGGCGAGCCGCAGCCGGGCCTGGCCGTCGTGACGTCGATGGACATCCGGCGCTACGTGCGGCGCATCGTCGAGCCCGAGCTGAAGTGGCTCGCGGTCTACTCGTTCCAGGAGCTCGGGCCGCAGGTGCGGCTGGAGCCGCTCGGGCGCGTGACGCTCTGACCAGGGGCCGGCGATGACCACCCCGGTGCGCGCCCCCACGCCGAACACGACCGCCGTGCCCGGCCGGCCGCTGCCGCCCGTGGGCCAAGCCGCGCGCTTCTCCGAACTGCTGAAACAGCGCAGGCCGCCCGAACTGCCGGAGCCGCCGGTGCCGGACGACATCGCGGAACTGCCGGACGGCGTCGCGCCATCGCAGGCCGCGACGGCCGACACGGCCTGCGACGACGAGCCGGCGCTGCCGCCCGAGGCGGAGGTCCCGCCGGTCGAGGTGGCCGTCGCGACGGTGGCGGCGGTGCCGTGGACGGACGACCGGTGCGGCGCGGCGATGCGCGAGGTGGCGCTGACCATCGCCGGCTTCTGCAACGACCGCGCGGTGAACGACGGCGCGCTCTGGCAGGTGCAGATGGCGCTGCGCGCCGACGTGGTGCCCGACACCACGCTGCACCTCTCGCTTTCGCCGCACTGGCTGACGCTTCGCTTCCACGCCGGCGAGCCCGCGGCCCTCGACCTATTGTCGAGGGGAGCAGAGGCCCTGCGGCAGGTCCTCGACACCACGCTGGCGCGCAAGCGCGACATCGCCATCACCTTCGAATCCCCATGACCTCCTCCGGCGCACTTCCGTACCAGCCCGTCGCCGCGCGCCTGCCGCGGCTCGACCGCACGGCCGCGGCCGCGGCGCGGCTGCTCCACGACCGACGGCTCCGGCCGAACTGGTGGGGCGTGGTCGACGGGCTGGAGTTCGTGCCGCTCGCCGCGCTCCCCGCCGACCCCGTGTTCCGTCTGTCCCTCGACACCGCGCACGGGCCGGTCGAGGCGTTCTTCTGCGCCCCGGCCTTCCCGTCGCTCGCGGTGGCCGCGGCCCAGTCGGCCGGCGTGCCGGCCGCGCTGCAGTCGCTGGCCGCGGAGGCCGTGATGCAGCCGTTGCTGGACGCGTTCGCGGCGCTCGGCCTGCACGACGTGTCGGTGGCCGGCCTCGTGCCGATGGCAGATCGCCATGGCGAGGTGCCGGCGGCGGGCTGGGCGCGCGCGACGCTGCACGGCGAACCCGTTGCGAGCTTCGCCTGCACCCGGCTGCCCGACGCCTTGGCGCGGGGGCTGCGCGAACGGCTCGCCCCGCCGCGGTTCGTGTCGCGGCTCGCGCGTTCGCTCGCGATGCCGGGCCGGGTGCTGCTGTCGGCGCGACCGGTGCGCCGCGCGGTGCTGGATTCCCTCGGCCGTGGCGACGTGCTGCTGCTCGCCTCCGGCGGGCCGGACACCCGCGTGGCCTGCAACGTCAGTTTCGGGGCCCGTGGCGGCCGGCGCTGGTGCGCCGACGTCGCGGTCGACGACACCTTCCTCACCATCCAAGGAGCGGGACGCATGATCGAAGAACACGGAAACGACCACGAGGAGGCCCTCGCCGACGAGGCGCCGGCGTCACCGCCCGCCGACCTCGAGGTGCCGGTGCGCTTCGAGGTGGACACGGTCGCGGTGCCGCTCTCGCAGATCGAATCCATGGCCGACGGCTACGTGATCGAGCTGGCCGTGCCGCTCGCGAGCGCGCCGCTGCGCCTCGTGGCCTGCGGCCGCGTGATCGCCACGGCCGAACTCGTCGCGGTGGGCGACCACCTCGGCGCCCGCATCACCCACCTGGCCCGGCGCGATGCAGAACGAACCGGCCATTGAGGTCGTCCCGCTGCTGGCGGTCATCTTCGCGATCGGCTTCCTGCCGTTCGCGGCGATGATGGTCACTTCGTACACGAAGATCGTCGTCGTGCTCGGCCTGGTGCGCAACGCGCTCGGGGTGCAGCAGGTGCCGCCGAACATGGTGCTCAACGGCATCGCGATCATCATGTCGGTCTACATCGTGGCGCCGATGTTCATGGACGCCTTCGACGCGCTCCAGCGGCAGCAGCACGGGCAGGGCGGCGGCACGCGCCAGGTGGCGCAGGTGATGGAGGCCGCGCGCGAGCCGGTGCGCAAGTTCCTCGCCAAACACGCCCACGCGCGCGAGAAGGCGTTTTTCCTGAAGTCGGTGTCGGCGGTCTGGACACCCGAGCGGGCCAAGCAGGTGAAGGAGGACGACCTCATCATCCTCGCGCCGGCCTTCACGCTGTCCGAGCTGACGGAGGCGTTCAAGATCGGGTTCCTGATCTACCTCGCCTTCGTCGTCGTGGACCTGGTGGTGGCCAACGTGCTGCTGTCGCTCGGCCTGTCGCAGGTCACCCCCACGCAGGTCGCGATTCCGTTCAAGCTGCTGCTGTTCGTCGTGATGGACGGCTGGTCGGTGCTGCTGCACGGTCTCGTGCTGACCTACCGCTAGGAGCACGCCATGGGAACCGAAGACATCTCGCGTGTCACCTCCCAGGCGCTGCTGCTGTGCCTCGTCGTGTCGCTGCCCACCGTGCTGGTCGCGGCGACGGTCGGGCTCCTGATCGCGTTCGTGCAGGCGGTGACCTCGCTGCAGGAACAGGCGATCGGGCAGGGCGCCAAGATGATCGCGGTGCTGATCACGCTGCTGCTCGCCGCGCCGTGGGGCGCCCGCATGATCCTCGAGTTCGCGAACTCGATGATGCGGCTGGCGATGGCCTGAACGACGGAGGGCGAGATGAACACGAACGGCATGAACGCCATCCGCGCGACCGTCGCGGCGCACGCGGGCCAGCAGGCCACGGGCCACGGCAACGCGGCGCCGGGCCACCGGCCCGGCGACCAGGTCGCGCACTACAAGGGCGCGACCCTGCGCACGTCCTTCGCGATGGTGCGGCCCGGCGGCATGGCCAAGGCGATGCTCGCGAAACTCAAGCCCCGGCCGCAGCCGCCCGGCGGCAACGGCGTCGCGCGCACGCAGGCCGAGGCGGTCGAGTCGGCGCTGGAGCAGGAATCGCGCGGCGGGCCGGGGCGGGAGGGCGGTGTCGAGGAGGGGCAGGGCCACCGCGTGCATCGCCGCGACGGTGATGCCGACCGGCGTGACCGGTCCTCCGGAGACGACGAGGACGCGCCGCAGGACGACGACGAACCGGCCGCCGGGGCGGTGCGCCGGGCCCGGCCCCGTGCACGCGCGGCGATGAAACCGCTCGGTGCGATCCGGAGCGGTGCCGGCCAGCTTCGGGCCGACTGGGCCGTGGCGGCGATGGCGTCCGGTGGTGAGCCGGCATTGCACCAGGCGCTCGCGACCCGGCTGTTCCAGGCGGCCCGCGGCCCCGGCACCGCGGGCTGGCGCCGGCCCTGGCTCGGCAACATCGGGGCGTGCCATGCCGCCGCCGGACCCGGGCCCTTCGGTGGCCCGGCCCGGGGCCTGGGCGCGGTGCGCGACGTGCTGGCGCCGATGTCGGCGGGGGCGTCGGCCCTGCGCCTGCTGCCCAACCCGATGCGCGCCACCTTCTTCTGCCTGCTGCCCCTCGTGCTGCTCGACCTGCAGCGCCCCCGCACCGCACGCCAGCGGCAGGAGCAGCTCGTGCGCATCGCCGCGCTCGCCCGCCTGACACCGATGCCGCGGCCCTTCTGACCGGGAACCCGTCCGATGACCTACGAACGCTACGAGGCACTCGTCACCGAGTTGTGCACCACGACCGAACTCGGCGATCCGAAGGTGGTGCTCGAGACCAAGACCCTGGAGGTCGAGGGATTCACTGTGCTGCTGGACCACTTCGAGGACGACCCGGCGGCGCTGTACATGCAGTTCGACTACGGCATCGTCACGGCGGGGCGCACGCTGCGCATCTTCCGCATGATGCTCGAGTCGAACCTGCTCGTGTACGCGCAGGACCAGGCGCAGCTCGGCGTGAACCCCGACACCGGCGGCGTGCTGCTGATCCTGCGGGTGCCGATGGGCGACGACATCGACGGCGCGTGGTTCGCCGACACGCTGGTGCACTACGCCGAACACGGCCGCTACTGGCGCGACCACATGAGCACGTCGGTCGACGACATGTTCGAAGGCATCGCGGCCGGTGACTATGCGTGGCTTCGCGCCTGAAAGTTTGCTAGGCTCCCTCCGGCATCCCACGTTCCCCGCGCCTGCCCGCGCTCCGTCCACGGTCGAGACTGTCTGCCCGCGTGCCACCCGTCCTCTATCCCCATGCCGCGACCGAGGATCGCCCGTCGCTCTGGCCCCACCGGCCGGCGGCCGACGGCCTGCCCGACCACCTCGTCGTGCTGCTCTCGCGGGCCGAGGCCACGTCCGATCCCGAGGCCGCGGGGCGCCTTCTCGACGAAGCCTTGTCGTCGGCCCGCCAGCTGCCCGACGACAGCGTGCTGCCCCGCTGCCTGCACCGCGCCGCCGCCATCCTGCTCAAGGGCCACGACGCCCGCGGGGCCTACGCGATGTGCCTGGAGGCGCAGCCCATGCTGGAGCGGCTGGACGACCGATGGGGCGCCACCCAGGTCCTGAAGCTCCGCGGGCGCTGCTGCCTCGTCGCCGGTGAACACGAGCTGGCCGAGACGCTGCTGTCCGAGGCCACGGACCGCTTCGAGCGCATGGGCCTGGCGGTCGAGGCGGCCCGGTGCGAGTCGCTCCTGTCCTCGGCGTTCCGCAGCGAAGGCAACCTGCTCGCGGCGGTCCACTTCGCCGGCCACGCGCGCGCACGGCTCGACCCCACGCCCACGCACCTGTTGCACCGCCTGGGCGCCGGCGAGGCGTACTCCCGCCTGCTGCTCGCGCGGCGCCTGAAGTCGCTGGGCGAAGGGGCGGCGGCTGACACGCACCTCGACGAGGCGGCGGCCGTGCTGCCACCGCTCGACGAGGTGGACGACACCTCCGGCGGGCAGGCGGCGCTGGTCTTCGACATCGCGGCGCTCGTCGCCGTCGAGCGGGGGCGCGAGGCCGACCGTCGCGCCGCGCTCGCCCGGCTGCTGCGGGTCGCGCGCCTCCTCGGCGAGGCCGACTGGCTCGGCCTCGCGTGGCTGCGCCTGGCGGAGCTGCGGCGCACGCAGCCCGGGCGGCTCGCCGCCACCACTGCCGACGCGCGCCGCGCGGTGCGGCACCTGGAGGCCACACCGCGTTCACCCCGCCTGCCGACGGCGCAGCGGCTGCTGGCCGACGCCCTCGAACGGCAGGCCGACAGCCGGGGCGCCTACGAGGCCTTCGTGTCGGCGCTCCGGCACGAGGCCGACCAGGAGCGCGCGACACTCGCCGAGCGCCTGGAGATGCTCGCGCTGCACGGCCGCGCCGAGCAGGACCTGCGCGAGACCGAACAGACCCTCGCGTACGCGCAGCGGTTCTCGAACGTGGGGTACCTCGTCGCGAGTGTCAACCACGAGCTGAACCAGCCGCTCGCGTCCATCCGTCTGCTCGCCGAGACCACGATCGAGCTGGCCGCCCACGGCCATGCGGACGAGGTGCAGCAGAGCCTGCGGTCCATGCGCGAGCTGGGCCGGCGCCTCGACGTGGTCGCCTCGAAGCTCGCCGCGTTCCCGGTGCGCGAGAACGCGCCGCTGCGGGCCGTGCCGCTGCGCCGGGTCGTCCACGAGGCACTGGAACTCCTGCAGGCGCGCCTCGCCCAGACGCCGTGCGAGGTGCGGTCCCTGCGCGACGACCTGTACGTCCAGGCCGACGAGGCGCAGGTGGTCCACGTCGTGGCCAACCTCGTCAACAACGCGCTCGACGCGATGGCCGGGCAGGACACGCGCCGCATCGACTTCTCGGGCACGGCCGGCGCCCGCCAGGTGACCCTCACGCTGCGCGACAACGGGCCCGGCATTCCCGAGGGCGTGCGCGACCGGCTCTTCCATCCCTTCTTCTCGACGAAAGCGGCGGGGCAGGGCCTCGGCCTGGGCCTCGCGCTCTCGCGGGACGCCCTGCGCGCGATGGGCGGGGACCTCACCGCACGCCACTCGGCCGGGTCCGGCGCGGCATTCGAGGTCACGCTGCCCCGGGCCTCGCCGCCCTGACGCTCGCCCCCATCGCCTTCCCGAGACAGTCCCTCCGCCCCGCACACCATGCCCATGACCCCATCCGTTCCGGCACCTTCCACCTTCACGCCCCGGCGCGTGGCCGTCATCGAGGACGAGCAGGCCTTCCTGCACACGGTCCAGCGGTCGCTGGAGCTGGCCGGCTTCGAGGTGCTCCCGTTCAGCAGCGCGGACGCGGCGGTGGAGCACCTCGGCGTCGCCGCGCTGTCCGTCGTGCTGACCGACCTGCGGTTGCCCGGCGGGGACGGCCTGTCGGTGCTCGAGCGTGTCAAGGCCATCGACCCCGAACTGCCCGTGGTGCTGATGACCGGGCACGGCGACATCCCGACGGCCATCCAGGCCATCCGCTCCGGGGCCTACGAGTTCCTCGAAAAGCCGTTCAGCCGCGAGCGGCTGCTGGCCGTGATCACGCGGGCGGCCGACCGCCACACGCTGTTGCTGGAGAACCGGCAGCTCAAGCGCCAGCTCGCGGCGGCGTCCGGCATCGGCGAGGTGCTGCGCGGCGAGAGCGCGGCCATGCGCGAGCTGCGCGACCTGGTGCTGCGGCTGGCGCCCACGCCGGTCGACGTGCTGGTGCAGGGCGAGACCGGCACGGGCAAGGAACTCGTGGCCCGCTGCCTGCACGATTTCTCGCGCCGCATGGGCAACTTCGTGCCCGTCAACTGCGCCGCCATTCCCGAGAACCTCTTCGAGACCGAACTGTTCGGCAACGAGACCGGTGCGTTCGCGGGCGAGGGCCGGCAGCGCATCGGCAAGATCGAGCACGCGAAGGACGGCACGCTGTTCCTCGACGAGATCGAGGCCATGCCGCTCGCGCTGCAGGCCAAGGTGCTGCGCGTGCTGCAGGAACGCGAGGTCGAGCGGCTGGGCAGCAACCAGGCCATTCCCGTCAACTTCCGCGTGGTCGCCGCCACGAAGGTGGACCTGGAGGAGATGAGCCGCAAGGGCCTGTTCCGGGCCGACCTGTTCTACCGGCTCAACGTGGTCGCGCTCAGGGTGGCGCCGCTGCGCGACCGGCTGGGCGACGTGATGTCCCTGTTCGAGACCTTCGCCCACCAGGCGGGCATGCGGTACGAGATGCCGGTGCCGACGCTGACGGCCGACCACCACGAGCTGCTGCTCAGCGCGCACTGGCCCGGCAACGTGCGTGAGCTCAAGAGCTGCGCGGAGCGCCTCGTGCTCGGCCTGCCGCTCGCGGTGGACGGCCGCGACACCGCGGCCGCGTCGCGCTCCTTCGAGGAGTCGATGGCGATGATCGAGCGCAGCCTGCTGCAGGCCGCGCTGCGCCAGCACGGCGGGTCGGTGCGTTCGGCCGCGAAGGCCTTGCGCCTGAACCTCGCCACCGCGTACCGCAAGCTCAAGGGCCTCGACATCGATCCGGCCATGTACAAGGCCGACGGCGAGCCCGACAAGAGCTGACGCGCCGTGATGGTGCCGATGCACCGCCGGGGACACAGACCTTTCACGGTGGCGGCCGAGAATGGGCGGATGCCCGACGTCCCGCGCGCACCCGTGCGCCGGTTTTCGCAGGAACGAGACGGCGCTGCCGCACGGATTCCCGTTTTCGAGATGACGGCCATCATCTGAACCGGCGGCCTGCGTGTTTCCACGGTGGCGCCGTGCCGTTCATGACCCGACAGTGCTGGCATGGCGGTTGCGAAAGGATGTCGTGTGCCTTCGCCCCCGCCAGTGCGGCGCGGGCGTTCACCGACAGGAGAAGGTCTTGGAACATGCGGTCATGTTGATGGCGGAGGGTGGGGCGCGGGAGCACTTCCGCGCCGAGCTCGCCGGCCTCGGGTTCGACACCACCCCGTTCGCCAGCGTGGCGAACCTGCTGCGCCACTGGCGCCGCGGCGACGGAGGCCTGCTGTTCATCGACGTGGACCTGCCCGGCGAGGACTGGCCCGCGGTGATCGCCCAGCTGCACGAGGTGTCGCCTCGGCGCACGGTGGTGATCGGGGTGGGCGCCTCGGCGCCGTCGGCCTCGGTGGCGCTCGATGCCGGCGCCGACGAGTTCGTGGCGATGCCGTGCCGTGCCCCGGAACTCGCGGCCCGCGTGCAGGCGGCGCTGCGGCGCGCCGATCCGGGCCGTGCCGCCGACACGTCGCTCAGTTGTGGCCCCTGCGCCCTCGACGTCGCCGCGCGCAAGCTCGTCGCTCCGCGGGGTTCGGTGGCGCTGACGAGCCGCGAGACCGCGCTCGCGCGGTGCCTGTTCCAGTCTTCCGGCGGCCTGGTCTCGCGGCGCCGGCTCGCCCACATCTGGGAGGCCGAGGAAGACATCGCAGGCCGGTCGATCGAGCAGCATGTGTACCAGCTGCGCCGCAAGCTCAAGCGGTGCGTGGGCGATGCGGTGGTGTTGCGCAGCGTGTACGCGCGGGGCTATCAGCTCGAATGCCTCGTGGCGCCCCGGGCCGCCTGACCGCCTGAGGGGAACCACCACGGGGGCATCGCCCCCGGGCCCTCACACCGACTGGAGGTGCGGCGAGGGCGGCGCCGGCCGCTGCACCGTGTCAGGGGCCGGCGTGGCGGGGGCATCGGCTTCCGCCAGCGCCTGTGCATGGCGCCGCAGGCTGTCGGTCGTCTCACCCGCCAGCTCCAGTTGTTCCGTCGCGAAGTGCCGGGTGCAGGCGAGCAGCCGGTAGCGAGGCGGTTCCCCGGGGACCACGAGCACGAGCGACCGGTCGACCAGTTCGGTGAGCGCATCGAGCGTCGCCCAGGTGTCGATGCCGTCGTCGCCGGCCATGATGCGGAGCACGGCCGACAGCGGCACGTCGCCCTCGAAGACGGACAGGCGCCGCAGCAGCTTGCGTTCGCGTTCGGCGAGCAGATCGTGGCTGCGCGCGAGGGCCTGGCGCAACGAACGGGGCCGTGTGGACGGGGCCTCCGCGTCCGGTCCCGCCAGGGGCTGCGCGCCGCGGCGCGACGCGGCCAGGCCGATGGCGAGCGGGATGCCGTCGAGGCGCCGGCACAGTTCCACCACGGCGCCGACGTGCTCGTCGTCGAGCGGGAAGGGTTCACCGGCCGCCCTCGCATGCGCGGCGTACAGGGCAACGGCGGGGAAGTCCAGGGCGTCGCGGGCCGGCACCGACGCCTCGGGCACCGGCAGGCCGCCGAGGCGCACGACCTGTTCGTCGCGCAGGCGCAGGCACATCTGGCCCGAGAGCAGGAAGGACAGGCCGGGGGCGCGGCGCATCAGCACCTGCACCGTGCGGGCGGTCTCGTCGGGCGCCACTTCCACGTGGTCGACGATCACGAGCACGTGTTTCGCCTGAAGCGCGTGCAGCAGGCTCTCGAAGGGTTCGTCCGGTCGGAGCTCGATGCCGAGCGTGCGGGCGATGGTGCCGACGATCGTCACCTCGTCCCCCGCGGGCGCGAGGTCGATCCACACGGTGCCCTGCGGGTAGCGGTGCGCCACGTCGCAGAGCAGGCGCTGGGCCACGCGGGTCTTGCCGATGCCGCCGGGGCCGGTCAGCGCGATGGCGCGGTGGGTGGTGAGCAGATCGGCCAGCCGGCGCAGGTCCGCCGAGCGGCCGACCAGCGGCACCGCGGTGTCACCAGCCGGGCGAGCCGGCGCGGCGGTGGCCGACGCCGCGGCGGACGTGGTGCGCACGGGCCCGCCCGAATACTTGTACCCGCGACCGGGGACGGTGCTCACCACGGAGGGGCCGAGCAGCTTGCGCAACGCGGCGATCTGCACCGGCACGTTGTTCTGCTCCACCACGAGGTTGGGCCATACCGCATCGAGCAGTTCGTCCTTCGAGACGACACGGTCGCGCTGCTCGAGCAGGGTCACCAGCACCTGGAACGCACGCGCGCCCACCGGCTTCGGCTGGCCGTCGACCAGCAGCCGGCGCTCGCCGGTCAGGAGTTCCACGTTGTCGAACGCATAACAGGTGGCTGGTGGCACGGTGAAGTTCCATCGTGGAGGGAAGCCGGATGCCACGAGCGCCATCGTCGGGAGGCCGGGCCGGACAGCGACGAGGATAGGGTGTACTTCGCATCGGGAAAGATACTTTCTGGAAGGAGTCGATACTTTCATGCATGCATGTCGGTGCAAGCGTGGGATGTTCCGGCCGCAGCGGATGTGTTCGCTGCGGCGCCCGGGTCATGACCGCGGCGGGGGCGTGTCGCCGTCGCGCGGGATCGCGGGCTCGTGCCAGTCCTTCTGCAGCGCGGCCTGGCCCGCCACCGTGGCGGCATGCCCGCTGTGCGTGGCCTGCCGTTGCCACAGCGGGCTCACGATGCCCTGGCCCAGCTGGGACAGGAACCCCGCGTCCTCGCCCTGGCGGTCGCGCCGGGCGTTCTTCACGTTGACGGCGGTGTATTGCGTCAGTGCGGAGAACGCTCCGAGCACGCCCGCGCCGAGGGACAGGGCCACCTGGGCGCCCGCGGCCAACGTGCTCGTGCCCCCCACCGCGGCGCCCACGCCGCGCACCAGCCCCACGGCCCCGGCGCCACCGGCGCCGATGAACGCGAACTGCGCGGCGAAGCGCTGGCCGAGCTGGGCGGAGTACTCGAGCGGGGACAGCAGCTTCGCCATGCCTTCGCGGCGCGCGAACGCGACCGAGGTGTCCTTCATGGCCTCGTCCAGCAGCAGGCGTGCGTGGCCGTCGGCGCTCAGGTCCGTGACGTTGAAGTCCCGCAGCAGCGCGATGTCGCGATCGCATTCGGCGATCGACGCGCGGAGCGACTCGACCTCCGGCCGCCCCGCCTCGGCGTCGCTGTCGGACGTGGCGTGGGTGCCGAGCTTGTCGAGCCTGGCCTGCAGTTCGTCCCGGTGGGCCGAGACGTGGGTCGCGACCCGGGTCGCGATCGTCATCTCGGGTTCGGCGATCAGGTTGCGGAACTTGCTTTCGTCCACGCCGGCCGCGCCCACCGGGCGGCCGGCGTTCCAGTCGGCCTGGCCTTCCGGCGTGAACACATCGCCGTAGAGGAGGCCGAGCTTGTGTTCGTCCGCCAGCGCGGTCTTCTCGTCCAGCCCGGCCGCGTGGTGCTGGCCGGCGATGGCGGCGAAGGCGAGCACCACCGAGGTGGCGGTGATCGCCCCCGCGGGCGCGCCGGCCGCCTGCAGCGCGGGCGCGAAGATGCCGCTCATGGCGCGGGCGATGCGCCAAGGCGCCTGCGCCGTCGTGGAGTTGAACTGGCGGTCCTGCATGCCCTCGAGGCGGAAGGCGTCCATCACGAGCAGGCCCACCTGCACCGCGCGGTCGGTCTGGGTCTGCTGCAGGGCCTCCAGTTCCTCCCGTTCCCCGGGCGTGAGCGCGGCGAGGAAGGTCTGGATGCCTTCGGGCGTGGCCGCCTCGCCGTCGGCCGGCGCGAGCCCGGCGTGGTTGGCCGCCAGCCGCTGCATCAGGGCCTTCATCTGGAGCGCATCGCGCACCGCGTCGCCCTCCAGGGCCTTCACCTGCTTCTCGATCTCGGGCAGGGTCTCCTTCGCCTTGATGTTGCCGGGCATCTTGACCATCGGCGCGGCCTTCTGCCGCATCAGCGTGATGGCCGACACGATGGGGGTCTGCAGACCCGCGGTGACGAAGGGCTGGGCGACGAGGGCGGCGAGGCTCGCGTACAGCACGTGCATCGGCGACGCCTTCAGCGCTGCGAACGGAATCGCGCCGTACAGCGCGGCCTGGAAGGCCGAGCCGCTGGTGGGGATCCAGCGGCCGCCCTGCGCGGCGGCCTTCGTCATCGCGGCCTCCTTCTCCGGCGTGAGGCCCAGCGCGTCGTTCCAGCGGGTGAGCAGTTCGGGCGTGATGCGGGCCGCGAGGGCCTTGTGGTCCCGGGGCATGTCGGTGCTGGCCAGCGGGTTGTGCCGCACCGCGTTGATGACGGCCGCGGCCTCGCCGAGGTCGACCGGGCGCTCGCGCTGTTCGTCGAGCCGGCGCTGGAACTCGGGGAGCGTGCGGGCGAGGCCGATGTCGGTCGCGCCCGTGGCCGTTGCCCCGGAGGTCGCGGCCGCAGCGACGGTGGTCCCGGTGCGGTCGAGCGTGTCCAGCGCGAAGGATTGCCGCGGGCGGATCGACAGGTCGCTCGACGGAGGACGGTGGGAGGTCGTTCCGCCGGCCCGGTTCGACCGCGAGGCCGTGCGCGACGGGGTGCCGGGGGTGTGGTCCGCGGGGGGCGTGTCGGTCGACCGGGTCGCGAGCGCCGGGGTGCCGGGGCGGGACGAGGGGGGGGTGATGGTCATGGTGCGGTGCGTTGGAGTGGTGTCCGGCCTCCAACGTAGGCACCGCCCATGACCCTCCCGTGACGCCCGTCGCACCGCTTCGCCCCGCGCGACAGGGCTTCGTTTCCCCCGACGAAACAGGCCCGCGGCGCATCGCGCGCGGGCCTGCGTGGACCGTCCGCCGGGATCAGACCGATGCGGTCGCGGTGGCCTCGGCCCGCTTCGCACGGCCGGCCTTCGACCACGGCGACGGGTCCACCACCGCCTCGGCCGCGGGCGACGGGAACGGGTCCGTCTCCACGTGGCTGATGGCCACCCGGTCGCTCGCGATCTTGGTCTGGATGTACGACGCACCGACGCCGAACTGGGCGGCGAACTGGCCGGTGGTCATCTTGTCGTCGATGAGCACGACCTCCAGGCCTTCCTTCAGCTGGTCCTCGGGGATGTCCGAGAGGTTGATCTCCGACATGTCCATCGAGAACTTGCCGGCGAAGGTGCACGGATGCAGCTTGCCGTCCGGTGTGCGCAGCCGGACCGTGGGCAGCTTGCCGTTCGACTCGTGGTTCCACTTGTCGCCCGGCGGCAGCATGTCGCGGTAGCCGACCGGGATCGTGCCGAGGATCTCGCCGCCGGGGCGCGTCGTGGTGTACGTGCCGTCGTAGCCCACCTTCTTGCCGGGCGGGTACTTCACGAACGGCCCGAGCTTCGACGTCACCGTGAGGGTCGGTTCGAGCGGGTTGGTGTCGTTCTCGAACGGAGCCTGCGCGTGGAAGGTGGCGCCCATGCGCACCATGTTCTTGTGGAGTTCCTTGCCCAGGAACACCGTGGACGATGCACCCAGCGACTCCTGGATGTCCGGATAGAACTTCTTCAGCTGCGCGCCGATCCGGTCGAAGTTCCCGAGCTGCTCGATCGTCTTGGCGCCGGGCTGGCGTTCCTTCGTGGCCGGGTCTTCGGTCCGCGGGTCGGCATCGCCGGCTTCGGCCAGGTGCGACATCATCAGCTGCGGGGCGATGTGGGTCAGCTCCTTGTTCCCGATCGCCTTCATCAGCTTGTCGACGTCATCGCCGCCGATGCCGGTGCGGCTCATGCCGGTGTCGAACTGGAGGATGCAGTCGAGGCCACCGGGTGGCAGCTTGCCCTCGGCCTTCAGGCCCGCGGCGATCTCGTTCCACTTGCGCACCTGCGCCAGACTGTTGAGCACCGGCGTGATGTCGTGGTCGAGCAGCCACTTGGGGTTGGCGTCCATGTCGAGTCCGCCCAGCACGTTGATGCTGACCTCGTCCGCCAGGTCCGGTCGGTCCTTCTTCAGCGCGGCGCGCAGCTTCACGGCTTCGCTGAGTTCGGCCACGAACATGTCGCGCACCCCCTCGGAGGCCAGCACCTTCGCGAGTGCGGCGGGGTTCTTGCCGTTCACGCCGTAGCCGTCGGCCTTGAGCACGGCGCCGCCACGTGCCGGCACCTGGCTCACACCGTCGCTGCCGACGAGCGCCAGGCCGCGGCGGATGTTGCGGCGCACCGCGCTCATGTTCACCACCGCGCGCGTGCGGGCCGTTTCCTGCACCATGGCGTCGACGTCGAGCGCGACGGGCTTCGCGTGGACCGGCGACGTCGGCGCGGTCTGGGTCTTCTTCACGGCGAACAGGCTGTTGAGGCCGCCGATCGCGCTGGTGGAGCGCACGGGCGAGCCGCCGATGCTCGATGGGCGGGATGCCGTCGACAGGCCGTCCATGCCCAGGGGGCGGGGCGAGGCGGCGGTGGCCTTGTGCTTGTCCTTGCCGAGCGTCGGCGGTCCTTCGAGGTTCGTGGTGTCGATGGCGGGCAGGCGCGACGAGGACGCGTGGGGCGTGGTGGGCGAGTTGAGCTTGGACATGGGTTCTCCTGGAATGCGGTCAGCAGTGGGTTGAGGCCGGCGGGCGGTCAGGCGGCGCGCCGGGTCGAGCCGTCGTCGGGTTCGATGACTTCGGTGGGCGTCGTCACCGTCTCGCCGACGAGCCGGGGATCGTGGTCGTCCAGTTCCTCGATCTGCAGCGACTCGGTGGACGAGAGGTCGCTCAGCTCGTGCTGCGACGCGCTGTCGGAGCCGAGGGCCGACTCGAGGTCGGACGGGGGCGGCGCCACCTTCGGCTGGGCCGAGAAGCCCTTCGCGAACGGCCAGTACTGAATGCCGTTGATGAGGCCGATCATCAGCGCCGTGACCATCAGCACCTGCATGTCGGACTTGCCGTCCATCTTGGCCGCGATGATGGGCACGAAACTCTGGGCTTCGGAGATGATCGCGGTGCGCACCGACTGCGGGCCGAGCAGGCCGTTGACGAAGTGGCGCTGCTTGAAGTCGACCTGCAGGCCCACCTCCGGCGCGTGGCCGGCGCGGATCGCGCGGTTGCCTTCGTTGGCCAGGTCTTCCGCCATCTCGCCGGCCGTGTTGAGGCCGGCGCGGATCGTCGCGGCCTTGGCCAGGTCGCCCAGGCCGACGCCGTTGCGTGCCGCACGGGCGCCCGAGTTCGGCGCCGCCAGAAGCATGAGCATCGGCACGATGAACTGGTCGATCCCGTAGAACACGCTCATGAACATGAAGTGGGTCTTGTCCTCCGCCGGGTCCCTGGCCGCCGGCAGGCGCAGCCAGGATTGCACGCCCACGTCGCGTGCGTGTGTGTACGCGGTCATCGCCGCATGCGTGGCCGTGGTGGTGTGCGACAGGCCGAGCGCGTCCTCGGCGAAGAAGGCGGCCAGCGCGGTGGCGACGGACACGCCGCGGCCGATCAGCGCGTTGCGCAGGTCCTCCTTGGACGCGCCGCCATCCATCACGTCGCGGTAGGCCCCGACCATGTGCGTCAGCGTGGCGTAGCCCGGGCCCGTCAGTGCGCTGAGGCCCCGGCGCACGTCCACCGACACCCCTTGCCGCTCGAGCGCGAGTTCGATGCCGTACGCGAGGAACTCGCGGCCGAAGGTGGTGACCCCGACCGAGGCCAGGTTGCGCAGGAAGACGTTGCCGGTGGTCGCGAGCCACTGGGCCGTCTTGGTGTCGAAGTCCCGGTTGTTCATCACCTTCGCGAGGAACTCCGGCGTCGCCTTGATCGCCTCGGTGAGCTTCGCGACCAGGGACTCCACTTCTTCGGCGGGGAAATGGCCGCGCACGGACGCGTCGCTGTCGGCCCCGGACACCGAGGTGTCGTCCGTCGTCCGCGTCACCGTCGAGTCGGTGTCGACCTCCTCGATGCGCGTGTCGCCGCCGAGCGGCACCGGCGGGGGAGCGCCGCGCATCTGGTCGATCACATCGAAGAAGCGCTGCAGGGCCGCCTGGTCCATCGGGCCGCTGGCGCGCTGCAAGGCGGTGGAGGCGCCCTCGCCGCCGCCGAGCGCGGCCGTCATCGTGCGGTCCAGCGCCTGCATCGCGTCGGTGACGATGCGCTCGCCGTCGGGAACCCGGGCCTGCGCGAAGAGCCGCAGCAGCCGCTGCTGGGCAGGCGCCTGGGCGCCCATCAGCCTCGACACGTTGCTCTCGAAGTACGCCTGCACGGCGGCCGGCTCGAGCGAGCCGATCTCCCTCATCGCGAGCTGGTGGATCTGCTGGGCCAGCTCGGCGGCGGCCCGTTCCGTCTGCACCTTGGTGAGCGCGGCGTTGGTGCGGCGGCGTGTGGTCGCGACGGCGTTCGTGGAGGAGGTGGCGGCCGTCGAGGTGGCGGCCTCGGTGCCGGTGACCGACGGACGGCGGTTCGGCAGGGCCTGCGTGCCCTGGAACCGCACGAGCGCGTTGTTGCCGGACGGCCGCGTGGTGGTGCCGCTCGACGACGACGGGTCAGTCGGTGGCGGCAGCGTGGTCTGGGTGGTGATGGGCGGGGTGCCCGGACGGGAGACGGTGGGAGGGGGCATGAGCGGACCTCGTGGGTGTCATGTGACGATCGAATGACACACAGTCTGGCCATCCGGATCCCCCCGGATGCATCAGCGCGCGAAGTGGCATCGCGCGGAACGAAGCCATGGCGCGCGGTGGCTCAGACCGCCGGGGTGGCCCCGCTCAAGGCCTTGCGCAGGCGTCCGGGCGCCATGCCGTACAGCTGCTGGAAGTGCCGGATGAAGTGCGAGGCGTCGGAGAAGCCGCTCTCGCCGGCGATGGTCACCACGGGCAGGTCCGTGGTGGTGAGCAGGTAGCGCGCGTACTTCAGGCGCGAGTTGCGGTAGTACTCCGACGGGCTCGCGCCCGTCTCGGCGAGGAACACGCGCTCGAGCTGGCGGCTGCTCGACTTCACGAGTTTGGCGATGACCGCGATCTCGAGCGGCGTCGTGATGTTCTTTTCCATCAGCACGATGGCCTGGCGCAGCTTGTCGTGGTCGCTCGTCTCGTAGCCGAAGGCGTGGCCGCGTGCCATGTGCGAGGCGGTGCGTTCGGCGGTGACGGTCATCTGGTGGACGACCTTGGCGGCGCGGTCGGCGCCGCAGTGCACGCGCACCAGCTCGGCCGCCAGCTCCACGATCGAGATGCCGCCCGCGCAGGTGATGCGGTTGGAGCCGATGGCGTAGTGGGACCGCGTTTCGAAGGCGAGGGCGGGGTGCAGCGACTCCCAGTCGTCGACGTGGAACGGGTGGATGCAGGGGGCGTGGCCGTTGAGCAGGTCGAAGCGCGCGAGCACGAAGCTGCCGGTGCAGATGCCGATCAGCGGCACCTGCGCACGCGCCACCTCGCGCAGGAAGTTGACGAGGGAGGGGTCGACGCTGGCGATCTGGGGCAGCAGGCCACCGATCACGGCGACGTAGTCGTAGTCGAGCGGCGCCGACAGCGGGGTGTCGACCGGCACGCGCACGCCGCAGCTCGCGGTGACCGACTCGCCCGGCTTGCCGAGGATGGCCCACGAGCAGCGGTTCTGGCGGCTCTGGTCGCCGAGGTCGGCCGCGTGACGCAGCCCGTCGCACAGACCGGCGAGCGACAGCAGCGGGAACCCGGGCCACAGCAGGATGCCGATGCGCAGCTCGGCCTGCGAGGCGGGCTTTCGGCCGGGGCGGGGCGTGGGGCGCGACTGGTCGAGCCGGTCGATGGTCAGGCGCGGGTCATCGGCGAGCAGCATGTCGGTGGGTATTTTCCCGGGATGTCGCATATGTTCAATGTCGCCGCACCGCCCTGCCATCGGGTCCGCGCAAAGCTTCCTACGATCGCGTTGTCAACTTCTGCATTTGGCGACGGGATTTTATGAACGACATACTGCTGACGGTCAAGGGCCTGAAAAAGAGTTACGGCGCGGTCGAGGTGTTGAAGGACATCTCCTTCGACCTGCGGCGCGGCGAGACACTCTCGCTGATCGGGCCCAGCGGTTCCGGCAAGTCCACCTGCCTGCGCTGCGTGAACTACCTCGAGAAACCCTCGGGCGGCGAGATCGTCCTCGAAGGCGAACACATCGGGCGCGTGCGCACCGGCGACGGGCGCGAGCGCACCATGACCGACCGCGAGCTGGCACCACAACGCAGCGAGATCGGCATGGTGTTCCAGCTCTTCTACCTGTGGCCGCACCTCACGGTGCGCGACAACGTGGCGCTGGCGTCGATCAAGTCGGGCCGCCTGTCGAAAGCGGAGGCCTACGAACTCGCCGAGGCGATGCTCGAGAAGGTGCACCTGCGCCACAAGGCCCACGAGTACCCCGAACGGCTTTCCGGCGGGCAGCAGCAGCGCGTGGCCATCGCCCGCGCGCTCGCGCAGCAGCCCAAGCTGATCCTGTTCGACGAGCCCACCTCGGCGCTGGACCCCGAGCTGGTGGGCGAGGTGCTGGGCGTGATCCGCGAACTGGCGGAGGAGGGGCGTTCGATGATCCTCGTGACGCACGAGATCCGCTTCGCCCGCGACGTGGGCGACCGCGTGATCTTCATGGACGGCGGGGTGATCGTCGAGCAGGGCCCGGCGGCCGACGTGATCAACCATCCGGCGAAGGAGCGCACGCGGGCCTTCCTCGGGCAGGTGGGGCACGGCGCCTCGTCCATCGTGCGGGCCGCATGACGATGGACGCCTTCCCCTCCATCATCACCGCGCTGCTGGGCGGCGCGGTCACCGCGGCCCAGGTCGCGCTGGGCGCGGCGCTGATCGCCTTCGGCCTCGGCCTGGCGCTCGCGCTGCTCAACGTGTTCACGTCGGTGGGGCTGGTGCGCTTCGCCATCGGCGCCTACATCGAGTGGATGCGCAACGTGCCGGCGCTCGCCCACCTCTTCCTGCTGTACTTCGGCCTGGCCTCCGTGGGCGTGCGCTTCTCGCCGAAGGCGGCGGCGATCATCGGCCTCGGCCTGGTGGGCGCGGCCGTGCTGTGCGACGTGTTCTCCGCGGGCATCCGGGCGCTGCACGCGGGCCAGCGCGAGGCGGCGCTGGCCGTGGGCCTCACGCCCATGCAGGCGTTGCGCTGCGTGGTGCTGCCGCAGATGCTGCGGCTGACGCTGCCGTCGATCGGCAACTACGCGAGCCAGCTGATCAAGGACACCTCGATCGCCTCGGCCATCGCCGCGCCGGAGATCATGTTCTACGCGCGCAGCCTCGTGACGTCGACGTTCCAGACCCCGCTGATCTACGCGAGTGCGATCGCGCTGTACGCGAGCATCGTCTTCCCGGTCAGCTGGATGTTCAACCGCATGGAGCGCCGACTGGGGGTGGGGCGATGAACGACTTCTTCCAGGTCTACCGCGAGCACCTGCCCGAGTGGTGGCCGCGCCTGATGGACGCGGCGCGTGTCACCGCGGAGATCTCCTCGCTCGGGTTCGTGCTGGCCCTCGTGCTTGCCGCCGGCCTCGTCGCGATGGCCCGGTCGCGGTTCGGGGCGCTGCAGATGGCGGCCAAGTCCGTCGTCGAGTTCCTGCGCGCAGTGCCGCTGCTCGCGCTGCTGCTCGCGCTGTACTTCGGGCTGCCGGCCTTCGGGCTCACGCTGTCGGGCTACTGGGCGGGCGTGCTGGGCCTCGGGCTGCAGGGCGCCGCCTACGTGGCCGAGGTGTTCCGCAGCGGGCTCGATTCCGTCCACCGGGGACAGCGCGAGGCAGGCCTCGCCGCCGGCATGTCCCCGTTCCAGGTCTTCACCGCGGTCGTGCTGCCCCAGGCCCTGCGCGTGATGCTGCCGCCGCTCGTCAACTGCTATGTGTCCCTCCTGAAGGACAGCTCGCTCTGCGCGCTGATCGCGACGGACGAGCTGATGCTCGCGGCACGGGCGATGTCGAGCGAGTACTTCCTGCCCCTGCACATCTTCGTGCTGGTCGGGCTGATCTATTTTGCAATCGCGTTCCCGCTGTCGATGTTCTCCCGCCTGCTGGGGCGGAAGCTGTCGCGCGGCCGGCGCGCCCTGGGGACCACATGACCACCATCGAACGTTTCGCGCATGCCTCGCTCGAGGACACCGCCGCCGCGATCAGCGACGGCCAGCTCACCAGCGAGGGCCTGGTCGAGTTCCAGCTCGCCCGCGCGGCGCGGCTCGAGCCGCGGCTGAAGGCGTTCGTCGAGGTGTACGCCGACGAGGCGCGCCAGGTGGCGCGCGCGCTGGACGGCATGCTGCGCGCCGGCGTGCGCCTCGGGCCGCTGCACGGCGTGACCATCGCCATCAAGGACCTGTTCGAGATCGAGGGCCACACGCTCGGCGCCGGCTCGCGCGCACTGCCGGCCAAGGTGTCGAACCTCAGCGCCACGGTGGTCGACCGCCTGCGCGCGGCCGGGGCGGTCATCCTCGGCAAGACGCAGACCGTCGAGTTCGCCTTCGGCGGCTGGGGAACGAACGCGGTGATGGGCACGCCCTGGAACCCGTGGGACCTGCAGACGCACCGCGTGCCCGGCGGGTCGAGCAGTGGTTCGTCGGTGGCCGTGGCCGCGGGCCTGTGCACGGCGGCGCTCGGCACCGACACCGGCGGTTCGGTGCGCATCCCCGCGGGCCTGTGCGGCCTGGTGGGTCTGAAGACCACGCACGGCCTCGTGAGCCGGCACGGGCTCGTGGAGCTGTGCCCCACGCACGACACCGTGGGCCCCATCACGCGCAGCGTGCGCGATGCCGCGCTGATGCTCGACGTGATCGCAGGCCCCGACCCGCGCGACCCGGCCAGCGCCCAGGCCCCGGTGCGGCGCGTGCTGGGCGGCATCGAACACGACGTCGCCGGCACCCGCGTGTGGGTGATGCCCGCCTCGGAGCGCCACGCCATCGAGTCCGACGTGCTGGCCCTGTACGACCGCGCGCTGGAGACCCTGTCGGGCCTCGGCATGCAGCTCGTCGAGCGGCCGCTGCCGCAGTCGCTCACCGAGTCGATGCGCATCGCCGGCAAGCTGATGAGCGCGGAGGGGTACGCGAACCTCGGCGAGCTGTTCGAGCAGGACCTCGTGTTCGACCCGCACGTGCAGCGCCGCATCCTCGCGGGACGCGACATCGATGCGGCGCAGTACATCGAGCTGCTCAAGATGCGCGAGAAGGCGCACGTCGCGATGCTCGACGCGATGGAGGGCATCGACGTCTGCGTGATGCCCACGAACGCCATCACCGCCATTCCGGTGAGCGAGGTCGACGAGCAGTCGACGCCGCTCTCGCGCTTCGGCCGTTTCGTGAACCTGCTCGACCTGTGCTCCGTCGCGGTGCAGGCGGGCCAGTCCGGACTCGGCCTGCCCGTTTCGGTGCAGTTCATCGGCCGCCCCCTGGCCGAGCCGCTCATCCTGCGCATCGCCCACGCCTTCGAGAAGGCCACGCCCTGGCACAAGGCCGTGCCTTCGGGCCTCGGCTGACTTCCTTCATCCCCATCGCCATGACCATGCTCCACATCTCCGACGCCCAAGTGGCCGAACTGCTCGACTTCCGCGGCGTGACCGAGGTCCTCGCGCAGGCCTTCCAGGACCTGGCCGACGGCCGGGCCGCGGTGCACCCGCGCCAGCGCACCGACTGCTCCGGCGTCAAGCTGAGTTCGATGGGCGCCATCTGGAACGCCCGCAACGTCGCCGGCCTCAAGGTCTATCCGACCGTGGCGGGCCAGTTCAGCTTCTCGATCGTGCTGTTCGACCTCGAGACCAACACCCCCCTGGCCGTGCTCGACGGCAACGAGCTGACCCGCTTCCGCACGGCCGCCATCACCACGCTGGTGGCGTCGCGCGCGGCCGCGCCGGGCGCGCGCAAGCTCGCGCTGTTCGGCGCGGGGCTGCAGGGGCGGTCCCAGGCGCAGTCGTTGTGCGAACGGTTCCGCTTCGACGACATCTGCGTGGTGGACCCGCTCGCGAACCCCGCGTGGTGCAAGCGCCTGGAGCAGGCGACCGGCTCGCGCGTGCGGATCACCGCGGCCGAGGAGGCCGTGGTGGACGCCGACATCGTGGTGACGGCCACGCGGTCGGCCGAGCCCGTGTTCGACGGCAACCTGCTCGCGCCCTGTGCGTTCGTCGCCGCCATCGGCACCAGCACGCCGAAGGTGCGCGAGCTGGACGACACCACGATGTCGCGTGCGGAGCGCATCATCGTGGAGTGGAAGCCGCAGAGCCTCGTGGAGGCCGGCGAGATCGTGTTGTGGAACGAGCGGCACCAGGCCGGCCGGTACGTGGACCTGCCGCAGCTGTTCGGCGGCGAGTCGCCGTGGCGCCTCGAACGCCGCGGCATCACGGTGTTCAAGTCGGTGGGCGTGGGCCTGGCCGACGTGGCCACGGCGCAGCTCGTGCTGTCGCGCGTGCGCGAGGGCTGGCTGCTGACGGACCATGCCGACACCTCGATGGGCGCGCTGACGTGAAGGTCGTCATCGTCGGCGCCGGGCTGGTGGGCTGCGCGAGTGCCTACCAGCTCGCGCGCGCCGGGTTCGACGTCGAACTCGTCGACGCGGCGGCCGAGCCCGGCCTGCTCACGAGCTTCGCCAACGGGGCCCAGCTGAGCTACAGCTATGCCGAGCCGTTCGCGTCGCCCGGCACCTTGAAATCGCTTCCCGGCATGCTGCTGTCGGCCGACTCGCCGGTGAAGTTCCGCCTGCGCGCCGACTGGCGGCAGTGGGCATGGGGCCTGCGATTCCTCGCGGCGTGCCGCCCGGGCAAGGCGCGGCGCGGCACCGCCACGCTGATCCAGCTCGCGCGGCTCAGCCGCCGCGTGCTCGAGGGCTGGATGCACGACGAGTGCTGGTCGGTCGGGTTCAAGCAGAACGGCAAGCTCGTGCTGTGTCCCGACGAGGCGACCCTCGCACGGCAGCGCGCGCTGGTCGCGTTCCAGGCGACGCTGGGCTGCCGGCAGGAGGTGCTGTCGGCCGCCGAGTGCCGTGAGCGCGAACCCGCCCTGGGCGGTGCGCTCGACGGGATCGCCGGGGGCATCTGGACGGCCGACGAATGCATCGCCGATCCGCACCTGCTGTGCCGCGAACTCGTCGCGTCGATGCGCAAGCTCGGCGGGCGCACGTGGTTCAACACGGAGGTGACCGGGTTCGTGCGCGAAGGCCGCCGGATCGTCGCGGCGCGTTCGTCGACGGGCGACCTCACGGCCGATGCCTTCGTGCTCGCCGCCGGACCGCACGTGGCCGCGCTCGCGTCCGGCGCGGGCTTCCACCTGCCGGTCTACCCCGTGAAGGGCTACAGCATCACGGTGCCGTTCCGCGGCCGCGAGCGGCCGGCGGCGAGCGTCACGCACCTCGGCCGCAAGACGGTGTTCGCGCCGCTCGGCAACCAGCTGCGCGTGGCCGCGATGGCGGAGATCACCGGCTACGAGCGCGACGTGCCGGCCTCGCGTGTCGCGGCCATGATTGACAGCGTCGAGGCGGTCTACCCCGGCCTGTGCGACACGGCGTCGCCGCGCCCGTGGGCCGGGTTGAGGCCCGCGACCCCCGATTCGGTGCCGCTCATCGGGCGCCTGAAGTCGACGAACGTGTTCGTCAATGCGGGGCAGGGCGCGCTCGGGCTCACGCTGGCCGCGGGCAGCGCGGCGAAACTCTCCGAGGCGATGTGCGAGTTCGCCGGGTGACGATCCGTTAACACCTTTATCTTCGACGAGGCCCCGCCGCGCATGCGCCGGGGCCTTTTTCTTTATGCGCGCGGCGGGCACAGTGCGCGCACCGAATCGAGGCCTTCGGGGTTTCCCGCGCTGTCGCAAACGTGCAATTCCAGCGTCAGGGCCTGCAATTCACAGGGGGCCCGCGTCCCTATATTTCGCTCCACGTTCCGGTCTTCGGACGGCCCATTCACCAGGAGTTCCCATGCTCAACCGACACATCCGAATCGCCGCGTGGCTCGCCGCGCTGGCCAGCCTCTTCGCGGCCCAGACCCCCGTGCTCGCCCAATCGGTCGAGACCATCGAGAAGGGCGCGCTGACCATCGCCTTCACCGGCGACATGCCCGGCACCGGCTACCAGGACGGCAAGATGGTCGGCTACGACGGCGAGATCCTGCAGCGCATCAGCGAGGCCGCACAGCTCAAGGTGAAGCCCGCCCTGATGGAGTGGTCGGGCACCATCGCCTCGGTGCAGTCGAAGCGGGTGGACGTGATGGCCGGCACGATGGGCTGGACCGAACAGCGCTCGAAGATCATGACGCTGAGCGATCCCATCCACTACTTCAAGAACGGCATCACCCAGCTCGACAAGAACAACTGGAGCAGCCTGAAGGACCTCGAAGGGAAGAAGGTCGGCACCATCACCGGCTTCTCGTTCATTCCCGAGATGCGCAAGATCAAGGGCCTGCAGGTCGCCCTGTACGACACCTCGGACGCCGCGGTGCGCGACCTGCTGGCCGGCCGCATCGACGCGGTGATCGGCGACCCGCCGGTGATGCAGTACGCCATCTCGCGCAACCCGCAGTGGAAGCTCAAGTTCAACGCCTTCACCGACAACTCGCCCGAGTTCCCGCTGCTGACCGGCCTGGGCCAGGTGGTGTTCGGCCTGAACAAGGACAACCCGGAGCTGGTCAAGGCCGTGAACGCCGAGATCGCGAAGCTGTGGCAGACGTGCGAGATGCGCAAGATCGGCAAGACCTACGGCCTGGTGCAGGACGTGTGGTTCGTGCCGGCCGGGCAGAACAGCCGCGCCGGCGTCGACCGGCCGGCGGGCTGGTCACTGCCGTCCTGCAAGCCCACGGCCTGAACGTGATTCCGGCGCGTGCCGGAAAATACTGTATAAAATGACAGTATGCCCGCGCCATCCCTCACCCCTCCGCCTTCCGGCTACAGCCGGGAGCGCGAGCCTGCGGGCGATGGTCCGGACGACGAACCCGGCGCGGTGCCCGACCCCGGCTGGCTGCCGGTCGCCCCGCCGCTGAAGGGGCGGGGCACGGCCTGGTCCGTCGCGCACCGCTTCACGCGCGACACCCACGAGGCGTGTGACGACGGCTGGGGCACGCTCGACCAGCAGGCGACCGAGGAGACGCTGCCTCCGGACACCCGGGTGGTCGAGGAGCACGTCAAGTCCATCATCGCGGCCAACGACTCGCCCGACATCTCGTTCGACCTGTCCATCAACCCGTACCGGGGCTGCGAGCACGGCTGCATCTACTGCTTCGCGCGGCCCACGCACAGCTACCTCAACCTGTCTCCGGGCCTCGATTTCGAGACCCGCATCATCGCGAAGGTCAACGCCGCCGAACGCCTGCGCGAGGCGCTGATGCGCCCCAAACACGTCCCGAAGCCCATCAACATCGGCTCGGCCACCGATGCCTACCAGCCCGCCGAACGCCGGCTGCGCATCACCCGGTCGGTCATCGAGGTGCTGAGCGAGTTCAGGCATCCGTTCTCGGTGATCACGAAGTCCTCCGGCATCGAACGCGACCTCGACCTCATCGCCCCGATGGCGGCCGACGGCCTCGCGATGGCCTTCGTCTCGGTCACCACGCTCGACCCGGCGCTCGCCCGCATCCTCGAGCCGCGCGCGGCCTCGCCGGCGCGGCGCCTCAAGACCATCGAGGCCCTCGCGAAGGCCGGGGTGCCGGTGGGCATCAGCGTGTCGCCGCTGATCCCCTTCATCAACGAACCCGAGCTGGAACGGGTGCTGGAGGCGGGCGCGGCGGCCGGCGCCACCAGCGGCTTCTCGATCGTGCTGCGCCTGCCCTGGGAGGTGAACCCGTTGTTCCAGCGCTGGCTCGACGAACACTTCCCCGACCGCGCCGCGCGTGTGATGGCGCGCGTGCGCGAGATGCGCGGCGGCAAGGACTACGACGCCGCGTTCGGCCAGCGCATGCGCGGGCAGGGTGTGTGGGCCGACCTGATCACACAGCGCTTGCGCAAGGCGCTCGTGCGCTACGGGCTCGACGGGGGGCGGCAGGTGCTCGACACCGGCCGGTTCCAGCGGCCGGTGCGTGTGGCGAACCCGGCGCAGGGGTCGCTGTTCTGACGGTCAGCGGGCGGGTGAGGGCGTTGGTTGGGGCGCCCGCGCCGCCAGCGGATGGGCCGGCGTGTCGGACGCCTGTCCGAGCGGCGGCAGCCCGCCGCCGGTGGCCAGGGCGCGCTGCATCAGGTCGATCTCCTTCGACAGCGCCTCGGGCGTCTCGAGCCGCTCGCGGTGCCGCTGCAGGCTCATGCGGGCGAGGTCCACGAACTTGGTGTTGAGCGTGCGGCCCGCCTCGTGCACGAGGGCCAGGATGGCCTCCTGCTGGCGGCCCTCGAGGGCCAGCGTCACCGCACGTTCCGCCTGCGCGGCCACGGCCTGCTGGGCCTCCGTCACCAGGGCCGCGAATGGCGGATGGCTGGCGGCGGCCCCGGCCAGCAGGGCGGTGGAGGCGCGCGACGATGCGAAACGCGTGGCCAGCACCTCGAGCCACGCGGGCGTGCCGGCGGGCAGGGTGACGTCGGCGGCGGCGAGGGTTGCGCACACGGTCAGCAGGTTGCAGGCGGTCTCGAGGTCCAGCGTGGGGTCGAGCACGCGGCCTCCCCATGATTCGAGCCGCTCGACGAGTTCGCCTGCCTGCTTGTGGGCCGCGAGCCCGAGCAGGCCGGCGATGTCGGCGAGGCGCACCATGCGTGCGGAGTCGGCCTCCTTCGACGCGGTGTCCTGGAGCTGGTCGAGCGCCCGCTGCAGGCCCTTCGAATCGCGTTGCTCGAAACGCAGGCTGGCCAGCAGCACCAGCACCTGGGCATCGAACATGCGCGAGCCGGCACCCAGCACCGCGGCGCGTTCGAGGGGTTTCAGGGCATCGTCCTTCTGGCCCGCGTACCAGGCGAGCAGGCCGTGGCGCTGCAGCCGCCCGATCGACCCGCGTGTGAACTCGGCGGCCCGCCGGTAGGTCACGGCCGCGGCGGTCAGGTCACCCTGTTCGACCTGCAGGCGTCCCAGGATGTCGAGCGCGTCGGTGTAGTTCGGCTGGTCGGCCACCAGCGCCTCCAGGCTGCGTGCGGCGGCGGTGGGCTGGTTCGCGGCGATCTGCGCCCGGGCCACGCCCAGGCGGGCCCAGGGGATGGTGGCATTGCCCTCCAGCACCATCTCGTTGAGCTTGCGCGCGGCCTCGGGTTCGCCGATGCGCAACAGCAGTTCGGCCCCGAGCCGCGCCGCATAGGCGTGGAAGGGCCCTTGTTCCTTGAAGCGCTTCAGGCACAGCCGCGCGGCGGCGGCGAGGTCGCCCGCCTCGACGGGCGCGAAGATGTCCGCGAGCGCCTTCTTGCGCTTGCGCACCTGCGCCAGCCGTTCGCCGAGCGCGGCGGCGGTGTAGGGTTTGAGCAGGTAACTGTCGACGGCCGATTCGGCGGCGTCGACCACGGTGGTGGTGGAGGCGGTGCCCGTCACGATGACGAACACCGTGGACAGCGGCAGCAACTGCAGGCGGCGCAGGTCGTCGAGCAGGTTCTGGCCCGAATAGCCTTCGGCCTCGAAGTCCTGCTCGCACAGCACGATGTCGAACGGGCGCGACTCGAGCAGGCGCCGGGCATCGTGGATGCGGCTCGACTGCACGACCTGGCCCACGCCGAAGTCGCGCAATTGGGTCACGAGCATGCTGCGTGACGTGGGGTTCGCATCGATGACGAGTGCGGACGACTTCGCGATGTCGCGGTCGATCATCTGCATCTGAGGCTCCGGACTGAGGGAACGCGTACGGCTCCTGCGCCCCATATCGGCTCGGTGCACGGCCGACTTGAGCGCTGCCTTCGAGTGTCGCGCCGGAGGGCGGAAAGCACAACGGCGCCCGAAGGCGCCGTTGGCGTACCGCAGCGGGGCGCCGCGCTTACTTGAAGAGGTCCTTGACCCGGTGGGTCCAGCTCTTCGCGTTCGGCGAGTGCTTGTCCGACTTGCTCAGCGACTCGTCCAGCTCCTTGAGCAGCTTGCGCTGGTGCTCGGTGAGCTTGACGGGCGTCTCGACGGCGATGTGGCAGTACAGGTCGCCCGGGTAGCTCGAGCGGATGCCCTTGATGCCCTTGCCGCGCAGGCGGAAGGTCTTGCCGTGCTGCGTGCCCTCGGGCAGTTCGATCTCGGCCTTGCCGCCCAGCGTGGGCACCTCGAGGCTGCCGCCCAGGCACGCCGTGGTCAGGCCCACGGGCACCGTGCAGTGCAGGTCGTCGCCGTCGCGCTCGAAGATGTCGTGCTGCTTGATGCGGATCTCGATGTACAGGTCACCCGCCGGGCCGCCGTTGGTGCCCGGTTCGCCGTTGCCGGCCGAACGGATGCGCATGCCCTCGTTGATGCCGGCCGGGATCTTGACCTCGAGGGTCTTGTTCTTCTTGACCTTGCCTTGCCCGTGGCACGTGGTGCAGGGCTCGGGGATGATCTTGCCCGTGCCGCGGCAGTGCGGGCAGGTCTGCTGCACGCTGAAGAAGCCCTGGCGCATGTGGACGGTGCCGGAGCCGTTGCAGCTCGTGCAGGTCTTCGCGCTGGTGCCGGGCTTCGCGCCGGAGCCGTGGCAGGTCTCGCACTCGTCCCAGCTCGGGATGCGGATCTGGCTTTCCTTGCCCTTGGCGGCTTCCTCGAGCGTGATCTCCATCGCATAGCTGAGGTCGGCGCCACGGTACACCTGCTGGCCGCCGCCGCCACGGCGTCCACCGCCGAACACGTCGCCGAAGATGTCGCCGAAGGCTTCGGCGAAGCCGCCGAACCCTTCCGCCCCCGGGCCGCCCGGACGGAAACCCCCGGCGTTCGGGTCCACGCCCGCGTGACCGTACTGGTCGTACGCGGCGCGCTTGTCGCCGTCCGACAGCATCTCGTAGGCTTCCTTGACTTCCTTGAAGCTTTCCTCGGCCTTCTTCGCACCCTCGCCCTGGTTGCGGTCGGGGTGGTACTTCATGGCCAGCTTGCGATAGGCCTTCTTGATGTCGTCGTCGGTGGCGTTCTTCGCCAGCCCGAGGACTTCGTAGTAGTCACGCTTTGCCATGGTGTCTTGCAGTTCCTGAACAACGAAATCCCCCGCGGCCTGTTCGGCGCACGGGGGAGGCAGGGGGCCCGAAGGCCCCCGAGGGGCTGCCGTGCCGGATTACTTGGAGTCCTTGACTTCCTTGAACTCCGCGTCGACGACATTGTCGTCGGCCGGGGCCGACGACGGGCCGGCGCCCTGCGGGGCTTCGGCTGCGCCACCGGCGGCGGCCTGCGCGGCCTGGGCATCGGCGTACACCTTCTCGCCGAGCTTCTGGCTCGCCGTCATCAGGGCTTCGGTCTTCGCCTCGATGGCCGCCTTGTCGTCACCCTTGAGCGCTTCCTCGGTGTCCTTCAGGGCGGCCTCGATCTTTTCCTTCTCGCCGGCGTCGAGCTTGTCGCCGTGTTCACCCAGGCTCTTGCGCACGCTGTGGACCAGCGAGTCGGCCTGGTTGCGGGCCTGCACGAGTTCGAGCTTCTTCTTGTCCTCGGCCGCGTTGACTTCCGCGTCCTTGACCATCTGCTCGATCTCGGCTTCGCTCAGGCCGGAGTTGGCCTTGATCGTGATCTTGTTTTCCTTGCCCGTGCCCTTGTCCTTCGCGCCGACGTGCAGGATGCCGTTGGCGTCGATGTCGAAGCTCACCTCGATCTGCGGCGTGCCGCGCGGGGCCGGCGGGATGCCTTCGAGGTTGAACTCGCCGAGGCTCTTGTTGCCCGACGCCATCTCGCGCTCGCCCTGGTAGACCTTGATGGTCACGGCCGGCTGACCGTCTTCGGCGGTGGAGAACACCTGCGCGAACTTGGTCGGGATGGTCGTGTTCTTCTTGATCATCTTGGTCATCACGCCGCCCATCGTCTCGATGCCGAGCGACAGCGGGGTGACGTCGAGCAGCAGCACGTCGGTGCGTTCGCCGCCGAGCACCTGGCCCTGGATGGCCGCGCCCACGGCGACGGCTTCGTCCGGGTTGACGTCCTTGCGCGGCTCCTTGCCGAAGAACTCCTTGACCTTCTCCTGGACCTTGGGCATGCGGCTCATGCCACCGACGAGGATCACGTCGTCGATGTCGGCGGCCGAGATGCCGGCGTCCTTGATGGCCGTGCGGCACGGGGCGATGGTGCGCTCGATGAGCTCGTCCACCAGCGACTCGAGCTTCGCGCGGGTCAGCTTGATGTTCAGGTGCTTCGGACCGGAGGCGTCGGCCGTCACGTACGGCAGGTTGATGTCGGTCTGCGCGCTGTTCGACAGCTCGATCTTGGCCTTCTCGGCGGCTTCCTTCAGGCGCTGCAGGGCCAGCACGTCCTTGCTCAGGTCGACGCCCTGTTCCTTCTTGAACTCGGCGATGATGTAGTCGATCACGCGCTGGTCGAAGTCTTCGCCGCCCAGGAACGTGTCGCCGTTGGTGGACAGCACTTCGAATTGCTTCTCGCCGTCGACGTCGGCGATCTCGATGATGGACACGTCGAACGTGCCGCCGCCGAGGTCGTACACGGCGATCTTGCGGTCGCCCTTCTCGTTCTTGTCGAGGCCGAACGCCAGCGCCGCGGCGGTGGGTTCGTTGATGATGCGCTTGACGTCGAGGCCGGCGATGCGGCCCGCGTCCTTCGTGGCCTGGCGCTGGGCGTCGTTGAAGTACGCCGGCACCGTGATCACGGCTTCGGTCACGGCTTCCCCGAGGTAGTCCTCGGCGGTCTTCTTCATCTTGCGCAGCACTTCGGCGCTGACCTGCGGCGGGGCGAGCTTCTGGCCGCGCACTTCCACCCAGGCGTCGCCGTTGTCGGCGGCGGCGATGGTGTAGGGCATCAGGTCGATGTCCTTCTGCACTTCCTTCTCGGTGAACTTGCGGCCGATGAGGCGCTTCACCGCGTACAGCGTGTTCTTCGGGTTCGTGACGGCCTGGCGCTTGGCCGAGGCGCCGACGAGGATCTCGCCGTCTTCCTGGTACGCGATGATCGACGGCGTGGTGCGGGTACCTTCACTGTTCTCGATCACACGCGTGGTGTTGCCTTCCATGATCGCCACGCACGAGTTGGTGGTGCCGAGGTCGATGCCGATGATTTTTCCCATTTTTTCGCTCCTGCTAACTTTGAAATCTGATGAGTCCGAGGTGTGGATAACCCGGCTGTTTTCAAGGGGCCGTGCTTGTGGACGACCGCCTTTCCCTACGTTCTTGACTTACTTGGGTGCGGACACCGTGACCAGGGCCGGGCGCAGCACGCGGTCGGCGATCAGGTAGCCCTTCTGCAGCACGGTGACCACGGTGTTGGCGTCCTGCTCGGCGGGGACCACGCTGATGGCCTGGTGCTGGTGCGGATCGAACTTGGTGCCGGCGGGCGGGGCGATCTCGAGCACCTTGTTGCGTTCGAGCGCGGCCGACAGCTGGCGCAGCGTGGCGTGCACGCCTTCGAGCAGCTGCTCCGGCGTGGCGGCCTGGATCGCGATGGCGGCCTCGAGGCTGTCCTTCACGGGCAGCAGGCTGTCGGCGAACCCTTCGACCGCGAACTTGCGGGCCTTGGCGACCTCTTCCTCGGCGCGGCGGCGGATGTTTTCACCCTCGGCCTTGGCGCGCAGGTAGGCGTCGGACATTTCGGCCAGGCGGGTTTCCGCGTCGGGCACGGCCGACTCGACCGTCGCCTCGGGCGCGGGAGTGGCGCCAACGTCTTGATTTTCCATGGGATTTTCGGGATTCTGCATGTGGAGACCTCTACGACTCGTCCGCATCTGGGACCGGCCCGAGCGGTTTCAAGAGGGGAATGTGGGAATTTTTTCGGTGCCTTGCGGACCGGCCGGGAAGGGCGTATTCGCGCGCGCCACCCTCGAGGCAAACGCTATTCCTTGCTGGCGCTCCAGCGGTTCCAGTCCGCCAACTGGCGGCGGTCGCGTTTGGTGGGACGCCCCTGTTCGATGGACAGCGAGGGTTCCGGTGCCTCCCGCTGCCGCTGGGCCGCCTGTTCGCGCCGGACCACGCTCTCGGGCGTTTCCTCGTAGAGCGCCTGGGCGACGGGGGCGGGCCCGCGCTGGTGGCTCAGGCCCTTGACGACGATGGTGCGCACGACCGGGCCCTGCCGCACGTCGATGCGGTCGCCCAGGCGCACCTCGCGCGACGGCTTGGCATCCAGGTCGTTGACCTGGACCCGGCCCTTGCCGATCTCTTCCGTGGCCAGGCTGCGCGTCTTGTAGAAACGGGCGGCCCACAGCCACTTGTCGAGGCGGACGCCGGCGGAGGCCTTCGGGTCGGGGTGGCTCATGGTCAGGCGCGGGTGTCCCGGTCGGCTGCGCGCGGCAGGCGCTGCAGCGGGGTTTCGGGCGCGGGGGCGGGGCGGGTGTCCCAGCCCTGCAGGTGGCGCTCGGCCAGGGCCGTCAGTGCGCGCACCCAGTCGGTCCGGTCGTTCAGGCAGGGGATGTACCCGAACGTGGTGCCCCCGGCGTGCAGGAAGGCCTCGCGGGCCTCCTGGTTGATCTCCTCGAGGGTCTCGAGGTTGTCGCTGGTGAAGCCCGGGCACACCACGTCGACCCGGCGCACGCCCTGGCGCGCGAGGTTCGCGAGCGTGGGTTCGGTGTAGGGCTGCAGCCACTCGGCGCGGCCGAGGCGGCTCTGGAAGGTCACCACGTAGTCGTTCGCCGAGATGCCCAGGCGTTCGGCCAGCAGGTGGGCGGTGCGCAGGCACTCGCCGTGGTACGGGTCGCCGAGCGTGATGCTGCGCTTCGGGATGCCGTGGAAGCTCATGACGAGCTTCTCCGGGCGCCCCTCGGCATCCCAGTGGTCGGCGATGCGCCGGGCCAGCGCGCCGATGTACCCGGTGTCGTCGTGGAACCGGTTGATGAACCGGAACTCGGGCACCGCACGGATGCGGCGCGACCAGCCCAGCACCGCGTCGACCACGCTGGCGGTGGTGGACGCCGCGTATTGCGGGTACAGCGGCAGCACGAGCACGCGCGTGGCGCCCGCCGCCTTCAACTCGTCGAGCACCGACGGAATGGACGGGTTGCCGTAGCGCATGCCGTAACGCACCAGCACGCGATGGCCGCGTTCACCCAGGTTGCCGGCCAGGCGCTTGGCCAGCACGTCGGTCCAGGTGGTGAGCGGCGAGCCCTCGGCGGTCCAGATGCTCGCGTAGCGGGCCGCCGACTGGCGCGGGCGCACGCGGAGGATGACCCCGTGGAGGATCAGCCACCAGATCGGGCGCGGGATCTCGACCACGCGCGGGTCTCCCAGGAACTCGGCGAGGAACCGGCGCACGGCCGAGGGAGTGGGGGCGTCGGGCGTTCCGAGGTTGCACAGCAGCACGGCGGTGGTGTCCGCGGCATCGGCGGGGCGTGCGGGTTCGGGGGCGAAACTCATGGAACGGGGGGACTCCGGTGGGACGGCGTGAACTCCCGATTATCGGCGCCCCGGGACCACCCTGGCCGTGTCATGCCGCCACGGCGGCCGTGCCTCCGCCGCGCAGCTGCCGGCCGATGGCGTCGATGTCGGCGAGCACCGCGCCGATGTCGATGGGTTTGGTCCAGTAGCCGATGAAGCCGGCCTCGTAGGCGCGCTGCACGTCCTCGGGCATCGCGTCGGCCGAGCACATGTAGGCCGGCGCGGTGGCCAGGCCCGGCATGGCCCGCAGCTGGCGCAGCACGTCGAAGCCGGACATGCCGGGCAGGTGGGCGTCGAGCACCAGCACTTCGGGCAGCCATTCGCCGGCGATGGCCAGCGCCTCCTCGCCGTCCTCGGCGATCCGCAGTTCGACCTGGCTCGCGTTCATGCGCAGGGCACCCTCGAACAGGATCGCGTTGATGCGGTTGTCTTCCACGTACAGCATCCGCAACGGGATGCGGGCCGGTGGTGCGTGATCGTCGCTGTCGGGCATGGTGGGCGTGGAATCCTGGGGGGTGTCGGGGGCGTCGTCGGTGGGCAGTTCGATCGAGACGCGGGTGCCGCGGCCGGCGAGGCTGCTGACCTCGAGGCGGCCGCCGATGGCCTGGGTCAGGCTGCGGGCGATGATGAGCCCGAGCCCGGTGCCCTCGACGCTGGAGGTCTCCTTGCCCAGGCGTTCGAACGGCTGGAACAGCCGGGCCATCTGCGCGTCGGTCATGCCGGGGCCCGTGTCCTCGATCACGAGGGCCAGCGTGTGGTGGCGTCCGGCGCGGGTGGACAGGCGCACCGTGCCGCCGGGCACGTTGTACTTGATGGCGTTGGAGGCGATGTTGAGCACGACCTGGCGCAGGCGCTGCACGTCCGCGCGCACCCACAGGCCGGCCTCCAGCTGGTTGTCGAGCGTGACCTCGCGCTTCGCCGCCGACGGGCGCAGCAGCTCGAGGGTGCCGAGCACCAGCTCGTCGAGCGCGACCGGGCCGAGGGCGAGCGACATCGCGCCTTCCTCGACCTTCTGCAGGTCCAGAACGTCGTTGATCAGCGCCAGCAGGTGCTGGCCGGCGTTGAGCACGTGGTCGGCGTAGCTGCCGATCTCGGTGCCGTCGCCGCCGCCCGGGGTCATGCGCATCAGCTGTGCGAAGCCGATCACCGCGTTGAGCGGCGTGCGCATCTCGTGGCTCATGCGCGAGAGGAACTGCGACTTCGCCTGGCTCGCCAGTTCGGCGGCCTGCTTCTCGCGCAGCGCCTGTTCGGCCTGCTTGGCGCTCGTGATGTCCGAATGCGTGCCCACGACCCGCAGCGGCCGGCCCTCGGCGTTGTGCCCGACCACCTTGCCGCGGTCGAGGATCCACAGGTCGTGGCCGTCGCGGTGGCGCACGCGGTGCTCGGACTGGTAGAGGCCGGTCTCGCCACGCAGGTGGCGGCGCAGCCCGGCCATCACGCGGGGCAGGTCGTCGGCGTGGATGCGGGACGTCCACTCCTCGAGCGAGTCGCCGATCTCGTGTTCGGCGTAGCCCAGCATCTTCTTCCAGCGCGGGGAGTAGTAGACCTTGTTGGTCTGCGCGTCCCAGTCCCACACGCCGTCGCCGGAGCCTTCCAGCGCGAACTTCCAGCGTTCCTCGGCGGCCACCAGGGCCAGCTCGGAGGCACGCTGCTGCGTCACGTCGCGGAAGGTCAGCACGACCGAGAAGGTGCTGCCCTCGGGCCGCAGCTGCAGCGGGTGGGCGTTGAGTTCGATCCAGCGCAGCTGGCCGTCCGGCCGCCGCAGCGCATGCACCTGCCGCGACAGCGGCTGGCCGCTGCGCACCACGCGGTGCACCGGGTGTTCGTGGGACGCGAGCGGGCGGGCCGACGCCGACATGAACTCGAACGGCCACCCGTCCGTCGCCCCCACCACCGCGGCCTGCTCGACCCCGAGCACGTTGCAGCCGGCGGGGTTGATGGCGATGATGGTGAGCGTGGGCGTGACGACGACCAGGCCGTCGCTGATGGCCAGGGCCACCGAGCGGTACAGCTCCTCGCTCAGGCGCAGCTTGTCGGCGGCGCGGGTCTGCTCGGTCACGTCGTGCAGCACGCCGATGAAGTGGCTCAGGCCACCGGCCGCGTCGAACACGGGGGCGACGTGCAGCGCGTTGGTGAACGGCGTGCCGTCCTTGCGCACGTTGTTGATCACGACGCTGCACTCGCGCCGCTCCGCGATGGCCTCGCGCAGCCGCGTGAGGCCGGGCTGCGCGGTGAAGTGGCCCTGCAGGATGCGGCAGTTGCGGCCGAGCACCTCGGCCTGCGTCCAGCCGGTGAGCGATTCGAAGGCCGGGTTCACGTACACGAGCGGCAGGTCGGGCTGCGTGGCGTCGCACACGCACATGGGCAGCGCCGCGGCGGCCTCCACGCCGCGCTTCATCACCATCAGGTCGCGTTCGAGCGCGCGCAGGTCGGTCAGGTCGCGGGTGACGTAGAGCACGCGCCGGCCGGGCATGGGCGACACGCGGGCCTCGAACCAGCGGGCGACCCCGTCGAGGGTGCGCAGCGGGTACTCGTGGCGCTGCACCTCGCCGGTCCGCAGCGCGCGTGTGATGGCATCCTGCGCGCGCTCGGCCATGTCGGGCGACAGGCCGGTGCCGAAGGGTTTGCCGCGCACCGCGGGCCAGTCCTGCACCAGCATCGGGTGCGTGGGCGAACTGCATTCGACGAAGTTGCTCTGCTCGTCGAGCACGAACCAGAGGTCGGGCACGGCCTCGAGCACGGCGGTCAGGCGCTCCTGCGACTCGCGCAGCTCGCCCTCGCTCGCGGCCAGCGCCAGCTCGGCGCGCTTCTGGCTCGTGATGTCGATCGACATGTGCACGGTGTTGCCGTTGGCCAGGCAGCGCGCGCTGACCATCAGCCACTTGTCGCGCCAGCGCACCTCGTGCTGCTCGCCGTGTTCGGAGGCGATCGACAGGCGCCAGTGGATGAACGCTTCCTCGCGCCCGACGGCGTCGGGGTATTCGCCCTGCTCGGTCATGCGGCGCACGAGGTCGGGCCAGCGGGACGTTTCCGTGAAGCCGTCGGGGAAGGGCGCGATGATGTTCCGCCAGGCCGCGTTGCAGCGGATCATCTGCCCGGTCTCGTCGGTGATCATCACGCCGGCCACGAGGCTCTCGAGGGCGTCGCTCAGCAGCTGCTCGGCCTCGAGCGCGGCCTGCTGGGCCTTCAGCCGGGCCGTGATGTTGCTCGTGGCGCCGCGGTAGCCGCGGAACTCGCCCTTGCTGTCGAACACCGGGTTGCCGCTGATGCTCGTGATGACCACGCCGTTCGGCGTGGGGCGGTCGGCGATGACGTCCTTGAACGGTTCGCGCGCGTTGCGGGCGGCGATGTAGCGGTCCCACGAGTTGGTGGTGTCGGCCGCGCTGCGCCGGTTGATGTCGACCATCGTGCGGCCGAGGTTCTCGGTGGGCGCGCGGCCCGTGTGCGACTCGATGCTGTCCGAGGCCCACGTGAGGCGTCCCTGGGCGTCGGTCTCCCACAGCCAGTCGCTGCTCGAGAGGCTGGCCGTGCGCACCCGGGCGGCCTGCAGTCGCATGCGCCGCTCGCGGATGCGCGACGCGAGCATCGCGTTGCAGACCTCGGCGAAGTGCCGCAGCGCCTCGTGGCCGGCGGGGGAGACCTGGCCCGGCGCGGTGTCGAGCACGCACACGGTGCCCACGCGGTGGCCGTGCACCGTCAGCGGGAAGCCGGCGTAGGCGCGCACGCGGGGCGAGTCCAGCACGAGCGGGTTGGCGGCGAAGCGCGGGTCCAGCAGCGCGTCGGGCACCTCGAAGACGGCGGTGTCCTCGATGGTCAGCGCGCAGAAGGACAGGTGGCGGGCGGTGGTGTGGGCGGGCAGGCCCACCGACGCCTTGACCCACACGCGGTGCTCGTCGACCAGCGCGATGGCGGCCATGGGTCGCCCGAGCTGCTTCTGGAGCAGTTGCACGACCGCATCGAACGCGGGTTCGGGGTCGGTGTCGAGGATTCGCAGTTCACGCAGGACCTGCAGCCGTCCGGGCTCATCGGCAGCGGGGAGGGGGGCTGGCAGCATGAGGCACGACTGTAGCGGAGAATGTCCGGCATGACGGCTGGTTCTATCCCCGAGTCGGTACTTCCGGCAATTCTTCCACCCCTGGCGCTGAGCTTCGACCTCGACGACACGCTGTGGCCCATCTGGCCCACGATCGAACGGGCCGAACGGCTGCTGCACGGGTGGCTCCAGACCCACGCGCCGGCCACGGCCGCGCGCTTCGACGCGGCCGGGTTGCGCCTGCTGCGCAACGACATCGCTCGGCGTTTTCCCGAGTGGGGGCACGACCTGAGCCGCATGCGCCGCGAAAGCCTGCGCGAGGGCCTCACGATCGCCGGCGACGACCCGGCGCTGGCCGAGCCGGCCTTCGATGTGTTCTTCGATGCACGCCAGCAGGTCGAGCTGTACGCGGACGCACGCGACGGCCTCGAGCGGCTCGCCCGCCGCTTCCCGCTCGTGGCCGTCACCAACGGCAACTCGGACCTGGCCCGGGTCGGACTGGACGGTCTCTTCCGCCACAGCGTGAGCGCCAGCAAGTTCGGTATCGGCAAGCCCGACGCCCGGATCTTCCACGCGGCCTGCCGGCACCTGGACCTGCGGCCGCACGAGGTGCTGCACATCGGCGACGACCTGGCGCTCGACGTGGCCGGCGCGTTGGACGCGGGGCTGGAGGCGGTGTGGATGCGGCGCCACGAAGGCGCGGGCGACGAGGTGGCGCCGGTGCTGTCGCGCCCGTATCACACGGTGGCGAACCTCACGGAGCTGGCCGACGCGCTCGGCTGCTGAGCGGGACGCCGCAGATCAGCGGAACGCGAACTCGACCGGCGACTGCGGCTGGGTGTCGGAGAAGCGCATCACCTCGAAGCGCACGTGGGGTGCCGTGGGGTCGCTCAGCGAGGCGCCGAGGCCCAGCGTGCCGCTGCCGTGCAGCGTGCAGGTACCGCGGCGCAGCGAGATGATCTCGGAGCCGCCGGTGAAGCGCACGTAGGTGCCGTTGAAGCTGAGGTCGGTGAGCTGGAAGGCACCGCCGTGCCAGTCGATGCGGGCGTGCGAGCGCGACACGCGCGAGTCGTCGATGCAGTAGGTGACCTGCGGGCTGCGACCCAGCACCACCGGCAGCGACGGGCCCGAGTACACGCGGTTCTGGTCGAGCCACACGAGGCGGATGCCTTCGGGCTCGGTGGGTGCGGGCATGAGTTCTCCGTACGCGGTGGCGGCCGTGTCGCTGAAGCGCCGGCCCTCCAGCAGGAACACGTGCACGGGTTCCACGCGGCCGCGCAACTGCACGCGGTCGAGGCTGCGGAAGCGCGCGCGCATCTCGTCGGGCTGAGGGCTCACGACGTTCACGGTGGCGAGGATCTCGTTGTCGCCGGCATGGTCCAGCAGGCGCGCCGCCACGTTGACGGCATCCCCGAAGCAGTCGCCCGACATCTCCACCACCTCGCCCTGGGCGAGGCCCACCTGCAACTTCAGCACGGGCGAGCGGCCGGCCGTGGCGATCGGGTTGCTGCCGATGGGTGTGATGCGGTCCATCGACTCGTGCATCTCGTCGGCGGCGAGCACGGCGTCGGCCGCGTTTTCGAACACGGCCATCAGGCCGTCGCCCAGGGTCTTCACGACCACGCCCCGGTGGTTGGTGACGATGCGGCCCACGAGGGCCACGCTGCGGGTCACGACGGTGGTGGCCTCGGTGTTCCCGAGGGTCTCGTACAACGCAGTGCTGCCGCGCAGGTCGGCAAAAAGGACGGTCCGCTGGAGAATCTGCGTCATGCCGTGAAGTTTATGGCAATAAGTACAAAAAAAAGCCCCGGGCAATCGCCCGGGGCCGTTCTTCTGTGCGAGGGATCGCTCAGAGGTTGTCCAGGTACGTCCTCAGCTTGTCCGACCGGCTCGGGTGCTTCAGCTTGCGGATCGCCTTGGCCTCGATCTGGCGGATGCGCTCACGCGTCACGTCGAACTGCTTGCCCACTTCCTCGAGGGTGTGGTCGGTGCTCATCTCGATGCCGAAGCGCATGCGCAGCACCTTGGCTTCGCGCGGCGTCAGGCTGTCGAGGATGTCCTTGACCACGTCGCGCAGGCCGGCCTGCATCGCGGCCTCGATGGGGGCCGTGTTGTTCGTGTCCTCGATGAAGTCGCCCAGGTGCGAATCGTCGTCGTCGCCGATGGGGGTCTCCATCGAGATCGGCTCCTTCGCGATCTTCATGATCTTGCGGATCTTGTCTTCCGGGATCTCCATCTTCTCGGCCAGCGTGGGGGCGTCCGGCTCGAAGCCGAACTCCTGCAGGTGCTGGCGCGACAGGCGGTTCATCTTGTTGATCGTCTCGATCATGTGGACCGGGATGCGGATCGTGCGGGCCTGGTCGGCGATCGAGCGCGTGATGGCCTGGCGGATCCACCACGTGGCGTACGTCGAGAACTTGTAGCCGCGGCGGTACTCGAACTTGTCCACCGCCTTCATCAGGCCGATGTTGCCTTCCTGGATCAGGTCGAGGAACTGCAGGCCGCGGTTCGTGTACTTCTTCGCGATGGAGATCACGAGGCGCAGGTTGGCCTCGATCATTTCCTTCTTCGCGTCGCGCGAGGACTTCTCGCCCTCGTTCATGCGCTTGTTGATGCCCTTCAGGTCCTCGAGGGGCACCACGGCGCGGGCCTGCTGGTCGGTCAGCTTCTTCTGCAGTTCCTGCACCGGGGGCAGGTTGCGCGACAGGATCGCGCTGTACGGCTTGTTCGCCGCCACTTCCTTCTCGGCCCACTTGAGGTTCAGGATGTTGGGCGGGAAGTTCTTGATGAAGTAGTCCTGCGGCATGCCGCACTTGTCCACCAGGATCTTGCGCAGCTCGCGTTCGTAGCGGCGCACGTCGTCCACCTGCGAGCGCAGGATGCCGCACAGCTTCTCGATGGTCTTGACCGTGAAGCGGATGGTCATCAGCTCTTCGCTGATGGCTTCCTGGGCCTTGTTGTACGACGGCGACTGGTAGCCGTCCTTCTCGAAGGCCTTGCGCATCTTCTCGAAGTTGACGCGCAGTTCCTCGAACTTCGCGAGCGCGGCGTTCTTCAGTTCCTCGAGCTTCTTGGTCAGGGCCTTGCTGCCGCCCTGGCCGTCGTCGTCGTCTTCCTCGTCGAAGAAGTCGACGTCTTCCTCGGCCACGTAGTCGTCGGCCTCGTCTTCCGAGACGAAGCCGTCGACCACCTCGGAGATCTTCATCTCGCCGGACGCGATCTTGTCGGCGTAGGCGAGGATCTCGGCGATGGTGGTGGGCGAGGCGCTGATGGCGAGCATCATGGCCTGCAGGCCGCCTTCGATGCGCTTGGCGATCTCGATCTCGCCTTCACGCGTGAGCAGCTCGACCGTGCCCATCTCGCGCATGTACATGCGGACGGGGTCGGTGGTGCGGCCGAATTCGGAGTCGACGGTGGACAGCGCGGCTTCCGCGGCTTCTTCCGCTTCTTCCTCGGTGGCCGTGGTGGTGCCGCCGCCGGCGATCAGCAGCGTGGCGGCGTCGGGCGCCTGCTCGTACACGGCGATGCCCATGTCGTTGAGCATCGACACGATGGCTTCGAGGATTTCGGCGTCGACCAGCTTCTCGGGCAGGTGGTCGTTGATTTCCTGGTGCGTCAGGAAACCACGCGTCTTGCCCATCTTGATGAGGGTCTTGAGCTCCTGGCGGCGCTTGGCGACTTCCTCTTCGGTGAGCGCGGTCTCGTCCAGGCCGAACTCGCGCATCAGCGCGCGTTCCTTCGCCCGCGACACCTTCATGCGCAGCGGCTTGGCCTTCGCGACCTTCTCGCCGTCGCCGGCGGACTCGGCCTCGGCTTCGGGCTCGCCCGCGAGGTCGGCCTCGATGTCGGAGAAGTCTTCCTCGGGCACCTCTTCCTTGGCGGCGGCAGCCTTCGGCTTGCGGCCCGGCTTGCCCTTGGCTTCCGTGGTCGCAGTCTTCGTGGCGGGACGGCCGGGTTTCTTCTTTTCCTCGGCCTCGGCCGGGGCGGCCTTCGTCGCTTTGGTGGGGGCGCTCTTCTTCGCGGTCATGCAAATCCTCGAATGGTGGTGGGGATCACGGCCTCATGCGGTTCAACGTGCAGACGTTTCCCAGGCGGAACACATGCGATCGAGTGCCTGAAAAACAAGCAGTTCTTCGGGGGCGATCGGTGTTTTTCTGAAGGAGGCGGGCACGGCGAGCCAGCCGATCCGGGCATCGCAACCGCCCGAAAGGGCATGCGACGCCGGCCAGCGGCAGGCATGAAACGAGGCAAGTCTCGCGTGATCATTCAAAGAATGCAGTCCTTGCGGGGAAGGGTGGCCAATGCGGGGACCCTGGTTCAAAGGGTGGCCGGGGCCCGGAGGTACTGCTGTCACTCTTGCGCCGTAACTAACCCATGATTATCGTCCACGGAACGCGATCCGTCAAAGGTCGCGCACCGGGTGCCGTCAACGGGCCGTGCCGGGCGGTGGCGCGAGCGACTGCAGGCGGCGGCGGCGGTGCTGCTCCACCTCGCGCATCTGCACCAGCAGCTGCGGGTCGGTGGCGGCGCGCCGGCTGAGGTCTTCCAGCTGTGCCTTCAGGGCCTGCACCCACAGCGCGTCGACGGCCTTGCGCAGGTCGGCGAAGGCCGCCTCGCCCTGGGCGGCATCGGCCGTCACCAGACGCGCCACGAAGCCGGCCCACTCCGTCTCGCGGATGGCGGGCTCCAGTTCGGCCCAGGTCACGGCGCCGTGGTCGTGGAGGTGGCGTTCGATCCACGCCGACAGCGGGCCGTACGGGGCAGGCAGCTTGTGCAGCAGGTCGTGGTCGCCGGCGTCGAGCTGCTCCCACCACCCGATGCTCAGCAGCAGCATGCGCAGGGCCGCGTCGGCGGTGCTGTCGGGCCGGGCGCGCGGCAGGCCCGAGCCTTCCTCGGGCGGCTTGCGGTTCCAGGGCTTGTCACCCCACGACTTGTTGGGCGTCCAGGGCTTCTTGTCCTTGCCGGCCCAGGGCTTGTTGCCCCGGCCCTGCCAGCCGCCGCCTTCGCCGCCCCCCTGCGCCGTGCCCTGGCCTCCGGTGGGGTCGAAGCTGTCGGGGTCGAAGTCGGACGAGGGTTCGTAGGACCAGGGGGCGTCGTCCGGTGGTGGGCCGCCGCGGTCGTCCTGGCCCGCGTCGCGCGGCGGGCGCGAACGGCCGCCGCCCGCACGGGACTGCGCCTGGGCCTGCGCGGCCCACAGGCGGTTCAGGTCGTCGGTGGTGAGCCCGGCGGCCTGGGCGAGGTCGCCCAGCAGTTGCATCTTCAACGCGCCCTCGGGCAGCGCGTGCCACAGCGGCTTGGCCTGGGCGAGCAGGCGGGCGCGGCCTTCGGCGCTGTCGGTGTCGCAGCCCTCGCGGGCCGCCTCGATCAGCTGGCGCGACAGCGGCACGGCCTGGGCGACGTACTGCTCGAAAGCCTCGGCACCGTGTTCGCGCACGTACGAATCCGGGTCGTGTTCGGGCGGCAGGAACAGGAAGCGCACCGAGCGGGTGTCCGTGGCGAACGGCAGCGAGGCCTCGAGCGCGCGGCCGGCGGCACGGCGCCCGGCAGCGTCGCCGTCGAAGCTGAAGACGATGGACTCGGTGAAGCGGAAGAGCTTCTGCACGTGGTCGGCCGAGCAGGCAGTGCCGAGCGTGGCCACCGCGTTCGGGAAGCCGAGCTGGGCCAGCGCCACCACGTCCATGTAACCCTCGACCACGAGCGCGTAGCCGCGCTTGCGCAGGCCGGCGCGGGCCTCGTGCAGGCCGTACAGTTCCTTGCCCTTGTGGAAGACCGAGGTTTCGGGCGAGTTCAGGTACTTGGGTTCGCCCTTGTCGAGCACGCGCCCGCCGAACCCGATGACCTCGCCCTGCACGTTGCGGATCGGGAACATGATGCGGTCGCGGAAGCGGTCGTAGCGCTTCTTGTCGGCCTCGTTGTCGCCGGTCGCGATCACGAGGCCGCTTTCCTCGAGCAGCGGGTCGTCGTAGTGCGGGAACACGCTGGCGAGGCCCCGCCAGCCGTCGGGGGCGTAGCCGAGGCCGAACGCGGAGGCGATCTCGCCGGTGAGGCCGCGCCCGCGCAGGTAGTCGACGGCGCGCTTGTTGCCCTTGAGCTGCTTGCGGTAGCTGTCGCTCGCCTTGTGCAGCACGTCGGTCAGCGTGGCCTGGCGCTGCTTGAGCGCGGCGGCCTTCTCGCGCTCCTGCGGCGAGCGGTCGTCTTCCGGCACCGTCATGCCCACCTGCTGGGCCAGGTCGCGCACGGCCTCGACGAAGCCCATGCCCGAGTACGCCATCAGGAAACCGAGGGCGTTGCCGTGCACGCCGCAGCCGAAGCAGTGGTAGGTCTGGCGCGTGGCGCTGACCGTGAAGCTCGGGGACTTCTCGCCGTGGAAGGGGCACAGGCCCTTGTGGTTGATGCCGGCCTTCTTCAACTGGACGTAGCGGCCCACCACCTCGACGACGTCGACGCGGGACAGCATGTCCTGGACAAAGCTCTGTGGAATCACGGGATCAGTCTAGCGGGCCGGGAGAGGCGGGGAGGGAGGGTGGCCCCAAGAAAAACGCCGCCCGAAAGGGGCGGCGAAGTTCTTGGGGGACGGAGAAACTCTGGGCTTCAGACCGCGAAATCGCTCAGTTTCTTGCCGGAAGCCAAGGCCGCCTTCAACCATTTGGGTTGCAGGCCGCGACCGCTCCAACTGTCGCCGGTGGCAGCGTTGCGGTATTTCGCGGCGACCTTGCCGCCTTTCGGTGCACCCGAGCGGCCGGTGCTTTTTGCAGCGAGGTCGGCAGCCGTCAACCCGTATTCAGCCATCAGGGCCTTGACCTTTGCGACGGCATCGCTGCGCTCACGTTTCTGAGTGCTTTCGATTTCCTGTTCGAGGGCCGCTTTGCGGGCCAGCAAGTCTTGGAGCGTGCTCATGGATATTCCTTCCAGTCGATGGGGCAGCACCGGCTGCTGCAAACCCGCATTCTAGGGGAAGGCCCTCGCGCTTGGCGAGGGATATTCACGGGCAAAGGGAATTTCCCAACGGTGTAAAGGAATATGAACTGGTCAGGCCGACGGCGGGACATACCCGGCCGGTTGTTCCGCGCCTTCGCCGAAGAAAAAGCGTTCCATCTGGCGGGCGAGGTATTGGCGGGCGCGCTGGTCGGCCAGGTTCAGGCGGTTTTCGTTGACGAGCATGGTCTGGTGCTTCATCCACGCGGCCCAGGCTTCCTTGCTGACTTCGTTGTAGATGCGCTTGCCCAGTTCACCGGGATAGGGGGCGAAATCGAGGCCGTCGGCCTCCTTCTTCAGGTAGACGCATTGGACGGTGCGGGCCATGGTGTTTTTCCTCGGAGAGATGGGGTGAATGAGGTGAGGGGCGCGGGACGGTGGGGCGGTCAGGAGAGTTTCTTGACCAGCACCTGGGAGCGCCGGTCCCAGTTGTATTTGCGCTTGCGCGCGTCGGGCAGCCAGTCGGGATCGACCTGGGCAAAGCCCCGCTTGAGAAACCAGTGCATGGTTTGGGTCGTGAGCACGAATATGCTCTCGAGCCCGGCGCTCTTCGCGCGCTGTTCGACGCGCTTCAGGATGCGTTCGCCATCGCCCTGGCTCTGGACGTTGGGAGATACCGTCAGCGCGGACATTTCTCCGGTGCGCGCCTCGGGGTATGGGTAAAGCGCGGCGCAACCGAAGATCACGCCGTCGTGTTCGATGACCGTATACAGGCCGATGTCGCGCTCGATTTCCGTGCGGTCGCGCTTGACGAGGGTGCCGTTGCGCTCGAATGGTTCGATCAGCTGCAGCACGCCGCCGATGTCGTCGGCCGTGGCTTCGCGCAGGCTTTCGAGTTTCTCGTCGACGATCATGGTGCCCACGCCGTCGTGGGTGAATGATTCCATCAGCACGGAACCATCGACCGAATAGGGAACGATGTGAACCCGCTCCACGCCGTGTTCGCTCGCCTTCACCGCGTGCTGCAGATAAAACGCGGTGTCGGTGGGTTGAATGGGATTCGGGAGATTCGCGAGCAGTTTGCGCGCGTCGGCGAGCGCGAGTTCCGTGTCGATCTCGCTGTCGGGGTCGGCGGGGTCGAGCGGGATACCCTTGACCTCGGTCACGTAGATGAGTTTCTCGGCCTGCAGCGCGATGGCCGCGCTCGCGGCCACGTCTTCCATGCTGAGGTTGAAGGCTTCGCCGGTGGGCGAGAAACCGAACGGCGAGACCATCACCAGCGCGCCGAACTCGACCGCGCGGCGGATGCCCGCAGCGTCGATCTTGCGGACCAGGCCGGTGTGCTGGAAGTCCACGCCGTCGAGGATGCCGACGGGGCGCGCGGTGATGAAGTTGCCCGAGATCACGCGGATCTGGCTGTGGGCCATGGGCGTGTTGGGCAGACCCTGCGAGAATGCGGCCTCGATCTCGTAGCGCATCTGGCCCGCGGCCTCCTGCGCGCAATCGAGGGCGACGGGGTCGGTGACCCGCATGCCGTGGCTGAAGCGCGAGACGTGGCCCTTCAGCGCGAGCTGCTCCTCCACCTGCGGACGAAAGCCGTGCACCAGCACGAGCTTGATGCCCATCGCGTGGAGAATGGCGAGGTCCTGCGCGAACGTGGGCAGCTTGCCCGCCGCCACCAGTTCACCCGCGATGGCCACCACGAAGGTCTTGCCTCGGTGCGCGTGGATGTACGGCGCGACGGACCGGAACCACGGGACGAAGGTGTGAGGGAAGACAAGACTCATGGCCGCTCGGATTTCAGTGGACGCTTTGGAATAATCTGCGATTTTTGCACGAAGGGCCGATGTCAGTTTCTCCCCGCCGCGGTAACCCGGACGCACCCAAGCCGGTGGTCGCCAACCCGATCCCGCCGATCACCTTTCCCGACGCGCTGCCGGTCTCCGGCCGGCGCGACGAGATCGCGCAGGCCATCGAGGCCCACCAGGTCGTCATCGTCTGCGGCGAGACCGGTTCGGGCAAGACCACGCAGCTGCCCAAGATCGCGCTGGCCCTGGGCCGGGGCAAGGGCGCGGGGGGGCGCGGGCTGATCGGCCACACCCAGCCGCGGCGCATCGCCGCGTCCAGCGTGGCCAAGCGCATCGCCCAGGAGCTGAACACGCCCCTCGGCGAACACGTGGGCTTCAAGGTGCGGTTCCAGGACCGCCTGTCCGCCGGCGCCAGCGTCAAGCTGATGACCGACGGCATCCTGCTCGCCGAGACCCAGACCGACCCGCTGCTCAAGGCGTACGACACGCTGATCATCGACGAGGCCCACGAACGCAGCCTCAACATCGACTTCCTGCTCGGCTACCTGCGGCAGATCCTGCCGCGCCGGCCCGACCTGAAGGTCATCGTCACGTCGGCCACCATCGACGCCGACCGGTTCGCGCAGCACTTCGCATCGCGCCACGGGCCCGCGCCGGTGATCCAGGTCTCCGGCCGCCTGTTCCCGGTGGAACAGCGCTGGCGCCCGTTCGAGGAGAGCCGCGAGTACGGCCTGAACGACGCCATCGGCGACGCCGTCACCGAACTGTGGCGCGAGGGCAGCGGCGACGTGCTGGTGTTCCTGCCCGGCGAACGCGAGATCCGCGAGGCCGCCGAACACCTGCGCCGCAACCACCCGCCCGGCGTGGAGGTGGTGCCGCTGTTCGCCCGCCTGAGCCAGCAGGAGCAGGACATGGTGTTCGAGCCGCACAGCGCGCGGCGCATCGTGTTGGCCACCAACGTGGCCGAGACCTCGCTCACGGTGCCCGGCATCCAGTACGTGATCGACGCGGGCACCGCCCGCGTGAAGCGCTACAGCTACCGCAACAAGGTCGAGCAGCTGCAGATCGAGCCGGTGAGCCAGGCCGCCGCCAACCAGCGCGCCGGCCGCTGCGGCCGCGTCAGCAACGGCATCTGCATCCGGCTCTACGACGAGAAGGACTTCGCCGGGCGCCCGCGGTTCACCGATCCCGAGATCCTGCGGTCCTCGCTCGCGGGCGTGATCCTGCGGATGATGTCGCTGCACCTGGGCCTCGTCGAAGACTTCCCGTTCATCGAGCCGCCCCCGCGCCGCGCCATCGCCGACGGCTACCAGCTGCTCAACGAGCTGGGCGCGGTCGACGAGCAGAACGAGATCACCCCGGTGGGCCGCGAGCTCGCGAAGCTGCCGCTCGACCCGCGCGTGGGCCGCATGATCCTCGAGGCGCGCAACCGCGAGGCGCTGGCCGAGGTGCTCGTGATCGCCTCGGCCCTGAGCGTGCAGGACGTGCGCGACCGGCCGCTCGAACACCAGCAGGCCGCCGACACCGCCCACAAGAAGTTCGACGACGAACGGTCCGAGTTCGTGGGCACGCTCAAGCTGTGGAAGTGGCTCGAGGACACGCGCGGCGGCCATGGCGAACACAAGCTGTCCCACCGCAAGCAGGAGCAGCAGCTGCGCGAGAGCTTCATCTCGCCCCGCCGCGTGCGCGAATGGCGCGACATCCACTCGCAGCTGCACACCGTGGTGGCCGAGCACAAGTGGCGCCTGAACACCCAGCCGGCCACCTACGAGCAGCTGCACCTCGCGATGCTCGCGGGCCTGCTCGGCAACATCGGCCTGAAGAGCGACGACGAGGACTGGTACCTCGGCGCGCGCGGCATCAAGTTCTACAAGCACCCCGGCGCGAACCTCAGCAAGAAGCCGGGCCGCTGGATCGTCGCGGCCGAACTCGTCGAGACCACGCGCCTGTTCGGCCGCGGCATCGCGGGCATCGAGCCGCAGTGGCTGCCGGGCATCGCCGGGCACCTGATCAAGACGCAGCTGCTCGAGCCCCACTGGGAGAAGAAGGCCGCCGAGGTGGTCGCGCTCGAACGCGCCACGCTGTACGGCATCGTGATCTATGCGAACCGCCGCGTGAACTTCGGCAACGTCGACCCGGCGGCCGCGCGCGAGATCTTCATCCGCGAGGCGCTGGTGGAGGGCGATTGGGAGACCCGCCTGCCGTTCCTCGCCGCGAACCGCAAGCTGATCGCGCAGGTGGAAGAGCTCGAGCACAAGTCGCGCCGCCAGGACGTGCTGGTCGACGACGACCTGATCTACGCGTTCTACAGCCAGCACCTGCCGAACGACGTGTTCAGCGGCACCACGCTCGAACGCTGGTACCGCGAGGAGACGAAACGCAACCCGAAGGTGCTGCAGCTCACCCGCGAGGAGCTGATGCGGCACGAGGCCGCCGGCATCACCACGGCCGCGTTCCCGAAGACGCTGCGCCTGGGCGGGGTCGACTGCACCACCACGTACCTGCACGAGCCGGGCGACCCGAAGGACGGGGTCACGGTGACGGTGCCGCTGTTCGCGCTGAACCAGGTCAACGACGAGCGCTGCGAATGGCTCGTGCCGGGCATGCTGAAGGACAAGGTGCTGGCCCTCGTGAAAAGCCTGCACCAGCGGCCGCGCTCGCGCCTCGTGCCGCTGCCCGAGTTCGCCGAGTCGTTCGTGACGGGCATCCGCGAGGCCGGCACGTTCGGGGGCGGCTCGCTCGTGGACGCGCTGCTCAAGGTCGTGCGCGACCGCACCCAGCTCGACATCAAGCGCGCCGACTTCAAGCTCGACCAGCTGCCGCCGCACCTGTTCATGAACTTCCGCGTGGTCGACGACAACGGTCGCCAGCTCGGGACCGGACGCAACATCGCCGCGCTCAAGGCCGAACTCGGCGGGCAGGCGCGCTCGGCCTTCCAGGCGCTGGCCGCGCTGCGGCCCACGGTGGCGGCCGCGCCCAAGGTCGAGGTGACCGCCGGCCCGAGCCGCGAGGCACCAGGGCGCGCGGCCCCGCCGGTGAAGGCGCCTGCGCCCGCGCCGGCCACGCCGGCCGCCGAGGTGAAACACACCGACTGGACCTTCGGCGAACTGCCGGAGCTGATGGAGGTGCGCCGCGGCAACCAGACGCTCGTGGGCTTCCCGGCCCTGATCGACCGGGGCGACCACGTCGTGGTCGAGGTGTTCGACGAACCCGACGTCGCCGCGTCGCGCCACCGCGCGGGCCTGCGCCGGCTCGTTGCGCTGCAGATCCGCGATGCGCTGAAGTACCTCGAGAAGAACATCCCCGACCTGCAGAAGATGGCTGCGCTCTACATGAACGTGGGCACGGTCGACGAACTGCGTTCGCAGATCGTCGACCTCGCGCTCGACCGCGCCTTCCTCGCCGACCCGCTGCCCGCCGACGCGGCCGCGTTCCGCAAGCGCATCGACGAAGGGCGAGGGCGCCTCACGCTGATCGCCAACGAGATCGCGCGCAGCGTGGGCACCGTGCTCACGGAGTTCGCCGCGGCCAGCCGCAAGCTGAAGGACGCGCGGGCGCCGAAGGACGTGAACGACGACATCGTCGCGCACCTCGGCCGCCTGCTGCCGAAACGGTTCGTGGCCGCCACGCCGTGGGCGCAGCTCGCCCACCTGCCGCGGTACCTGAAGGCCGTGACGATGCGGCTCGACAAGTACCGCGCCGATCCGGCCCGCGATGCGGCGCGCCTGGCCGAACTGCGGCCGCTGGAGCAGCGCTACCTGCGGCTGCTGGCGGATCGCAAGGGCGTGCACGACGCGCGGCTCGACGAGTTCCGCTGGCTGCTGGAGGAGCTGCGCGTGAGCCTGTTCGCTCAGGAGTTGCGCACGCCGCAGCCGGTCAGCGTGAAGCGCCTCGAGAAGACCTGGGCGCAGCTGAGCGCCTGACCCGGTCGACGGGGCATCCGCTCCGCCGTAGGATGGGGACATGACGACCGACCTCATCCCGGCGGGCCCCGAGCAGATCGAGGCCATCGCCCGCGAAAGCCGCCAGCTCGTGACGAAACGCGCGCTGCTGGCGGCGGGTGTGGCCGTGCTGCCCGTGCCGGGCCTCGACTGGCTCGCCGACGTCAGCGTGCTGATGAAGGTGATCCCCGAGATCAGCCAGCGTTTCGGCCTGTCGCAGGAACAGCTGGCGCGCCTGTCGCCGGACCGCCGCGTGGCCGTCTACAAGGCCTTGTCGGCGGTGGGCAGTGTGCTGGCGGGGCGCCTCGTCACGCGCACGCTGATCCTGCGTGCGCTGCGGCTCGTGGGCGTGCGGCTCAGCGCGCAGCAGGTGGCGAAGTTCGTGCCCATCGCGGGCCAGGCCGTCTCGGCGGTGCTCACGTTCGGGGCGTTGAAGTACGTGTGCGAACTGCACATCCGGCAGTGCATGGCGGTGGCCCGCGAGATTCATCCCGAGGCCACCTGATTCCCGGGTTAGAATCTGAGGCTTCGGGGCGTAGCGCAGCCTGGTAGCGCACCTGGTTTGGGACCAGGTGGTCGTGAGTTCGAATCCCACCGCCCCGACCAATCACCCATCTTTCCTGCTCGTTCGTCCCAGCCGGTCCTCGCACTGGCGCCACGCGCCGGTAGCTCAACCGGATAGAGCACCAGCCTTCTAAGCTGGGGGTTGCGGGTTCGATTCCTGCCCGGCGCGCCAACACGATGCCCCCCAGTCGGCTTGCGCCTCCTGCCCCCATGGGGCGCCCCGGGTCGGCCGGGAGACCCGTCCTCGCGGGTGGCTTGATCTGCGGCTTCGCTTCGCTCGCCTTCCGCGTTCTCGGTTCGGGGCATCGCTCGCTTCGCGCGCTCGCCCAAACACTCATCGTCATCCCGGCGGAGGCCGGGACCCTGCGCTTTTGCGTGTCAGCCGTTGCCGACAGGAGCCGGCGCCGTTCGCTGATGGCCCGCGCCTCGGTGGAGCCCCAGCATGGACCCAAGCGAGTTTTTCCGTCCTTCTGGAGCTTGTCATGTCCAACGAATCGGATGCCTTCGACCCCACGGCGTCGGAGATGGAGGCGCTCAGGCGCCTCGAGCAGGGTGTGGTGCAGATCGACACGGGGCTATTGGCCTCGCCGTCGGAGCGGCTGGTCGACCTAGGCTTCGTGGCGACCACGGCGGAGGGCGAGCCCGCGCTGACGGCGCGGGGGCTCGCGCTCGTGCGGCACCACTGATCAGCGGCGCTGGTACTGCTGCTTGCCGAAGAGGATGTCGCGGGCCTTGTCGTCCGTGAGGGGGCGCGACGAGTTCGTGCTGAGCACCTCGACGCCGCGCTGCACGGCGGGGCGGGCGGCGATCTCGTCGAACCAGCCCTTGAGGTGCGGGAAGTCGGCCCAGTCGATGCCCTGGTTCTTCCACGAGCGCAGCCACGGGAACACCGCGATGTCGGCGATGGAGTAGTCCTGGCCGCCGAGGTACTTCGACTTCGACAGGCGGCGGTCCATGACGCCGTAGAGGCGCGCGGCCTCGTTGGTGTAGCGGTCGATCGCGTAGCCGATCTTCTCGGGCGCGTAGATGCGGAAGTGGTGGGTCTGGCCGAGCATCGGCCCCACGCCGCCCATCTGGAACATCAGCCACTGCAGCACCTCGTACTTCGCAGTGGTGCCCTGGGGCAGGAACTTGCCCGTCTTGCCCGCGAGGTACAGCAGGATGGCGCCCGACTCGAACAGCGAAATGGGCTCGCCTTCGGGTCCCTCGGGGTCTACGATGGCGGGGATCTTGTTGTTCGGACTGATGCGGAGGAAGTCCGGCTTGAACTGGTCGCCCGTGCCGATGTTGACCGGGTGGACGTGGTACGGGAGGCCGCATTCCTCCAGCATGATGTGAACCTTGTGCCCGTTGGGGGTGGGCCACGAATACACTTCGATCATTCTCGGGTCTCCTCCGACACGACCATGTGCCGACCGCGCCACTCTAGATGAAGCCGACCATTCATGCTTGATGCCTTCAAACGCCTGATTGCCCGCAAGCCTTCCGAGCCCGAATGGCCCGAGGTGGCGGAATGGGCCGGCCGCCAGCAATTCGGGTTCAAGCGCGTCCGCGACGAGGGGGGCGGTTTCGTCCTCGACGGGCAGATGGACGGCAAGCCGTGGCGCCTCGAATGGGGCCCGCCGCAGCGCTCGTACATCCAGGGCCACGAACTGCGCGTCCGCATGGAGCTCGGCCTGTCGTCGAACCTGCAGATGCTCGTGCTGACGCAGTCGCTCTTCGAGACCCTGGAGCGCAACGCCTTCGAGAGCTTCACCGAAAGCACGCAGACGGTCATCGACGGCAACACGCCGGAGGAGATGCGCTGGCTCGTGATGTTCCCGAAGTCGTCCGTCAAGGCACCGAAGACCGTGCGCTCGCGGTTCCACTTCATCGGCGCCGCGGCCGAGGACACCGAACGCTGGGTCGAGGGCCCGCTCGCCGAGCAGCTCGAGAAGGCCGACGCGGGCTTCCTCGCGGCCCAGCCCCCGTTCGTGCTGATGACCCTGCGCGGCCGCGTCTACCTGCGCATGCAGCTCGACGATCCGGATCCGCGTTCGCTGGCCGGCGCCGTGGCGCTGTTCCAGGTGGCGGTGCCGCAGGCCATCCAGGCCGCTGCGGCGGCCGTCGCCGAATCGCCGCGTCCCGACTTCGGCAACAGCAGTTCCACCGCCTGGCAGAACCTCGGCCCCGACGACGAGAAGGCCTGATCGGCGATCAGGCCTGCTGCGCCAGCCGCCAGCCCATCTCGGCCAGGGGGCGGGCCGCGGCGGCGGCCTGCTTCGCGTGCGCGTCGGCGGCTGTGCCTTCCTCCACCCGTTTCGCGATGCCCTGCAGGATGCCCGCCATGCGGAACAGGTTGTAGGCGAGGTAGAAGTTCCAGTCGCCGGCCAGGGCGTCGGCGTCGGTGCGGCCGGTGCGTTCGCAGTACAGGCGCAGGTAGTCGGCCTCCCGCGGGATGCCCAGTGCGTCGAGGTCCGCGCCCGCGAGGCCGCGGAACAGCGAGGGTTCGATGTGCCAGGCCATGCAGTGGTAGCTGAAGTCGGCCAGCGGGTGACCGAGGGTCGACAGCTCCCAGTCGAGCAGGCCCAGGGCCTTCGGCTCGGTGGCGTGGAACATCAGGTTGTCGAGGCGGTAGTCGCCGTGGACGATGGCCACCTGCGATTCGTCGCGGGCACTCGCCGGCAGGTGCGCGGGCAACCACGCGGCGAGCCGGTCCATCGCGTCGATGGGATCGGTGATGGAGGCCTGATACTGCTTGTGCCAGCGGGCGATCTGGCGCTCGAAGTAGTTGCCGGGGCGGCCGTAGTCGGCCAGGCCCGCGGCCTTCACGTCGACGCGGTGCAGCGCGGCGATCACGCGGTTCATCTCGTCGTAGAGGCGCTTCCGGGTGGGCACGTCGAAGCCGGGCAGGGTGGGATCCCACAGCACGCGGCCGTCGAGGCAGTCCATCACGTAGAAGGCACGGCCGATGACCGATTCGTCCTCGCACAGCAGGTGCATGCGGGGCACCGGCACGCCGGTGCCGGCCAGGGCCGACATCACGCGGAACTCGCGATCGATGGCGTGGGCCGAGGGCAGCAGCCGGGCCGCCGGGCCGGGCTTCGTGCGCATCACCCAGCGGCCGCCGGCCGTGGTCAGGCGGTACGTGGGGTTCGACTGGCCGCCCTTGAAGGCTTCGGCCTCGACGGGGCCCTCGAAGCCCGGCAGGCGAGGCGCGAGGTACGCGGCCAGCGAGGCCAGGTGCTCTGGCGACAGCGTGTGCGAAGCCGCGGCCATGTCAGTGGTGCGGCTCGGACAGCGCGAGCAGCTTTTCCTTCGACAGCACCACGAGGCGCGTGGGTTCGATGCGCACCGCGCCGTCGCGCTCGAAGCTCTTGAGCTCCTGGTTCACGCGCTGCCGCGAGGCGCCCAGCAGCTGCGCGAGGTCTTCCTGGGCCAGCTGCAGGCCGATGCGGATCTCCTCGCCCTCGTGGATCCCGTAGCTGCGCGCGAGCAGCAGCAGCTGCTTGGCCAGACGCGCGGCCAGCGGCATCGTGTTCAGGTCCTGGACCAGGTCGTACATCAGGCGCAGGCGGCGGCAGTTCAGGCGCAGCAGCGCGTCGTACAGCTCGGGGTGGTGGGCCAGCAGGTCCTTGAAGTCGGCCTTGCGCACGGCCAGCAGCGTGGTCTCGCCGTGGGCGTTGGAGTCGTGCGTGCGGGGCATGCCGTCGAAGAGGGCCATGTCGCCGAACCACACGCCGGGCTCGACGTAGGTCAGCGTGACCTGCTTGCCCGACAGCGACACCGAACTCACGCGCACCGCGCCCTTCGCGACGCCGCACCACCACTCGGCCGGTTCACCCCGGGACGACAGCAGCGCGCCATCGGCGAGGCGGCGCACGATCGAGCGCGACAGGATGGCGTCGCGCAGCGGTTGGGACAGCTTGGCGAACCATCCGCCGGATTCGATGTGGTGACGCTCGTCGGCGGTGAGGGCTGGAGTGTGCATGGGGAGGTCTCGTGTACGGCGGATCGCACGGGTGCGCGGGGCGGATCCCGTCGCCCGGACGGCTATTGTTGCCCACTCCGCGCGGGGCTGCACTGTCTGGCAGAACTAGGCGATGTTCCCGGACCACGGGTTGACGAGCTCCTTCGCGCCGGACACGGCGTCGGGGTCGGTGTCCGCGAGCCGGGCGGCCAGGCCCAGCGCCTGCTCGAAGGCGTCGCCATGGCCGCTCACCCGCGTGACGAGGCCGAGCGCGAGCAGCTGCTCGACGGGCACCGGTTCGCCCAGCCACAGCCACTGCAGCACCCGCGCGCGGGGCAGGTGCTTCATCAGCTGCGCGGTGGCGCCGGCGTCGGGAGACTGGCCGGCGCGCGGGTTCGACAGCAGCAGGCGGGCGTCGGCCGCGGCCACGACCAGATCGCAGGCGAGGGCCAGCGCGAGGCCGCCCGCGATGGCGTCGCCCTCGACCGCGGCGATGACCGGCTTCGGGTTCACGCGCAGCGCCTCGACGAAGGCCTGGAAGTGCTGGAGGGAGGGCGCGGGCTCATCCGGGTCCAGCTGGGACCGTTCGATGCCGGCGCAGAAGTGGCTGCCGTCGCCGCGCAGCACGATGGCGCGCACGGCGGGGTCGGATTCGGCGACGTTGAGGGCCTCGATGCCCGCGGCGAACACCTGCTCGGACAGGCTGTTGCGCGATGCCGGATCGCTGAGGGTGAGCACGAGGGTGGCGTCGCGGCGTTCGGTGTGCAGTTCTGAGGTCATGGCCGGCCCATGGGGCTGCAGACAGGGGTGGCGGGATTGTGTCATGCGGCACGGCAACATCGGCGCCGACGCCCGGGCCATGCGCAGTCTCGAGCCTGGTTCGTGCTAGAGTCAAAAAGTCGTTTCACTTCGCGCCCGAATGCAGAGACCCCCGATCCTGTCGCCCCTCGTTCTTGCGCTCTCGCTGCACGCGGGCCAGGCGATGGCGCTGGGGTTCGGGAAGGTCTCCGGCACCACCGCACTCGGCCACCCGCTGAACTTCGCGGTGGGCCTGCGCCTCGAGGGTGACGAGACCCTCGACGCCGGTTGTGTCACCGCCGAAGTGATGGTGGGCGACCGCCCGCTGCCGGCCGACGTGGTTCGCGCCCGGGTCGTGCGCTCGGGGCAGGGCGGTGAACGCCGCATCCGCGTCACCACCACGCTCCCCATCGAGGAACCCATCGTGTCGGTCACGGTGCGCGCGGGCTGTCCCGAGCGCCTGAGCCGGGCCTTCGTCGTGTTCGCCGACCCGCCGCACACGGTGCCGCGCCTGGTCGACAACGAGACCGACATCGCGGACGGTTCGGAAGTCCGCGGCCAGTCCCCATTCGCCGCCGCAGCTTCGCCGGTGCCACGTCCGGCACGGCCCGCGACCTCCGGCGCGTCCGAACCGCGCCGGGGCAGCGCGGCGTCCGTTCAGGCGTCGGCCCCGGCCCGCCGCGCCCGAGGCGCGGCCGCGAACAAGTCGTCGCGCCCGGTGTTGCAGCTCGACCCGGCCGAAGACTCGCCGTACACCGAACCCACCTTGCGAATGACCACGACGCTCGGCTCCCTGCCGGCGGCGTCCGGGGTGGGCGGGGCGCCGCTTCCCGACCCCGACGACATCCGCCGCCAGCAGGACCAGGCGAGGCTGCAGGCCCTCGAGGCCTCGGTGCGCCAGCTGCGCGAGGACGGCATCGCCCGCGAGCGGGCGCTGACGGCGCTGCAGCAGCAGGCCCGCGAGATGGCGGCCGAGCGGTACGCCAACCCGCTCGTCTACACGCTGGCCGGGCTGTGCGCCTTGCTGGGGCTCGGGCTCGTCGCGGCCCTGTGGCTGCGCCGGCGCGACCGGGCCGAGGCGGCCTGGTGGGCGGCCGCCGGGCACGAGGTGGTCGCCGAGGCCCGTTCGGTGCTCGGGTCGGACACCGGCAACGAACCGCCGCCCACGACGCGGCCTGCCGCCATTCCCGTCGCCGCCGCGGAGCCGGCCCCGCGCCCGCCCGCGGCGCCCGCCGAGCGGCCCGCACCCGTGCCCGCACCGGAACCGGATTCCACGGAGGTCTACGCCGTGCGGCGGGACGTGGCCGGTGAACCCGCCGTGGCCGAACCGCGGCGCCCCATGTCGGCCGAGGAACTGATCGACCTCGAGCAGCAGGTCGAGTTCTTCGTGGTGCTGGGCCAGGACGACGCGGCCATCGACCTGCTGATGGGCCATGTGCGCAGCACGAGCGGCGTGAGCCCGCTGCCGTACCTCAAGCTGCTCGAGATCTACCGCCGCCGCGAGGAACGCGAGCCGTACGAACGCATCCGCGAGCGTTTCAACCGCCGCTTCAACGCCTACGCGCCCGAGTGGGGCGTCGACCCCGAGACCGGGTACGACCTCGAAGGCTACCCCGAGGTGCTGGGCCGCCTGCAGGGCATCTGGCAGATGCCCTCGATGGCGATGGAGCTGCTCGACACGCAACTGTTCCGCCGCGACGCCGGCCCCACGTTCGACGTGCCCGCCTACCGTGAGCTGCTGTTCCTCTACGGCATCGCACGCGACCTCGCCGAACGCGACCTGCCGTCGTCCGGCGTCGACCTGCTGCTGCCCATCGGCGAGGACGAACACCCCACCGGGGCCGGCCCCATCGTGGCGCTGTCACCGGAGGCCATCGCCGAACCCGTGTCCGAGAGCGAGCATTTCCAGCTCGACCTCGACGTGTCGACGGACCAGCCCCCGAGCCTCACCGTGGAGCTGCCGCCCGAGTCCGAGCGCGGCCAGCCCCTCGACTTCCACCTCGACGACCCGGTGCCGCCGCGGCGGCGCTGAGTCAGAGCCTGGCCAGCCGCTCCAGCGCGGAGGCGAGCGTCTCGTCGCGCTTGGCGAAGCAGAACCGCGCGAGGCGCTGGTCGCGCCCGTCGGCATAGAACGCCGACAGCGGGATCGCCGCCACGCCCACCTCGGTGGTGAGCCGGCGGCAGAAGGCTTCTTCCGACTGGTCGCTCACGGCCGAGTAGTCCACCACCTGGAAATACGTGCCCTGGCTCGGCAGCAGCGTGAGCCGCGTGCGGGCCAGGCCGTCGCGGAACAGGTCGCGCTTGCGCTGGTAGAACGCGGGCAGGTCGAGGTAGGGTGCGGGGTTCGCCAGGTACCGCGCGAGGCCGTACTGCACCGGCGTGTTGACCGTGAACACGTTGAACTGGTGCACCTTGCGGAACTCGGCGGTCAGCGCGGCCGGCGCGGCCACGTAGCCCACCTTCCAGCCCGTCACGTGGAAGGTCTTGCCGAAGCTCGACACCACGACGCTGCGCTCGGCCAGCGCCGGGTGGCGCGACACGCTCTCGTGCTGTCCGCCGTCGAACACCATGTGCTCGTAGACCTCGTCGGCGATGACGAGGATGTCGGTGCCGCGCAGCAGCTCGGCCAGCTGCTGCATGTCCCCGGCCGTCCAGACGCTCGCGCTCGGGTTGTGCGGCGTGTTGACGAGGAGGGCGCGTGTGCGCGGGCCGATGGCCGCGCGGATCGCGTCGAAGTCGGGGCGGAAGGTGCGGGCCGTCAGTGGCACGTGCACGGCGCGGGCGCCGGCCAGCACGATGTTGGGCTCGTAGCTGTCGTAGCACGGGTCGAGCACGATCACCTCGTCGCCCGGGTGCACGAGCGCGAGGATGGTGGTCAGGATCGCCTGCGTGGCGCCGGCCGTGATGGTGATCTCGGTGCCCGGGTCGTAGCGGTGGCCGTAGAGGCGCTCGATCTTGTCGGCCACGGCCTCGCGCAGCACCGGCACGCCGGCCATCGGCGGGTACTGGTTGTGCCCTTCCCGCATGGCAGCGGCCACGGCGTCCACCAGGGCCGGGTCGCAGTCGAAGTCGGGGAAGCCCTGGCCGAGGTTGACCGCGCCGTGCTGCTGGGCGAGGGCGGACATCACGGTGAAGATGGTGGTGCCGACCTGCGGCAGGCGGCTCTCGATGGCGGGCGTGGTCATGGTGTCGGTGCGGGCGGTTCGCCGCCCATGGCTTGCAGGATGGTGGTGCGGGTGAGGCGTTCGGCGAGCATCTCGGCGAACGCGAACACGAAGTTGCGCAGGTAGGCGCCGCGCTTGAACGCGACGCGGGTGACGTTCTGGCCGAACAGGTGTCCCACCGGCCGCCAGACGAGGTCGCCGCCCGGCGGGTCGTCGCGCACGGCGGTCTCGGCGAGGATCCCGATGCCGAGGCCCAGCCGCACGTACGTCTTGATCACGTCGGCGTCGATGGCCTCCAGCACGATGGTGGGTTTCAGGTGGCCGGCCGTGAAGGCCTGGTCCACGCGCGTGCGCCCGCTGAACGACGGGTGGTACGACACGAGGGGCTGCAGCGCGAGGTCTTCCAGCGTGATGGTCTCGGCCGTGGCGAGCGGATGGCCCGACGGCATCACGATCGCGTGCTGCCATTCGTAGCAGGGCAGGGTGACGAGGCCCTCGAAGTCGTTGATGGCCTCGGTGGCGATGCCGATGTCGGCCACCTCGTCGATGACCATCTGCGCCACCTGCGCGGGCGAGCCCTGGTGCAGGCTGATGTTGACCTTCGGGAACTTGCGGCGCAGCTGCGCGACCGGGCCGGGCAGGAAGTAGCGGGCCTGGCTGTGCGTGGTGGCGATCGACAGCGTGCCGGCGTCCTGCTTCGAGAACTCCTCGCCGATGCGCTTGAGGTTGCCCACCTCGCGCATGATGATCTCGATGGACTTGAGCACCTCCGCCCCGGGCTCGGTGATGCGGCGCAGCCGCTTGCCGTGGCGCGCGAAGATGTCCACGCCGAGTTCGTCCTCGAGCTCGAGGATGGCCTTGGACACGCCGGGCTGCGACGTGAACAGCGCGCGGGCCGTCTCGGTCAGGTTCAGGTTGCGCCGGACGGCTTCTTGGACAAACCGGAACTGGTGCAGGTTCATATTCCAGGGCGGGGTGCGGTGAGGCCCTGATTATTCCACTTGCGATCTAAGGCGTGTGCGGCAAGAAGGCTTCGGCGGCGCGGGCCATGGCGTCGATCACGGGGTCGAGTTCGCCCACGGCGGGCGACAGGGTCCACGTGGCCTGGGGATGGTGGGCACGCAGCTGCTCGACCAGCACGGGCAGGTCCTTGCGCACGTGGCCGCCAGCGCCGAGGAACAGCGGCACCACGGCCACCGCGGTGCAGCCGGCATCGGCCAGCGAACGGCCGGCCGTGGCGATGTCGGGGGCCATGAACTCGAGGAAGGCCAGCTCGACCGGCACGCCGGGGCGTGCCGCGCGCACGCGGTCGGCCACGGCCTGGAAGGGGCGGGCCCAGTTCGGATCCCGCGCCCCGTGCGCGAACAGCAGCAGTCCGGTCATCGGTACCTCACGAGCCAGCTGAAGGCCGCGAACGACATCCCGAGGAAGATGAGGCTGGGCGTGGCCGCGACGATCCACGGCGTCCAGTTCTTCAGCAGGCCGATGTGGGCCGCGACGTTGTTGAGCAGCACGAAGGTGATGCCCAGCATGATGCCGCCGAACACCTTCAGGCTCACGCCGCCGGCCCGCGCGTGCAGGTACGCGAACGGCAGCGCGAGGCCCACCATCACGAGGCACGCGAGCGGGTAGAGCGCCCGTTTCCAGAACCGCAGTTCGTAGCGCTGCGCGGTCTGCTCGTTGTCCGAGAGGTGGTTCATGTAGCGGAACAGCTCGAAGGTGGACATCGAGTTGAAGGGGCGCACCGCCGACGACACCACGTTCGCCGCGAGCGTGGTCTGCAGGTGGAACACCTCGAGCTGCTTGACGTCGACCTTGAGCTGGGCGATGTCCGCCGCCGCGGCGCCGGAGGCGCCGGTCCAGTCGGTCAGCAGCACCTTGTTCAGCGTCCACAAGCCGGAGGCGTCGACCCGTGCCGTGTCGGCGGCGATGCGCTGGACCAGCCGGCCCTCGGTGTCGAAGGCGTAGATGCGCACATACAGCAGCTCGCCGTCGGCCGCGGCCGTGGACACGTTGATGGAGTAGTTGCGTTCACCGTCGGGCGTGTTGAGCTTGTCCTTCATCCACGCGCCCGCGCGGCCGAGGCTCAAGCCGCCCTTGACGCGCGCATGCAGCTCGACGGCGGCCCGTTCGGAGAGGGGCGCGAGGTAGTCGCCCACGACGAACGTGAGCACGCCGAACGCGACGCCGAGCCCCATCAGCAGCGACAGCGCCCGGCCGGGGCCGAGGCCGCCGGTGCGCAGGATGGTGAACTCCGACGACTGGGCGAGGCGCGACAGGGCGTAGATGGTGCCGATCAGCACCGCGATGGGCGCCAGCTCGTAGAGGTGGCCGGGCAGCTCGAGCAGCGAGTACAGCGCGGCGTGCATCGCCGAGTAGTCCTTGCCGACGTCACCCAGTTCGTCGACGAAGTCGATGAAGAAGAACAGCGACAGGAAGGCGATGGCGACGAACACGACGGCGCTCACCACGTCGGCGTACAGCAGGCGGCGGACGGTTCTCATGCGTGGGCCTCCTGCTTCGCGGGGCGCGGCTTGCGCCACTGCACGTGCGTGCCGTTGTCTCGCCACCAGAGCAGGCCGATGGCGAGGAGGAAGGCCGACCCGTGGACCGCTGCCAGCACGCCGCCCATGCCGATGCGGCCCGACGACACCCAGGCCTGCGACAGGTTGATGAGGTTGTAGTACACGACGAAGGCGAGGAGGGCGAAGAGCAGGTTCCAGTTGCTGGCCCGCCGCGGCTGCGTGGCCGACAGGCTCAGCGCGAGCAGCAGCAGGTTGGCCGAGCCGAGCGTCAGGCCCAGGCGCCAGGTGAGTTCGCCGCGCGCCTTCGCGTCGGGGCTCAGCAGCAGGTCGACCGTGGGGCGGGCCTTGTAGGGCAGCACGGCGTCCGACACCTTGACGCGTTCGCCCACCTGGATCTGGTAGCTCTGGAAGCGCGAGACGGTCTTCTCGTTCGTCTTGAAGTCCTGCTCGTTGCGCTGGCCGCTGTCGAGCACGAGCACGTCGGCCTCGTCGGTGTGCTCGATGCGGCCGGTGCGGGCCGTGGTGATCGACTCGTTGTCACCCTTCCTGATCAGGATGAAGACGTTGCGGCCGGTGCCGCCGTCCTGCTGGTCGCGGTCGATGAAGAACACGCGCGAGCCGTCGCGCGAGGACTGGAACTGCCCGGGCGCCACGCGCGAGAGGTCGGAGCGGCGCTCGAAGCGTTCCTTCAGGTCGGCGCTCTGCTGGTTCACCCAGGGCCACACGAACAGCGCCATCAGGCCCACGACGAGCAGCACGGGCCAGCTCACGCGCAGCACCGGGCGCACGAAGCGGCTCAGGCCGACCCCGCTCGCGAACCAGATGGCCATCTCGCTCTCGCGGTACATGCGGCCGAGCGACACCACCACCGCGATGAAGAGCGACAGGCTCAGCATCGTGGGCAGGTTGGCGAGCGACGTGAAACCGAGCAGGAGCGCGACGTCCTGCGGCGACACCTTGCCCACCGCCGCCTGGCCCAGCGTGCGGATGAGGAACATCGTCAGGACGATGGTGAGGATGACGACCAGTGTCGCGCCGAATGTTCGGGCGATGTCTCGGCGCAGTGTGGAATCGAATAACATCGTCGGATTCTTGTTGGGGCTGCATTATGGACGTTCGTCACCAGATTCTTTCGTTGTCCGCCTTGTCGACGCTGTCAGCCGATGCGCTGCTGGTCGTGGTGGCCGGCGACAGCCTGGACCCGCTGCTCGACGCGGCCATCGCCGGCCCGCTCGCCGATGCCATCGCCCAGGGCGACTTCCAGCTGAAGGCGGGCCGCACGCTGTACCTGCACCGCCTGCCGGGTGTCAAGGCGCCCCGGGTCGTGATCTCGGCGTCGGCCGGCGTCACCCCGAAGGCCTTCAAGGCCGCGGTGGCCCAGGGGCTGGCCGCGCTGAAGACCACCGGCGCCCGCCGCGTCGGCATCGCCACGGTCGGCCTCGAGGTCGACGCGAGCCATGCCGAAGCCGCCGTGGGCGCGGCGTTCGATGCCGTCTACGTCTACCGCCACACGAAGCCCAGCGCCCCGCCGGCGCCGGCGTTCGACACGGCGCTGTTCCTCACCGACAAGGGCCACGCGAAGATGGCGCAGCTGGGGCTCGCCCGCGGCCAGGCCATCGCCTCGGGCGTGCAACTCGCCCGCGAGTGGGCGAACCGCCCGGCGAACCACTGCACGCCCACCATGCTCGCCGAACAGGCGAAGAAGCTCGGCAAGAGCCACGACCTGAAGGTCGAGGTGCTCGACCGCAAGGCCATCGAGAAGGAGGGCATGGGCTCGTTCCTCGCCGTTTCCCAGGGCTCGGAAGAGCCGCCCCGGTTCATCGTGCTGCGCTACCAGGGCGCCGCGAAGAACAAGGCGCCGGTGGTGCTCGTCGGCAAGGGCGTCACGTTCGACACCGGCGGCATCTCCATCAAGCCCGCGGCCGAGATGGACGAGATGAAGTTCGACATGGGAGGCGCCGCCAGCGTGCTGGGCACCTTCCGCGCCATCGCCGAGCTGAAGGCGAAGGTGAACCTCGTGGGCCTGATCCCCGCGTGCGAGAACATGCCCGACGGCCGCTCGCTCAAGCCGGGCGACGTGGTCACGAGCCTGTCGGGCCAGACCATCGAGGTGCTCAACACCGACGCCGAAGGGCGCCTGCTGCTGTGCGACGCGCTGACCTACGCCGAGCGCTTCAAGCCGGCGGCCGTGGTCGACATCGCCACGCTGACCGGGGCCTGCGTGATCGCCCTCGGCCACCACCGCAGCGGCCTGTTCACGGCCGACGAGACGCTCGCCACCGAACTGTCCGAAGCCGGGCAGGCCGGGCTCGACCCGTGCTGGCGCATGCCGCTCGACGAGGAGTACGACGACGGCCTCAAGAGCAACTTCGCCGACATGGGCAACGTGGGGCCGCGCGCCGGTGGGGCGATCACCGCCGCCATGTTCCTGCGCCGCTTCACCTCGAAGTACCGCTGGGCCCACCTCGACGTGGCCGGCACCGCCTGGAAATCGGGCGCGGCCAAGGGCGGCACCGGCCGGCCCGTGCCGCTGCTGACCCACTTCGTGCTGTCGCAGGCCGCCTGAAGAACACGCACCCGCGGGACCCGATGACCGAGATCAGCTTCCACTTCAACGTGCCCGACCGCATGGGCTACGCCTGCCGGCTTCTGCGGAAGGCGGTGCGGCGGGGGGCGAAGGTGGTGGTGGCGGCTCCGGTGCCGGTGCTCTCGCAGCTCGACCGCCAGCTCTGGACGTTCGAGGCGCTCGACTTCATTCCGCACGTGCTCTCGAAAACCGGGATGCCACTGGCCCCGCGTTTGCGTCACACTCCCGTCTGGCTGACCGATGCGGTGCGCGACGCACCACACCAGGACGTGCTGCTGAACATGGGGGACGAATTGGTGGAGGGTTTCGAGGTGTTCGCACGGGTGATCGAGCTCGTGCCGGTCGACGGACCGGCGCGTCTGGCCGGCCGTGGGCGCTGGAAACACTATGCCGACCGGGGCTACGTGCTGCAGAAGCACGACGTCGCGCAGGACCCGACCGCATGAAGATGAACGCTCCCGGCACCCCTCCGGCGCACCGGTTGCCCGTGCTCACCGAGGTGATCCAGCTCACCGCCGCGGTCGAGGAACCGGTCGAGGCGGCCCTCGTCGAGGTCGATTTTCCGTTGCCGGTGGACGAGCCCGTCGCCATCGCGGTGCCCGCGCCGGTCCCGGTGCCTGCGCCCGAGGCACCCCGGCCGGAACCGGTCCCGGCGCCCGAACCCGTGCTTGCCGAGCAGCCCGTGCCGTTCGCGCACGACGCGCCGGCGCCGCCCGAATGGCTCAAGCGCCGGCCCGCGCCGCACGTGCGCGTGGGGCTGCCGCTGCCCGCGATGGCGCCGCCGTCGCCACTGCCGGCCGACTTCTCCGGCAGCTGGTGGAGCCGCGACGAAGGCCCCGCGGTGGTGTCCGCGCCGGTGCCCGTTCCGGTGCCCATCCCCGCACCGGTGCGTCCCGTGGAAACGGTTTCGGAAGACGTGCTGGTGCAGCGCGTGTTCGAAGGACTCGAAGGACAGATCGACCTGATGTTCGACCACCGCATGCGCGAGGCCGTGGTGCCCGCGCTCGCGCGCGCGGCCGACAGCCTGATGGCCGACCTGAAGGAACAACTCCATGCGACCCTCCACGAGATGGTGTCGCGTGCCGTCGCGATCGAACTGGCGCGTCAGGCACATCGCCGTGAATCCGGTTCGTGACTTTTTCCGTGTGTGCGAGTGGTAGTGCCGAGGCCTGGCCCGATCCGTGCCTTGTCTTCGTTTCTTTTCTCAATCCTTATTAGGAGCCTGTGTATGAAGCGTTCACTGTTTGCACTGTCGGCCGTCGTCATTGCGGTCGCGCTGGCTGGATGTGGCAAGAAGGCGGACGAAACCCCGGTGGTGAAGATCGGGCACGTCGGCCCGAAGAGCGGCGCCATCGCCCACCTCGGCATCGACAACGAGAACGGCGCCCGCATGGCCATCGATGAGCTCAACGCCAAGGGCGTGACCATCGGCGGCAAGAAGGTCAAGTTCGAGCTGCTGGGCGAAGACGATGCCGGCGATCCGAAGCAGGGCACCGCGGCGGCGCAGAAGCTCGTCGACGCCAAGGTCAACGGCGTGGTGGGCCACCTGAACTCCGGCACGTCCATCCCGGCCTCGAAGATCTACAGCGACGCGGGCATCCCGCAGATCTCGCCGTCGGCCACGAACCCGACCTTCACGCGCCAGGGCTTCAAGACGACGTTCCGCGTCGTGGCCGACGACGTGCACCTCGGTGGCACGCTGGGCCGCTACGCCACGGGCGAACTCAAGGGCAAGCAGATCGCCGTGATCGACGACCGCACGGCCTACGGCCAGGGCGTCGCCGAGGAGTTCCTGAAGGCCGCCACGGCCTCGGGCGGCACCATCGCCTCGCGCCAGTTCACCAACGACAAGGAAAAGGACTTCAGCTCCATCCTGACCGCCATCAAGGCCACGAAGCCCGACGTCATCTTCTTCGGCGGCATGGACGCCGTGGGCGGCCCGATGCTGCGCCAGATGAAGCAGCTGGGCATCGAGGCCAAGTACATGGGCGGCGACGGCATCTGCACGGGTGAACTGCCGAACCTGGCCGGCGGCGGCCTCGTGAAGGGCAACGTCGTCTGCGCCGAAGCGGGCGGTGTCGAAGGTGAACAGAAGGCCGGCATGGAGGACTTCAAGAAGCGCTACAAGGAGAAGTTCAACATCGACGTCAAGCTGTACGCCCCGTACGTCTACGACGCCGTCAACGTGCTGGTCGAAGCCATGGTCCGTGCCGACTCCGCCGACCCGGCGAAGTACCTGCCGGAAGTGGGCAAGACCAACTACAAGGGCGTGACCGGCCAGATCGCCTTCGACGAGAAGGGCGACATCAAGAACGGCGCGCTCACGCTGTTCACGTTCGATGGCGACAAGCGGGAACAGATCGCCGTCGTGCGCTGATCCCCGAGTTCCTTCGGGACACGAAAGGCCGCCTTCGGGCGGCCTTTTTTCTGCGCTCCGGGCCTTGACCTTGCGACGGGGGCAAGGTTTACGATGCGCCGGTCGCCCTCACTCTGGTAACCTCGCCGCCGTGAAGTTCCTCCGCCTCTGGTTCCTGGTCCTGCTCGCCGTGCTGCTCCCCGTCCGGGGCGCCATGGCCGCGACCATGCCGTGCATGCCCGCGGGCGCAGGCGGCCATGCCGAGGTGGTCGTGACGGGCCATGTCGAGGCGCACGCCCATCACGAGGGCATGGACCACGGGCACGATGCCCAGGTCCACGAGCCCACCCCCGACCCCCAGCCCGGCCATGGCCACGCGTCCCAGGACAAGTGCAACATGTGCTCGGCGTCCTGCTCCTCGCCCCCGCTGGCGGGCAGCTTCCCGGCGATCGACGGCCCCGTGGTGCTGAGCACGGCCACGTTCCCCGCCGTCTCGGCCCCGGCCCCGACGTTCCAGTCGGGCGGCCAGGACCGCCCCCCACGAACCTGCTGACCCGACGAGGCCTCCGCGGGAGGTCCGATGGGGCTCGTGCGTGCGTCCGCTTCGGCGGCCCGCGCGGGCGTTTCCCGGCTGCGGTTTCGCCGCGCCGATGACTCACATGGTTTCCCACAATGCACAACCTTTCGATGGTGCGGCGCGCCGTCGCCGCATCGGCCGTGCTCGTGCTCGCCGGCTGCGCCTCGTTCTCGCCGGACGGCGGGGCCGCCCGCGTGTCCGAACTGACGGCCGCCCGCACCGGGCACCCGGTCACGCTTCAGCGCACCGAGGCCGACGTCGACACGGCCACCCGGCGTGTCGCCGAGCTCCTGAAACAGCCCCTGACCCCTGACAGCGCGGTCGAGGTCGCGCTGCTGAACCACCGCGGCCTCCAGGCCGCCTTCGCCGAACTGGGCATCGCCGAGGCGGACCGCGTGCGCGCGGGCCGCCTGGCCAACCCCACCTTCACCTTCGGGCGCCTGAGCGGCGGCGGTGTCACCGAGATCGACCGCACGGTGATGTTCAACGTGCTGGGCCTGCTGACCCTGCCGCTCGCGAACGACGTGGCGCAGCGCCAGCTGGCGCAGGTGCAGGTCCGCGCCGCGTCCGATGCGGTGGGGGCCGCGGCCGAGGCGCGCAAGGCGTTCTTCGGCGCCATCGCGGCGCAGGACCTCGCGAGGTACCACGAGCAGGTCAAGGACGCGGCGGACACGTCCAGCGAACTTGCCCGCCGCATGCAGGCCGCCGGCAACTTCAGCAAGCTCGCCCGCCTGCGCGAGCAGTCGTTCCAGGTCGATGCCACGGCCAACCTGGCGCGGGCCCGGCACCGGGCCGTGGCCGAACGCGAACGGCTGGTGCGTGCGCTGGGGCTCTCGGGCGACCAGCTCGCCTTCACGCTGCCGGCGCGCCTGCCCGACCTGCCGGCCGCCCCGCTCGATGCCCGCAACGCCGAGCAGACCGCCATCGACCAGCGCCTGGACGTGCTGATGGCCCGGCGCGAGGCCGAGGCCACGGCGAAATCGCTCGGTCTGACCCGCGGCACACGCTTCGTCAACGTGCTCGAGGCCGGCTACGCCAACAAGAGCCAGACCGGCGAGCCGCGGCAGAACGGCTTCGAGATCGAGCTGGAGCTTCCGCTCTTCGATTTCGGCGCGACCCGCACGGCGCGCGCCGAGGCGACCTACATGCAGGCGGTGCATCGCACCGCCGAGGTCGCGGCGAACGCGCAGTCGGAAGTGCGCGAGACGTACTCGGCCTACCGCACCGCGTACGACCTCGCGAAACACTACCGCGACGAAGCCGTGCCGCTGCGCCAGCGCATCTCCGAGGAGAACCTGCTCCGCTACAACGGAATGCTCGCGAGCGTGTTCGAGCTGCTCGCCGATGCCCGCGACCAGGTCGGCACGGTGACCGCCGCCATCGAGGCGCTGCGCGACCACTGGATCGCCGAGACCGACCTGCGCACCGCGATGACGGGCCGCTCGCCCGGCGCCTCGCCCGCCATGGCTCCGACCCGCGACGCCGCGGCCGGGCAGGGTGGCCACTGAAAGACGACGACATGACGAACCGCAGAACCTTCTTCAAGTCCGCTGGTGCCACGTTCCTCGGCGCCGCCGCGGTCAGCCGCGCCGGCGCGGCGCTGCTGCCGGAAGCCCCCGTGTCGGCCTCGGCGGCCACGCAACCGCCTCCGCTCCCGCCGAACGGCCGGCCCTTCAACCCGATCGTCACGCTCAACGGCTGGTCGCTGCCGTGGCGCATGAAGGACGGCGTCAAGGAGTTCCACCTCGTCGCGGAACCCGTCGTGCGCGAGATCGCCCCCGGCATGACGGCGAACCTGTGGGGCTACAACGGCTCCAGCCCGGGCCCGACGATCGAGGCCGTCGAGGGCGACCGCGTCCGCATCTTCGTGACCAACAAGCTGCCGGAGGTCACCACCGTCCACTGGCACGGCGTGCTGCTGCCGTCGGGCATGGACGGCGTGTCGGGCCTCACCCAGCCGCCCATCGGCGTCGGCAAGACCTTCATGTACGAGTTCGTGCTGCAGCGCCCGGGCACGCACATGTACCACCCGCATGCCGACGAGATGGTGCAGATGGCGATGGGCATGATGGGCCTGTTCATCATCCACCCGAAGGACCCGAGGCAGCACCGCGTCGACCGCGACTTCGGCTTCATGCTCAACGCCTACGACATCGAACCGGGCAGCGCCACGCCGCGGGTCAACACGATGCTCGATTTCAACCTGTGGACCTGGAACAGCCGCGCATTCCCGGGCATCGACCCGTTCGTCGCGCGCACCGGGGACCGCGTGCGCATCCGGGTGGGCAACCTGACGATGACGAACCACCCCATCCACATGCACGGGCCGCACTTCGAGGTCACGGGCACCGACGGGGGCTGGGTGCCGAAGAGCGCGCGCTGGCCCGAGGTGACGACCGACGTCGCGGTGGGCCAGATGCGGGCCTTCGAGTTCGACGCTCTGGCGGGCGACTGGGCCATCCATTGCCACAAGAGCCACCACACGATGAACGCGATGGGCCACGACGTGCCGACCATGATCGGCGTCGACCAGGGCGACCTCGCGAAGAAGATCGCGAAGCTGGTCCCCAACTACATGGCCATGGGCGACAAAGGCATGCACGACATGGCGGAGATGGAGATGCCGCTGCCCGACAACACGCTGCCGATGATGACCGGCACCGGGCCGTTCGGACCCATCGGCATGGGCGGCATGTTCAGCGTGGTCAAGGTGCGCGACGACGTCGCGCGCGGGGACTTC